>NZ_JARAMH010000009.1:0-182144 GCF_029524215.1 Kocuria oceani | reverse complement strand
AACTGCGAACTCATGGGGGGCTCGGCGCGCAGGTGGGGGGCTCGGCGCGCAGGTGGGGGGCTCGGCGCGGAAGGGGGAGGGGGATCGGCACGCAGAGGGGGCTCGGCGCGCAAGTGGGGGCCGGCGCCCAAGTAAGGGGTCAGAAGGGGCCGTAGGCCTCGGTGGTGTTCGACCAGATCCGCTCGCACAGCGGCTCCAGCTCCTGCTCCAGGATCTCGGCCATGCCGCGCACCGTGTAGTTGACCACGTAGCTGGCGTTGGGCCGGCCCCGGTACGGGTGCGGGGTGAGGAACGGGGCGTCGGTCTCGGTGAGCACCAGCTCCGGCCGGGCAATGCGCAGCGCGGCCTTGAGGTCGTGGCTGTTCTTGAAGGTCACGGTGCCCGAGAAGGACATGTACCAGCCGTGCTCGTTGCAGGTCCGGGCGAGCTCCGCGTCCCCGGAGAAGCAGTGGAAGACGGTGCGCTCCGGAGCGCCCTCCTCCAGCAGGACGGCGACGACGTCGGCGTGGGCATCCCGGTCGTGGATCTGCAGCGCCTTGCCGGTCTCCCGGGCGAAGCGGATGTGCTCCCGGAAGGAGCGCTTCTGGTGCTCCCGGCCCTCCCCCTCAGTGCGGTAGTAGTCGAGGCCGGTCTCCCCGAAGGCCCGCACCCGGTCGTGCTCCCCCAGGGCGCGGATCTCCGCCAGCGCCTCGTCGAGGACGCCGGCGGCGGCCAGCTTCGGCGCCTCGTTGGGGTGCAGGGCCACCGCGGCGAGGACCCGGGGGTCGGCCTGGGCGGCGGCCACGGCGAAGCGGGAGGACGGGACGTCGCAGCCGACCTGCACGAGCCCGCCCACCCCGGCGAGCGCGGCGGCGTCCGCGGCGTCGCGCACCGAGACCTGGACCCGGCCGTCCTGCAGGTCCAGGTGGGTGTGGTTGTCGACCACCGGGTGCGGCAGCGGCTCCGGCGCCGGCGGGTAGGCGAGGTTGCGGCGGCGCCCGTCGTCGCCCTGGGCGGAACGGCGCCTGGTGCCCTCCCCGGCGGGGGCGTCCTCGGGCACGGCGTAGTGCTCGGGCGCGTAGGCGGCGGGGGTCGCGCCGGGGGCGGGTTCGGGCCGGGACGCCGGATCCGGCCACAGGGATGCGGTGAGGAGGGTGGTGTTGGGGTCGGTCACGGGCGGCACCTCGGGAACTCGGGGAACGGGGCGGGAAACACGCGGGCACCGACCAATCTACGAGCTGGGGCCGGACAGACATACTGGGAGCAGACGCCCGAGCAGGAAGCCGAGGAGCCCATGGAGTCCTTCCCCCAGTACACGCAGGCGGTCCTGGACCGGATCAACACGGTGATCGAGGGCAAGCCCGAGGCGGCCCGCACCGCCCTGAGCGTGCTGCTGGCCGGGGGCCACCTGCTCGTGGAGGACGTCCCGGGGGTGGGCAAGACCATGCTGGCCCGCACGCTGGCCTCGGCGATCGGCGGGTCGGTGGCGCGCATCCAGTTCACCCCGGACCTGCTGCCCACGGACATCACCGGGGTGGCGGTCTACGACCAGGCCCGGCGGGAGTTCGAGTTCAAGCCCGGCCCGGTGTTCGCCAACGTGGTCATCGGCGACGAGATCAACCGGGCCTCGGCCAAGACCCAGTCCGCGCTGCTCGAGTGCATGGCGGAGGGGCAGGTCACCGCGGACGGCACCACCTACCGGCTGTCCTCCCCCTTCATGGTGGTCGCCACGCAGAACCCGGTGGAGATGGACGGGACCTTCCCGCTGCCGGAGGCGCAGCGGGACCGTTTCACCGCCCGGATCTCGATGGGCTACCCGGACACCGCCGCGGAGATGTCGATGCTGTCCGACCACGGCGGCGGCTCCCCGCTGGAGGGCCTGCGCCCGGTCGTCCCGCTCGAAGAGGCCGCCCGCCTGGTCGCCCACGTGCGCGGGATCCACGTCTCGGACGCCGTGCGCGCCTACGTGGTGGCGCTCGGCCAGGCCACCCGCTCGCATCCGCAGATCCGGTTGGGCGCGAGCCCCCGGGCGCTGCTCCAGCTCCAGGCCACCGCCCGGGCGGAGGCCGCGCTCGCCGGACGGGAGTACGTCCTGCCCGACGACGTCCGCGCGATCGCGGTGCCCGTCCTGGCGCACCGGCTGATCCTGGACCGCCGCGCCGGCACCGACTCCGCGGAGGAGCTGGTGCGGGCGGTCCTGGACGAGGTCCGCGTCCCGGCCGAGCCGGCCTCACGGTCCCGATGAGCCGCCGGCCGGAGACCCTGCGGACGGAGGACGGCGAGCGGGCGGAGCAGCCCGTGGACTCCCGCGCGCGGTTCACCGGCCGCGGCTGGGCGTTCCTCGGGACCGGGGCGCTGTGCCTGCTGCTGGCCACCTGGCTGGGCCGCAAGGACGTGCTGGCGCTCGCGCTGTTCCTGGGCGGGGCCCCGCTGTTCGCCGCCCTGTCCCTGTACGTGGTCAAGCCCCGGGTGCTGCTCAAGCGCGGGGTGGACCCGGCCCTGGTCACGGCCGGGGACTCGGCCGTGGTGCGGCTGCGGGTCCGGCACCGGTCCCGGCGCGCCGGCAGCGCCGCGGGCGCCGTGGCCGTGCTCGAGCGGGTGCCGGAGCCCCTCGGCGGGGACCGGGAGCTGAGCGTGCAGCCCGGCGGGGAGGCGGCCGCCTACACCGTCCGGCCGCGCCGGCGCGGGGTGTACGCGCTGGGCCCGGCCACGGTGCGGGTCGCCGATCCGTTCGGGCTGGCCACCGAGCTGCTCGACGCCTCCGAGCGCACCTCCCTGCACGTCGCCCCGGATCCCGTGGAGCTGCCCGAGATCCGCGCCGACCGGCTGCGGGAGTCCGGCACCGACCCGGCCCGCACCACGCAGCCCCAGCCCGGTCCCGACAACGTGACCGTGCGCGAGTACCGGCACGGGGACCCCGTGCGCCGGGTGCACTGGGCCGCCTCGGCCCGGCAGGGCACCCTCATGGTGCGCCAGGAGGACCCCCGCAGCACCCGCCGTCTCAGCCTGCTCCTGGACCTCGACGACACGGCGTGGCCCGGTGAGCGGCAGTGGGCCGGGGTGCTGCCCAGCACGGCCGAGTTCGAGTGGGCCGTGTCCTTCACCGCCGCGGTGCTCGAGCACCTGACGCAGCGGGAGACCGCCGTGCACGCCCTGGACACCCGGGGCCGTCCCCTGCCCCGGGGCGGGGAGGACGACGACGCCGCGGTCCGCGGGCGCGTGACCGCGATCGACGACGACGCCGCCGAGGACGCCCGGCACGGACTGGCCCGGGTCCGGCCCCTGCCGGTGCCGGACGTCACCGCCGGCGCCGACAGCGGCCGCCGCGGAGCGGGCCACTGCGGCGGCAGTCGCGGCATCGACGGCAGCAGCGGCAGCGGAATGGCCGGCACCGACAGCGGCCGCGGCGGAGAGGCTCGCCCCGGCGACAGCCGCGGGATCGACGGGACCGTCGGCGGCAGCGGCAGCGCGGACCCGGTCTCCGCGCCCGGTGCCGAACCCGGTGCCGAACCCGGTGCCGATCCGGGTGCCGGGACCGGCGCCGGTCCCGGCGATCGGGCCGGCGCCTGGCCCGGCGCCGAGGACGGACTCGCGGACCGGTTCGACCGCGACGGCCTGGTCCATCCGGTGCTGCTGGTCTCCGGCGACCTCGACCGGGCGGGTGCGCAGCGGATCCTGCACGGCACGCACCGGGCGGGCGCCGGCAGCGCGGTGCTGGTGGCCGCCGACGCCGACCGGGTTCCGGGCGGTGCGGCGGCCCTCGAGGCGGCGGGCTGGTCCGTCGTCGTCGTCACCGCGGCCACGGTCCCGGAGGAGGCCTGGGCGCATCTGGGCACCGGGTCCCGCACGGCCGGAGCGCTGCGGTGACCGCCGCCCCCGTGCGCTCCCCCGTGCGCGACTCCGCCGCCCCCGGCGTGCCCCCGGCACCCCGGCGCTCCGTGGCCGCCGTGCTCGGCCTGTCCGTCACGGTGCTGCTGGCCGTCGCGCTGTCCTTCGTAGGACCGGCTGCGGTCCTCGACGGCGGGAGCTGGGTCCCCGGCTGCCTGCTGGCCGCGCTCGCGGTGCTGGCCGCCACCGCGACGTCACGGGTGCTGGGCCTGTCCGTGCTCGCGCCCCTGTTCGGGGCGGGCGCCCTGGCGCTGGTGCTCACGGTGGTGTTCCTGCGCGAGCCCGCGCTGCTGGGCTTCGTCCCGACCCCCGGCAGCCTCGCCCTGGCCGGGGAGCTCGGACGGGAGGCCGCCGGGATCGCGGCGGGACGACCTGCCCCGTACCCGGACACGACGGCGCTCGCGTTCGTCGCCGCCCTCGCCTCGGGCCTCGTGACCCTGTTCGTGGACACGGTGCTCGTGGTGCTGCGCCTGCCCGGGGCCAGCGCACTGGGCGTGCTGGCCCCGCTGGTGCTGCCCGCCCTGGTCCTGCCCGAGAGCGTCGGGCTGGCCGGGACCGCGGCGGCCGTGCTCGCCGCCCTGGTGCTGCTCGCCGGGGCCCGCCGCTTCGGCGCGGTCCGCGAGGCCCGCACCGCCGCCGCCCCCGGCACCTGGGCCCGGGCCCTGGTGGTGGTCGCCGGGGTGCTGGCCGTGACCCTGCTCGTGCCCGGTGTGGTGCCGGGCTTCGTCAACGGCGCGTTCCCCCAGGGCAGCGGACCGGGCGGGGACCGCGCCCCCGGGGTGGGGCCGCTGCGGGCCGTGGGGCAGGACCTGCGCTCGGCGGAGCAGCGGCCGCGCCTGGAGTACCGCACGAGCACCGGAGAGCCCGAGCTCCTGCGGGTGCTCGTGCTCGACGACTTCACCGGGGCCGAGTGGTTCCCGGACGGCACCGGCCTGGAGCCGGGTCTCGACGCCCTCGGCGCGGACGCCGCGGGACCGGCCGCCGCCGAGCGCAGCGCCTCCGTGCAGCTGCGGGACTGGTCCGAGCGCTGGCTGCCCCTGCCCTGGGCGCCGGTCGGCGTGACGGGGCTCGACGAGGGCGACTGGGCCGTGAGCCCTCAGCACCGCACCGTGCACGGTGACGGCGTCCCGCCCGAGGGCACCGCCTACGAGGCGCGGGCGGTGGCGGCCGAGCCGACGTCCGCGCAGCTGCGCGGGGCACCGGCCCCGGCGCGGACCGCGGAGCTCGCCCCGTTCCTCGAGCTGCCCGAGGACACCCCGGCGGCCCTGCGCGAGGCCGCGCGGGAACGGGCCGGGGACGCCCCGACCGCCTTCGACCAGGCGCTGGCACTGCAGGAGTGGCTGCGCTCGGAGGAGTTCCGCTACGACGCGAACGCCCCGGCCGCCCAGGGCTACGACGCCGGCGGCATGGCCGCGCTCGAGCAGTTCCTCGCCACCCGCACGGGCTACGCCGGGCACTTCGCCCCGGCGATGGCCGTCATGGCCCGCGAGCTGGGCATCCCGGCCCGCGTGGCGGTGGGCTACCTGCCGTCGCCCACCGCGGCCGAGGGCACTTTCGGGGACACCTTCACCGTCCTGCCGCGCGACGCCCACGCCTGGCCGGAGCTGTGGTTCGAGGGCACCGGCTGGGTGCGCTTCGAGCCGACCCCCGGCACCTGGGACGTGCCCGGCTACGCCGCCGAGGGCGCCACCGACGAGGACGAGGGGCCGGCGGAGGGAGAGGGCTCGACCGAGCCGACCGCCGCGCCGGAGGACACCCCCACCCCGGCGAGCACGGCCGGGCCCGAGGAGAGCGGCGCGCCCTCGGCCGCGCCCACGGCCGTGCCGACGCCGGAGCCTCCCGCGGCCACCGCCGCCGAGCCCGATGCCGGACCGGCCGGCCGGCTGCTGTGGCTCACCGGCGGACTGGCCGCGACGCTGCTCGTCCTGCTCGCCGCCCTCCCCCGTCTGCTGCGGGACCGGCGGCGCAGGCGGCGGATGCGCCTGCTCGGGGACGCCGGCGCCCCGGCGGTAGCCCGTGCGACGGCGGGCTGGGCGGAGTTCGAGGACCTCGCGGCCGACCACGGCCTGGGCCGGGCCGCCGCGGAGACCCCACGGGCCTTCGTGGAGCGGATCGCGGCGACCGTGCCCACGGCCGGCGCCGCGCTGGGCCGGCTGGGACGGGACGTGGAGCGCGCCCTCTACGCGCCGGCAGCGGCGCCGTGGTCACCCGAGGCCGATCCCGAGGACCTCGCCGCGGTGCGTGCCGCGCTGGCCGGGCGTGGAGGCCCGGGTGCCCGCCGGGCCCGCTGGCTGCCGCCCACCTGGCGTCACCGGCACTGACCGCCCCGCATGCCTCCTTCCGCCCCGGCTCCTTCCCCCGCCCCGCCGAGTCCCCCACACCCGAACAGCAGACCCGCCGAGTCCCCTCACATCTGAGCCCCAACCCGCCGAGTCCCCCACACCGGAACCCCCAACCCGCCGAGTCCCCCACGAGCTCGCAGATCCCCCCGATCAGACCGGGGGGATTGCGAGCTCATGGGGGACTCGGCGCTCGAGAGAGATCACCTCGGGCTCTACGGGAAGCCGGGAGTGGGCATGAGCGTGGGAGTGGGAGGGACGAGCTCACCACCTGTAGTCGAGGAACTTCCCGTCGAAGGTGACCACCACGCGGTCGCCGTCGGGGTCCGGGCGCCGGGAGACGTCGACCCGGAAGTTGATCGCGCTCATGATCCCGTCCCCGAACTCCTCGTGGATGAGCTCCTTGAGGGCCGGTCCGTAGACGGCCAGGGCCTCGGTGAAGCGGTAGATCGTGGGATCGGCCATGCGTTCCGGGTCGGCGCCCCGGGACGGCTGCCGCTGCAGGCTCTCGGCCACCGTCCCGTCCAGCCCGAGGAGCTCGCAGACCTGGCCGGCCTGGTCCGCGCTCAGCGGGTGCTGCCCGAGCAGCGCGGCGGTGGTCCACACCGGTGCGGCGCCGATCCGCTCGGCGATCTCGTGCCAGGACAGGTCGCGCCGCAGCCTGGCGGCGACCACGAGCTCGGCGGCGTCGGATCTGGTCATGATGGAAGTCATTGGTGCTCCTCGGAACGGCGGAAGGGCGGTCGGTGCGGCAGGCGGCGGGTCACTCCGCGGCGACGGGCACGTCCTGCGCCACCGGGCGGGGCCGGGTGAGGCCCGTCCGGGCGTGGGTGGCGTAGAGGGTGAGCCCCACGAAGGTCAGCCCGCCCACGAGGTTGCCGAGCACGGTGGGGATCTCGTTCCACACGAGGTAGTCCATGACGGAGAAGTCGCCGCCGAGGATCAGGCCCGAGGGGAACAGGAACATGTTGACGATCGAGTGCTCGAAGCCCATGTAGAAGAACAGCAGGATGGGCATCCACATGGCGATCACCTTGCCGGAGACGCTCGTGGACATCATCGCGGCGACCACACCGGTGGAGACCATCCAGTTGCACAGCACGGCCCGGACGAACAGGGTCAGCATCCCGGCGGCGCCGTAGTCGGCGTAGCCGACCGTGCGGCCCTCCCCGATCGAGCCGATGGCCTGCCCGACCTCGTTGGGCGCGGTGGAGAAGCCGTAGGTGAAGATGATCGCCATCATGACGGCCACGGTGAACGCCCCGGCGAAGTTGCCGAGGAAGACGAGCCCCCAGTTGCGCAGCATCGAGCGCACCGTGACGCCGGGGCGCTTGTCGATCAGGGCCAGGGGCACCAGGGTGAACACCCCGGTCAGCAGGTCGAAGCCGAGCAGGTACAGCAGGCAGAAGCCCACCGGGAAGAGCAGCGCCCCGACCACCGCCTGACCGGTCTGCACGGTGACGGTCACGGCGAACGCCGCGGCCAGGGCGAGGATGGCACCGGCCATGAACGCCCGGATCAGGGTGTCCCGGGTGGACATGAAGACCTTCGCCTCACCGGCGTCGATCATCTTCGTGACGAAGTCCGAGGGATGCACGTAGGACATGGCGTGGCTCCGATACGGGGAAGGACGGGAGGTGCCGGGGACCCGGCTGCCCTCGATTCTGGGCGGACCGTGTTTCCGCGCCGTGTCGGTGCAGGCACCACCGGGTCAACTCGGGCGCACCCTGGGCGGGCCCGGCGGTGAGGCGCCGCACTCAGCCCTTGCGGGCGGCCAGCACCGTCTCGTAGAGCTCCCGCTTGCCCACGCCGGAGCGCGCGGCGACCTCCCCGGCGGCGTCCTTCAACCGGGCGCCCCCGGTCACGAGGGCCTCGACCTCGGCCACGAGGTCCTCGGGGCGGGCCGCCTCGGGGGCCGGGGCACCGGCGACGACGACGGCGATCTCCCCGCGCACCTGGCCCTCGGCGCACCAGTCGAGGAGCTCGGTGAGGGAGCCCCGCACGACCTCCTCGTGCAGCTTGGTGAGCTCCCGGGCGACGACCGCCCGGCGCCCGGGCCCGAACGCCTCCTGCAGCGCGGTGAGCATGACCGCGAGCCGGTGCGGGGCCTCGTAGAAGACCATGGTGCGGCGCTCGCCGACGAGCTCGGCGAGGCGGGCGGCCCGCTCGGAGGACTTGCGCGGCAGGAAGCCCTCGAACGTGAACCGGTCGGTGGGCAGGCCGGACACGGCCAGGGCCGTGAGCACCGCCGAGGGACCGGGCACGGCGGTCACGGTCAGGCCCTCCGCCGCGGCGGCCTCGGCCAGCCGGTAGCCCGGGTCGGAGACGGTGGGCATCCCGGCGTCGGACAGGACCAGCACGGTGGCCCCGGCGCGCACGGCGTCGAGCAGCTCGGCGACCCGCCCGGCCTCGTTGTGCTCGTGGTGGGTCAGCACCCGCCCGCGGGTGGTGACGCCGAGGCCGGCGGTGAGCCGACGCAGCCTGCGGGTGTCCTCGACGGCGAGCACGTCCGCGGTCTCCAGGGCCTCCCGCAGCCGGGGCGGGGCGTCCCCCAGGTTGCCGATCGGGGTGCCCGCCAGCACGACCCGCCCGGGGCCCGCGGTGCCGCCGGCCGGGTCGGCGGGGGCGGCGGTCGGGGCGTCGTCGTGGGGTTCGGTGTGCACGGGTCCACTCTACGGCCCGGCCCGGGGGCACTCCCCTCCCCCGCGGACGTCCGGGGCGGGCGGGGGCCCGTCCCCTACGATGACTTCCGTGAGTTCCTCGGTGCGCGCCCCAGCCCGCGGCCCGGTGACCCGGGCCGGGGAACCGGTGACCACGCTGCGCCGGTCCCTCGCCCCGGACGCCCTGCGGGCACGGCTGCTGCCGCCCGCCGCGGCGGTGCCCCGCCTGGCCTGGCTGGCACCGCTGCTCGTCGTGGTGCTGGGAGGGGTGCTGCGCTTCCACGGTCTCTCCCACCCGGACGCGATCGTCTTCGACGAGACCTACTACGTGAAGGACTCCTACTCCCTGCTGCGCTACGGCTACGAGCGGCAGTGGCCGGAGGGCGCGGACGAGCTGTTCGTGGCGGGCACGCCGCCGGAGGCCCTGAGCGGCCCGTCCTACGTGGTCCACCCGCCGGTCGGCAAGTGGCTCATCGCCGGGGGGATGTGGCTGGTCGGCGCCGAGGACCCCGTGGGGTGGCGCTTCTCCTCGGCGCTGTTCGGCACGCTGTCGATCGCGCTGGTGTGCGCCGCCGGGTGGCTGCTCTTCCGCTCGCTCACGGTGGCCACGCTCGCGGGGCTCTTCACCGCCGTGGACGGGCTGCACCTGGTGCAGTCGCGGCTGGCGATGCTGGACGTCTTCCTGATGTTCTTCGTCCTGCTCGCCTTCGTCCTGCTCCTGCTGGACCGCCGGGACGGCCGCCGCCGCCTGGTCGCCCGGCTGGGGGTGCCCCCGGACCGGCGGGTGCCCGAGGCGCAGCTGGCCCGCCGCCTCGCGTGGGGGCCGTGGCTGGGGGTGCGCTGGTGGCGGATCGCCGCGGGCGCGGCCTGCGGACTGGCGGTCGGCGTGAAGTGGAGCGCCCTGTTCCTGGTCGCCGGCCTCGGTGTGCTCACGGTGCTCTGGGACCTCAACGCCCGCCGCACGGCCGGGATCCGGCACTGGTTCCCGGCCGCGGTGCTCAAGGACGGCGTGCCGGCGTTCCTGGCGGTGGTCGGCACGGGCGCGGTGGTCTACGTGCTCACGTGGACGGGCTGGCTCGCCTCGACCGGCGCCTACGACCGCCGGTGGGCGCAGGAGCACCCGGGCGAGGGCGTGCTGTGGCTGCCCGCCCCCCTGCGCTCGCTGTGGGCATACCACTCCTCCGCCTACGGCTTCCACAGCGGCCTGGGCACCGAGCACTCCTACGAGGCGCTGCCGTGGCTGTGGCTGACCCTGGGACGGCCCACCTCCTACTTCTACGAGGCCCCCGAGCAGGGTGCGGCCGGATGCGCCGTGGAGAACTGCTCCCAGGCCATCCTCAACATCGGCAACCCGCTGCTGTGGTGGACGGGGATCGCCGCCGTGCTGGTGGCGGCGTGGCTGTGGGCGGTGCGGCGGGACTGGCGCTGGGGGGCGCTGCTCGGCGTGTTCGCCGCCGGGTACCTGCCCTGGTACCTGTATCCGGAGCGGACCATGTACTACTTCTACGCGCTGCCGGTGCAGCCGTTCCTGATGCTGATGCTCGCCGGGATGCTGGGGCTGGTGCTGGGCCGGCCGGAGGACTCCGTGCGCCGCCGGCGGGCAGGCCTCCTGGTGGTGGGGGTGTTCACGGCCGCGGCGCTGCTGCTGAGCGCCCACTTCGCCCCGGTCTGGTACGCCGAGACGGTCCCCTACGGGCAGTGGCGGGAACGGATGTGGTTCGCCGCCTGGATCTGAGCCGCCCGGACCCGGGCCGCCCGGGTCCGGGTCGTCGGTCCGGGGCCGCCCCGGTCAGCGTCCGGCGAGCCGTCGCTTGAGCTCCTGGCGCCGGCGCACCCGGTCGAGGGCCCGGTGCCGGCGGAACGCGGTGGGCCACGTCGCGGCCATCACGGCGAGGGCGCCCAGCAGGGTCAGCGCGCCCACCGTGATCGCGGCATCCATCCAGAACTGGGTGGGATAGAGCCGGATCAGGGTGTCGGAGACCCGGAAGGTCCAGGAGCCCTCCGCGAAGAACAGCGAGTGGAACAGGGCGAAGAACTGCTGCCAGCCCAGCACCGCCGCCACGGCCAGCAGCACCAGCAGCACCACGGTCAGCCACGAACCGAAGAACAGGGCGCCCGAGGCCGCCCCCGGCGCCTTGGCCCGCAGGTACAGGGAGGAGACGAGGCCGAGCACGGCCAGGACGGCGACCGCGGCGAGGGCGCTCTGCAGGACGATCTTCACGTCCGTCATGTGCGCGACCTCCGAGCCCAGGAACAGCCGGCCCCCGCCCGCGCCCACGAGCCCGCCGAGGAACTCGGGCGGCGCCCAGTTCAGGACGTAGTCCAGGCCGTAGGACCCGTAGACCATCCGCTCGTCCGTGGAGAAGCCGTAGCGGTCCGCGGGAAAGCCGGGCCGGTGGTACTCCGCCCACAGGAACAGCGGCGTGGCCACCGTGCGCACCGCCGCCGCCAGCAGCGCCAGCGGCAGCAGCAGGGCCAGGAAGACCTGCTGCAGGCGCGGGAACCGGGGCTCGTCGGCCAGCGCGTCGCGGCGCAGGGCGGCCCGGCGGCGGGCCTCCGCGTCCGGTTCGTCGTCCTCCCCGACGTCGACGGCCCCGACGGCGCGGGAGCCGCCCGGAGCCCTCCCGGACCCGCCGGCCGCCGCGCTGCCCTCCGCAGGCTCGGCTCCGCTCTCGCGCGCGGGTGCGCCGTCGCGGCCGGGCTCCGGCGCGGGGTCCGCGGGCGGGACGGCGGGCAGCAGCCCCGTCCACACCGGGTCCTCGCCGCGCCGGGCGTCCGCCGCGGCGGAGCCGGCCTGCTGCCAGGGGGCCTTGTCGTTGCTGGAGGAGGGCACGGGCGGGTCCTTCGGTCGGGGGTGCTCAGGGGCTCGGCGCGGGCGGGACCGCGCCGGTCGGTCCCG
The DNA here is from genome assembly GCF_029524215.1 of Kocuria oceani. Classification (NCBI taxonomy): domain Bacteria; kingdom Bacillati; phylum Actinomycetota; class Actinomycetes; order Micrococcales; family Micrococcaceae; genus Kocuria; species Kocuria oceani. Next base: position 170,379 of record NZ_JARAMH010000009.1, on the reverse strand, counting down.
ATCCTACCCACCGGGGACCTCAGCGGCGGCGCCTCACCACTTGCCCTGCCACGACTCGTCGGCGTAGTGCTCCAGCGGGATGTTCCAGTCCCCGTAGCCGTCGTCGGGGTCGGCCTGCGGATATCCGGTGCCGACGACCTCCACGATGTCGCCGGGGCGGAAGACGTCGTGGACGAACTTCGCGCCCTCGGCGGACATGCCCACGCACCCGTGCGAGACGTTGGCCTCGCCCAGGACGGGCATCGCCGAGGGCAGGGCCTGGTGCACGAACTCGCCGCTGGCCGTCAGCCGGGACACGTTGGAGGCCCAGAAGGTCTCGTACCAGTGCGGGTCGCCGGGCTGCAGGCTCAGCGAGGAGGCCTTGAACAGGTAGCTGGGGGCCTGCTCCATGATGACCTTCCGGCCCGTGGTGGAGGGCCAGTCGGGGTTGCCGAGGGTGACGGGGAACGTCCCGGCGACCTCGCCGTCGACGTAGGCCGTCAGCGTCTTCGTCGCGTCGTCGACGCGGGCGTAGTGCTCGGCGCCGATCGAGAAGCTGCGGCGCAGGTCGTGGTTGCCGATCATCCCGCCGCCCACGTCCAGGCCCAGCAGGTCCAGGGAGACGGTCACCTCGGAGTGCGGCTCCCAGGTGTCCGCGGGCCGGTAGCGCAGCACGGTGTCGGAGTACCAGCGGAAGGCCCCGGCCCGGTCCCCGCCGCCGCGCACGGTGATCGCCCGCTCGACCTCGTCGCGGTGCCGGACGGGCTCCGAGAAGGTGAACTGCAGGATCTGCCCGGTGCCGTAGACCCCGCCCTCGGCCACGTTGACCCGCGCGTCGACCTCCTGGGCCGCCGAGACGGTGCTGAAGGTGCTCGTGCCCGTGCTCGTGGTGCCGCCGGCCGCGGCGGTCCAGTGCAGCACGTACGCGGTGTCGAAGGCCAGCATGTCCGTGCTGGTCCACGTGCGCCCGTCCGCGGAGCGCTCCCCGGGCACGGGCACCCCACCGGCGGCGGGCACGAGCACCACTTCGCCCAGTTCGCCAACGCCGGTGCGCACCACGACCGGGTCCACGGGATTGTGCTCCACGGCGGCGTCCGCGGGCGTGACCACGACGCCGGCCGGCTGCGGGCCCGCCGGCGCCGTGGTGGCCGGTTCCGTGGCGGTCGGCCCCGTGGTGGCCGGCCCCGTGATGGCCGGCGTCGCGCTCGGGGCCGAGGTCGCCGCCGACCCGGTGGAGGACGCGACGGTGGGCGCAGGCTCACCGGAGTGGGCCCCAGCGGCGTGCGCGCAGCCGGTGGCGAGCACCGCCGTCGCCGTGGCCAGCGCGAGCAGGCGGCGGGCCGGGACGGCGCGGGGCGCGCGGTGGGGACGGGAGGACAGGGACATCGTGGGGACACCTCGAGGGGACGGGGGGAAGCGCTCGGGGACGGGCCCCACGATAGGCACACCGACCCGTGCACGACCTACTCGGCCACCCCGCGGGTACGAATGTTAACGGCTTCGTGACCCCGGTCGGCGTCGAGGGGAGGATCCCGGGCGGAGGGTGCCCGCGGGCGTGCGCCGGTCCCGAGCGCTCAGCTGTCGGGGCACAGGCAGGCGATCCCGTTGCGGATCGGATAGACCGGGTGCACGCCGTCCCGGAACGGACGGTCGCTCATCAAGCGGTCCGCGTCCACGGGGATCAGCGTCCCGCCCGTCAGGGGGCAGCGCAGGATCGCGGCCAGTCCCGGGTCCAGGACGGTCGTCGCCGGGGGCGTCGGCTCGGGGGCGGGGACGGGGGCCGCCCAGGGAGCGGCACGGTGACCGCCGCCGCTCTCGGGACGGCGCGCGGGGCCGTGCGCATAGGGGTTCTCGGCCGGGACGGCGTGCGTCGGCTGCGTCGTTGCAGGGACAGTCATGGGGTCTCCTGGTGCTCCGGGGGGAAGAGCCTCCGTGCCGGACAGGCACGGTCTGCGGCTCATCCTAGGGCGGGGGCACCGGCGTGCGGAGGATTCCGCCGGACGCCGCGCCGCTCGGGCCTCGGGCGCCGCCACGCCGCTCGGGCCTCGGGCGCCGCCGCGCCGCTCAGGTCTCGGCCACCGCCGCGCCGCTCAGGTCTCGGCCACCGCCGCGCCGCTCAGACCTCGGGCACCGCCGCGCCGCTCAGACCTCGGGCACCGCCGCGCCGCTCAGACCTCGGGCACCGCCGCGCCGCTCAGACCTCGGGCACCGCCGCGCCGCTCAGACCTCGGGCACCGCCGCGCCGCCGTGCCCCGTGGGCCGCCGCAGGTGCGGCCGCCGCAGGCTGTCGGGCATCGGGACGTCGCGCGGGAGCGGCTCCGGGAGCCGGCGCTCCGGGACCGGACGGTCCGGGAGCGCGTCCCGGGGTGCGGCGGAGCGGGGCAGGGACACGTCGCGCAGCACCGCCCGGGGACGCTCCCGGACGGCCGCGGGCGGCTCCGGTTCGCGGACCGCCTCGGCCACGGCACCGATGTCCTCGCGGCGTGCCCGGTCCTCCGGCAGCTCCAGGCGCACCACCTGCCAGCCGCGCGGCACCGTGAGCCGGTCGGAGTGCACCGCGCACAGGTCGTAGGCGTGGGGCTCGGCGTGGCCGGCCAGCGGTCCCACGACGGCGGTCGAGTCCGAGTACACGTAGGTGAGGGTCGTGACCGCGTCCCGCGTGCAGGTCTGGCGGGAGCAACGTCGGGTGGCACTGCCGGAGGAGCTCATCGCACGAAACTACCTCAGCGCGTCAGCCGGCGCAGGCGGCGGCGCTCCCGTTCGGACAGCCCGCCCCAGATGCCGAACTTCTCGTCCTTGCTCATGGCGTAGTCCAGGCACGCGCTCTGCACCGGGCACGCCTCGCAGACGCGCTTGGCGTCACGGGTGGATCCGCCCTTCTCCGGGAAGAACGCCTCCGGGTCCGTCTGGGCGCACAGGGCGTCGGTCTGCCAGGCGAGCTCGCCCTCGTCCTCCTCCACCGCGTACAGCCCGGCGACCGAGCCCCAGTCCAGGCCGCCGTCGGCGACCGGGGTCTCGAGCAGGTCCACGACCGGGCCGGCCGCGTCCCCCGAGAGGTTCTGCACGGTGTCGTGCGCGGCGAGGTAGGCGGTGGCCTGCTCCTCCAGGCTGCCGCCGGCGCGGCGGACGTGGCGCTCTGCGGCCCGAGGGTCGGCCGGATCCACGAACCAGTCCTCGGGCACCGAGCGCACGCTGCGCCGCGAGGTGCTGAGGGGGGTGGAATCGACGAGCTGCTGGCGTGCGGCCTCTCCCATGACTTTCCTTCCATCCGACACGTTGGCCCCGGACTGGCATACTGCGGGGGTACCAGTTCGTTGCATCCCGGAGAACGTATCTTTGGTGATCGCCTGCCGGACTTCCTCATTACACGTGTGTAACTACTACTGCGTCAACCCTCTCGCCGGAGGGACCCTTGGAACCATATCGGCCCAGATTTCCTTTGGGAGTAGACGTTTTTCCAGGTCACGCCCGGTTTGGCGTGAGGCACCCGGAAAAGCGAAGAATGCACGCCGACGCATATGCCTCGGGACGGCCTCCGGCGGCCCCGCATCCCTCAGGAGGAGCCCTTGGACATCCCTACCCCCACCTCTGTCCCCCGCTTGGTGGACAAGCTCCGCCGGAGCAGCCACCCCGCCCTCATCTGGTACGGGCAGGACGGCGAGCGCGTGGAGCTCTCCGGCCGGGTGCTGGACAACTGGGCGGCCAAGACGGCGAACCTGTGGGTGGACGAGCTGGACCTGCAGGCGGGCGACGTCGTCGCCCTGGGCGACGAGGTGCACTGGCGCGGCCTCGCCGTGGCCCTGGGCACGTGGACCATGGGCGCCGGGCTGCGGCCGGTCGACCCGTCCGGAGGTGCCCCGGAGCCCGGTGACCGGGCCGTGGCGGGACTCGTGGACGCCCGGGGTGCGCTTCCCGCCCTGCTCGGGCGGGTGCCCTCCGGGGCGCGGGCGGTGGTGCTGGACCGCCCGGCGCTCTCGCTCGGGTACCGGGGGGAGCTGCCCGAGGGGGACGCGCTGGACTACTGCGCCGAGGTGCGGTCCCACGCGGACGTGTACGAGGGCTTCGAGGAGCCGGACCCGGACGGGCCGGCCCTGTGGGCGGCGGGCGATGACGGGCCCCTGAGCCACGGGGCGCTGCTGCCGGACGCCGCCGCGCGCGTGTCCGGCCGGGAGCAGGCGTGGGGCGGGGCCGCGGCGGTGCACGTGCCCGGACGGCGGATGGACGCGGAGCACCTGCTGCGCGTCCTGGGCGTGCTGGCCGGTGGCCGGGCGGTGGTCGTCACGGACCGGCCGGCGGACGGCACCGACCCGTCCTGGGCGTCCGTGCTGGCGGCCGAGAACGCCGTGGCGTTCTGATCCGCTCCGCTCAGCGGCCCTCGGCCGGGCCCGCGCCCTCGTGGGCGTCCCGGCCGGGGTGCGCAGCACTCTCCCGGGGCGTGTGCTCGGCGGTCTCCCGCGGCGCCTGCTCGGCGGTTCCCCGCCGCGGGTGCTCGGTGCCGCCCGCGGGGGCGGCACCGGTGATCAGCGCGATCTCGAGGGCCGCGGTGTCGGCGAAGTTCGGGTCCTCGTCGAGCTCCTCGGTGAAGACCCAGAAACGGTAGGCGAAGTACCGGAAGATCGTGCCGAGGATGGTGCCGATGATCGTGCCGGAGACGAAGGACGCGTAGGCGCTCGTGAGGCCCAGCACGTAGTAGCTGAAGCCGAGGCAGCCCAGCTCGATGGCCATGCCGATGCCGTTGGCCACGAGAAACTGCACCAGCTCGCGGCGCTTGTCTGACTGGCGCTTGTGCCGGAAGGTCCAGAGGCGGTTCGCGACCCAGGCGAAGAGAATCGCGACGGCGGTGGCGACGAACTTGGCCTTGAGGTGACCGTCCTGGAACCAGGTGTGCATCAGCACCCAGGTGAGCGACGCGTTGATGACGAAGGCGAGCGCCCCGACGACTCCGAACTTCATGAGTTCCTTGACGAACAGGTGCCACAGGGCATCGAAACGGTCGACGAGACGGTTCACGCGGCTTCAGGTCTCCCAGGTGGTGGGTCGGTGGGCGCCGGCCGGCGCAGCGGTCGACGGACGCGGGCAAGCCCCCGCGGCGGACCTCGGGACATCCTACCCCGCCCCTCCTGCGCGCTCCCTGGGCGTGGGCGCCCTGTTACGGGCCCGGCGACAGCCGGGGGACGGTCAGGTGACGGGCAGGGGACGGCCCGCCGGGCGGTCCCTCCGGGCCGGGATACGCTGGTCGGGTGAGAGCTTCTGGAACCGCACCTGTCGTCGGCGTCGTCGGAGGCGGGCAGCTCGCCCGCATGATGGCGCCCTCCGCCACCGCCCTGGGCATCGAGCTGCGCGTGCTCGCCGAGGGCCCCGACGTCTCGGCCGTCGCCGCCGTGCCCACCGCCCCGGTCGGCGACTACACCGACCTCGAGGCGCTGCGCCGGTTCGCCGCGGACGTGGACGTGCTGACCTTCGACCACGAGCACGTGCCCACCGAGCACCTGCACGCCCTGCTCGCGGAGGGCGTCGCCGTCCGCCCCGGGCCGGACGCCCTGGTGCACGCCCAGGACAAGCTGCGGATGCGCGAGGCCGTGCAGCGCCTGGGCCTGCCCAACCCCCGGTGGGCGGCGGTGGCCGACGCCGACGAGCTCGTGGCCTTCGGCGAAGAGGCCGGCTGGCCCGTGGTGCTCAAGACCCCGCGCGGGGGCTACGACGGCAAGGGCGTCATGGTGCTGGACACCGCCGCCGACGCCCGTGGCGAGGAGCCGGCGCAGTGGTTCGCGCGCACGGACGGACCGCTGCTGGCCGAGGAGAAGGTGCCGTTCTCCCGCGAGCTCTCGGCCCTCGTGGCCCGCACGCCCTCCGGCGAGGTGCGTGCCTGGCCGGTCGTGGAGTCCATCCAGGTGGCCGGCGTCTGCGACGAGGTGCTCGCCCCCGCCCCGGACCTGCAGCCCGCGGTGGCCGCCGCCGCCGCCCACGCCGCCCTGACCCTGGCCACCGAGCTCGGGGTCACGGGCGTGCTGGCGGTGGAGCTGTTCGAGAGCCCCGGCCGCGGCCCCGGGTTCCTCGTCAACGAGCTGGCCATGCGCCCGCACAACTCCGGGCACTGGACGATGGACGGGTCCGTGACCAGCCAGTTCGAGCAGCACCTGCGCGCGGTGCTCGACCTCCCCCTCGGGGAGACCGGGCTGATCGGCGGGTCCGCGGTGATGAAGAACTACCTGGGCGGGGCCAACCAGGACCTCTTCGGCGCCTACCGGGACGCGATGAGCGCCGAGCCCCGCGCCAAGATCCACAACTACGGCAAGGCGGTGCGGCCCGGACGCAAGATCGGCCACGTGAACATCACGGGCGCGGCGGACGAGATCCCGGAGCTGCGCCGCCGGGCGTCCCGCGCCGCGGCCGTGCTGCGCGACGGCCGCGCCTGACCAGCGTGCCCCTCACGGTCCGTCCAGCCGGGACGGCTACCGTAGCCCCAGACCGGAGTGCGGTTGCGCCGCGCACCACCCCAGCAGTCCAGGAGTGCCAGTGAACGAGAAGCAGCAGCCCGTCGTGGGCGTGGTGATGGGGTCGGACTCCGACTGGCCCGTGATGGAGGCCGCGGCCACCGCCCTGGACGAGTTCGGCATCGCCTACGAGGTCGACGTCGTCTCCGCCCACCGGATGCCCGCCGAGATGATCGACTACGGCCGGCGCGCCCACGACCGCGGCCTGCGCGTGCTCATCGCCGGGGCCGGGGGCGCCGCCCACCTGCCCGGCATGCTCGCCTCCGTGACCCCGCTGCCCGTGATCGGGGTGCCCGTCCCCCTGCGGACGCTCGACGGCATGGACTCGCTGCTGTCGATCGTGCAGATGCCCGCCGGCGTGCCGGTGGCCACCGTGTCCATCGGCGGGGCCCGCAACGCCGGGCTGCTCGCGGCGCGCATCCTCGCCGCGGGCGCGGACGACCGGGCCGCGCAGCTGCGCGAGCAGCTGGTGCACTTCGCCTCCGAGCTGCGGCAGACCGCCCAGGACAAGGGCGCCGCCCTGCGCTCGCGCCTCGGCGCCTGAGCCCGCCGCCCCGCCCTTCCCCACCCGCCCTTCCCCGCCGGAGCTGCCCGTGAACGGCCACACCCCCCGCGCCGAGCCGGACCCCCGTCCGCCGCACCGCCGACCTGATCCGGGACCCGGCTCCGGCGCGACGCCCGAGGACGCCGTCACCGCCGTGCGGCGGGGCGACGACGACGCCGCGTCCCCGCCGCGGCTCACGGACCCGCTGCGCCACCCGCAGCACGCCGGGGAGGGCACGCGCGCCCGGCGCGCCTGGACGCTGCTCCTGTCCACGCTCGTGGTTCCCGGCAGCGCCCAGCTCGTCGCGGGCCGGCGGGCGACGGGGCGCGCCGCCCTGAAGGCCGACGTGGTCGTCTGGGCGGCCCTGGCCCTGGCCCTCGTGAGTCTCCTGCTGTGGCGGACTCCTCTGATCTGGTTCCTGACCAACTCGCTGACGTCCCTGCTGCTGATCGCCGTGCTGCTGGGCCTGGCCCTGGGGTGGGCGTTCCTCTTCTTCGACACGCTGCGCCTGATCCGGCCCGGACTGCTCGCGCAGCGCACCCGCCGGGCGGTGGCCGCCGCCACCGTGGCGCTCATGCTCGTCACCTCGGGCGGGCTGGCCTACTCCGCCTATCTGCTGTCCGTGACCCGCGGGGCGGTCTCGGACGTCTTCGGGGGCGGACTGCCCTTCCGGCCCGCGGACGGGCGCTACAACATCCTGCTCATGGGCACCGACTCCGGGGAGGACCGCTCGGGCCGCCGCCCCGACTCGATGACGGTGCTCAGCGTGGACGCCGACTCCGGGCGGACCGTGACCATCTCCCTGCCCCGCAATCTGCAGAACGCCCCCTTCCCCGAGGACTCCCCGCTGGCCGAGGTCTACCCCGAGGGCTTCGACTGCGGCGACGAGTGCATCCTCAACGCCCTCTACACCGACGTCACGAACAACCACGCCGAGCTGTACCCGGACGCCGCGGACCCCGGCGCCGAGGCCATGAAGGACGCCGCGTCGGGGGTGCTCGGCATCGAGGTCCAGGCCTACGCGATCGTCGAGATGAACGGCTTCGAGCAGCTCGTGGACGCCCTCGGCGGGATCACCATCGACGTCGGCGGGCGCGTGCCGATCGGCGGCGGCACCGACCTGGTCACCGGCCTGCCGAACGAGATCTTCGGCTACATCGAGCCGGGCGTCCAGCACCTGGACGGCTACCACGCCCTCTGGTACGCCCGGTCCCGCGAGGGGGCCACCGACTACGACCGGCAGGCCCGCCAGCGCTGCGTGCAGGCCGCGATGCTCAAGCAGCTGAACCCCGTCAACGTCCTCGCCCGGTTCCAGGACCTCGCGGAGTCCGGCACGCAGGTCGTCGAGACCGACATCCCGCAGAGCCAGATCGGCTCGTTCGTGGACGTGGCCCTGAAGGCCAAGGAGCACGAGCTGGTGCAGTTCGCCGCCGGCCCGCCCTACTACGACCCGTCCTTCCCGACCTACCCGGACTACGACCGGCTGCACGAGGACCTCGCCCAGGTGCTGGAGGAGGCCACCGACCGCGGGGCCCGGCAGGCCGAGGCGCTGCCGCGCGGCGCGGCCGTGGGCCCGGGGGTCGCCATGGCCGTCCCGGTCCCGGCCGCGCTCCCCCGGGTGCCCGCCGAGGAGCTCACCCCCAACGGCACCTGCTCCGTGCCCTGACCTGGGCCGCCGTCCCGGCCCGGGGGCCCGGGCGACCGCGCCGGGGGCTCCTGGACGCACCGGTACAGTGGGGGCGTGGCGAACATACTTCAGTCGAATGCATGGGCCGATTTCCAGCGGAACCTGGGGCACCGGGTGTTCCAGGCCTCCGGGGACGGGTGGCGCTACCTCGCGGTCCTCGAGGGCGGCAGGCTCGGCCGCTACCTGTACTGCCCGTACGGCCCCGAGGCCGGCACCCCCCAGGCCTTCGAGGAGGCGCTCGAGCACCTCGTGCGCACGGCCCGGGAGGAGCGGTGCTGGTTCGTCCGGGTGGAGCCCGTGGACGCCGCCGTGACCGACGGGCTGGAGACCCCCGAGGCCTCGCTGCGCCGCCGCGGTCTGCGCCCGGCGCCGCGCCAGGTCCAGCCCGGGCACACCCAGGTGATCGACCTGACGCAGGACGAGGACGCGATCCTCAAGGACATGAAGTCCACCAACCGCAACCTGCACCGCAACATCGCCAAGAAGGGCGTGACGTTCACCGCGTCCACCGACCCGGGGGACGTCGACGTCCTGCTGGGCTTCCTCGACGCCACCGCCGAGCGCAAGGACTTCACCCGGCAGCAGGACGCCTACCTGCGCGAGGCCGCGCGCACGCTCATGCCGCTCGGTGCGGCCGTCCTGTACGTGGCGCGGCTGGACGGGCAGCCCATCGGCGCCTCGCTCGTCTACGACTCCGACGACACCCGCACCTACGCCCACGCCGCGATGGACTTCGAGCACCGCAAGCTCTCCGCGGGCATCCCGCTGGTCGTGCGGATGGTGCTGGACGCCCGGCAGAAGGGCCTGCGCCGCTTCGACCTGTTCGGCACGGCCCCCGAGGGCGCGGACCCGGAGCACGCCTGGCACGGCTTCACGAAGTTCAAGAAGTCCTTCGGCGGCCGCCCGGAGGCCTACCCGGGGACCTGGGACCTGCCGGTGGGCCGCAGCCGGTACGCGGCCTACACCGGCCTGCGCGCCGCCCGCGAGACGGCCGCCTCGGCGCGCCGGGAGCTCCCGGGAGTGCCCGGGCGGCTCCGCGCGGCCCTCGCCCACCGCCGGGACGCCTGAGCGGATCGGCACGGACGGCGCACCGCCGGCGGGCGCCCTCCGGCCACGACGCCCGCCGGCGCGGAGGCCGCGCCGGTCCCCGGACCGAGGCCCCGGAGGCGACGCAGCGCCGAGGCATCGCCGCGACCGCGCCCGTCGCCGGGCTGCCGGCGCGGCCGCGTCAGCGCCCGGCCGCGTCGCGCAGCGCGGAGAGCCCCTCCCCGACCACCCGCCGGGTGAGTGCCCGGGCCCGCCGGGTCCGGGAGCGGCCGGTGCCCCCCGCGCCGTCGCCGTCGGCGGGCGCGGCGGCCGTCTCGGGGCCGCCCGGGGACCAGGACCGCGCCGGGGCGGGCGCCTCCAGGCCCAGCTCCGCGGCGACGGCCGTGCCGGTGCGCGCCGCGACGGCGTCGGCCGCCTCCGCCGAGAACTCCCCGGCCGGGCTGCGCCCCAGGGACTTCTCCCACGGACCCAGCACCGGCCGTTCCGTGCCGGCCAGCTCGCGGACCACCTGCGGCACGTCCGCCTCGTCCGGGTCCCCGCCGTCGAGGCGCTGCACGCGGCGCTTCTGCAGCTCCACGAGCCCGGTGAGCAGCAGGGCGTCGTCCAGGCCCAGATCGCGGCCCCGGCGGGTGAAGCCCAGGCGGTAGATCATCGCCAGCCCGCGCGTGTGCACGAACCAGAGGTAGCCCAGGGCGGTCTCGGCCCCGACGTCGCCCTCCTCGGTGGCCACGAGCAGCAGGGAGTCGTCCCCCAGGTCCTCGAGCAGCTGCGTGATGAGCCGGGTGCGCAGCCCGATGTTGGCCAGCGCCCGGCTCTGCGCGGTGACCTCGCGCACGGTCACGCCGGGGGTGCGCAGGGCCGCCCGGCACCGGCCCAGGGTCGCCTCGGAGAGCCGGCGGGAGAGGTCCTGCTGGGTCTCCCCCAGCGGGACCTCCAGCCGGCGGGGCTCGTCGGGGCCGCCGCCGGTGGCCGGCCGCGCGAAGCCGGCGGCCGCCAGGGCCTCGGCCGTGCCCGGCGTGCGCAGCGTGTCGGGCTGGAAGCGCAGCAGCTCCGCCGCGTGCTCCTCCCGGGCCCAGAGCGCCAGGGCCTCGGCGACCACCGGCAGGTCCTGGGGCCGGTGCACGTGGGCGTGCACCGTGCCGGCGACCACGCGCTCGGCCTCCGAGCGCAGGTGGAGCTGGGCGTAGCCCACGGTGCGCTGCTCGGCGTCGTGGACCATGACCCGGTCCACCCGCAGGCCCGGGCCCTCGGCCGAGATCTGGGCCTGGCCGATCCCCCACAGCTGCTGGGGGTGGCCGCCGGTCACCCGGACGGTGGCGTCCCAGGTCTTGCGGTTGGGGCACGGGCTGACCGTGGTGCTCACGATGGAGTCCTCCTCATCACCCGGGCGCCCCGCCCCGGTGGGGGGACCGCGGTCGGCGCCCGCAGTTCGGCACCAGTCTAGGGCGGCCGGTCGCCGCATCGGCCCCCGGACACGGCATGACGGGGACGGCGAGGACCCCCCGTGCCGGTGGCCGGCCCGAGGGGTCCTGTGCCGGCCGGACGGGCCGGGGCGCCGGGGTCAGCGGCGGGCGTACTTCTCCCACTTCGCGGCGAGGTGCTCGGCCTCGACCATGCGCACGGTCCCGGAGCGGGAGCGCATCACGATGGACTGGGTGGTGATCCGCCGGCCGCGGTAGCGCACGCCCCGCAGCAGGTCGCCGTCGGTGATGCCCGTGGCGGCGAAGAAGCAGTTGTCGGAGGTGACGAGGTCGTCCGTGGAGAGCACCGCGTCGACGTCGAGCCCGGCGTCGACGGCCTTCTGCCGCTCCGCGTCGTCGACCGGCGCGAGCCGGCCCTGGATGATCCCGCCGGTGGCCTTGACGGCGCACGCGGTGACGATGCCCTCCGGGGTGCCGCCGATGCCCATCATGACGTCCACGCCGGTGCCCTCGCGGCACGCGGCGATCGCGCCGGCCACGTCCCCGTCGAGGATCATCCGGGTGCGGGCACCGGTCGCGCGGATCTCGTCGACGAGCTTCTGGTGCCGGGGGCGGTCCAGCACGCACACGGTGAGCTGGTTGACGTGGATGCCCTTGGCCTTGGCCACCAGGTGCAGGTTCTGCTTGACCGGCAGGCGCAGGTCCACGAAGTCCGCGGCCTCCGGGCCCACCACGAGCTTGTCCATGTAGAACACGGCCGAGGGGTCGAACATCGACCCGCCGTCGGCCACCGCGATGACGGCCAGGGCGTTGTTCATGCCCAGCGCCGTGAGGCGGGTGCCGTCGATGGGGTCCACCGCGACGTCGGAGGCCGGCCCGGAGCCGTCGCCCACCTGCTCGCCGTTGAACAGCATGGGCGCCTCGTCCTTCTCGCCCTCGCCGATGACCACGGTGCCGTTGAAGTGCACGGTGGAGAGCAGGGCTCGCATGGCGTCGACCGCGGCCCCGTCGGCGGCGTTCTTGTCGCCGGCGCCCACCCACTGGCCCCCGGCGATCGCCGCGGCCTCGGTCGTGCGCACCAGCTCCATCGCCAGGTTGCGGTCGGCCACGTTGTTGCTGGATGCCTTGGTCGTTCCGGGGGATTCCTGGGCCACGATGTTCCTCACCTTCGAGTTTCGGGTCTGCGGGCCACCGGGCCGGGATCGGCCGCGGCGCGGACCGCGTCCCGCCCAGCATATCGCCCGCCCGTCCGCGCGCTGGGAGCCGGCTCACAGTCAGCCCGGTGGTGCGACCGCGACCTCCCGGACAGGGCACAATGGACCCGTGAGTTCCCCGACCCCCGACCGTTCCGCCGAGCCGCCCGCGGACGCGCCCCGTGCGGCCGCGCCCGGCCCCGGGACGCCGCCCCTGCCCCAGATCACGGAGAAGCAGGCGCGGCGGATCAACGCCCCCGTGCAGGGCATGATCATCTCGATGGCCGTCCTGCTGCTGCTGGTGCTGCCGTTCGTGTGGCTCCAGCCGCGCCCGGACGCCCAGCCGTACCGCCCCGACGTCGACGTGGCGCAGGAGGCGGACTACGTGGCCGAGGAGGCCCCGTTCCCGCCGGTCGTCCCCGAGCCGGGCGAGGACTGGACGGCCAACTACGCCCGCTGGGACGCCGGGGCCGCGGAGGGCGTGCCCTACTGGGAGATCGGCTGGGCCACCCCGCAGGGCAACTTCATCGGCCTCGTGCAGACGTCCCTGGCCAACCCCACGTGGCTGGCGCAGCAGACCGAGGCCGTGCCCGTCTCCGCGACCGCCGAGGCCGGGGGCGTGCAGTGGGACGTCCACGTCCGGGAGGAGTCCCGGGACCGGGACGCCCTGACCGTCTACTCCGGCGAGGTCGACGGCTCCACCGTGGTGCTCAAGGGCGACGCGCCCGGCGCCGAGCTGGACCACCTCGCCACCGCAGTGACCGCGGCACTCGCCGAGGTCTCCGACCCCGCACCCACGGAGCAGCCATGACCCCCGAGATCCGATCCGACGACTCCTCGCCCCGCACCCCCGCCGCCGCCTGGCAGCGCCTGCGCGAGGGCAACGCCCGCTTCGTGGCCGGCGAGTCCCTGCACCCCAACCAGGACGCCTCCCGCCGGCAGTCCGTGGCGGGCGGACAGGACCCGTTCGCGGTGATCTTCGGCTGCTCGGACTCCCGGCTGGCCGCCGAGATCATCTTCGACCTCGGGCTCGGGGACGCCTTCGTGGTCCGCACCGCCGGGCAGGTCATCGACGACGCCGTGCTCGGCTCGATCGAGTACGCCGTGGCCAACCTGGGCACCCCGCTGGTCATGGTCCTGGGCCACGACTCGTGCGGGGCGGTCAGCGCCACGCACGCGACCGCGCACTCCGGGGACATGCCGCGCGGCTTCCAGCGGGACCTCATCGAGCGGATCATGCCGTCCGTGCTCGACGCCCGGCGGCACGGGGAGCCCGACGTCAACTCGGCCGTGGTCGAGCACACCAAGCAGACGGCCTCCCGGCTGCTCGAGCAGTCGCGGATCATCAACGAGGCCGTCTCGCAGGGCGAGGTGGCCGTGGTGGGCGTCTTCTACCACCTGGAGGACGGGCAGGCCGAGCTCGTGCACGGCCACGGGACCTGGCTGCCGGCCCGCTGAGGACCCCGGACGCCGCGGGTCACCGTGCCGGGCGTCACCTCGGGCTGACCTAGACTGACGCCATGGCGAACACCACCACAGACACCACGGCAAACAGCACGGCAGCGTCCACCGAGTACCGCATCGAGCACGACACCATGGGCGAGGTGCGGGTGCCCGCACAGGCCCTGTACCGCGCCCAGACTCAGCGCGCCGTCGAGAACTTCCCCATCTCCGGCAGAACCCTCGAGCCCCAGCACATCGTCGCGCTGGCGCAGATCAAGAAGGCCGCCGCCCTGGCGAACGCGGAGCTGGGGGTGCTCGACGACGAGCGCGCCCGCGCGATCGCCGAGGCCGCGGACCAGGTCGCCACGGGCCGGTACGACGAGCACTTCCCGATCGACGTGTTCCAGACCGGCTCCGGGACGTCCTCCAACATGAACACCAACGAGGTCCTGGCCACCCTGGCCAGCCGGGCGCTGGAGGGCAAGGGCGTCGAGGTCCATCCCAACGACCACGTCAACGCCTCCCAGTCCTCCAACGACGTCTTCCCGACCTCCGTGCACGTGGCCGTCACGGGCGCCCTGGTCAACGACCTGGTCCCCGCCATGACGCAGCTCGCCGAGTCCCTCGAGCGCAAGGCCGCCGAGTTCCGGGACGTCGTGAAGTCGGGGCGCACGCACCTGATGGACGCCACCCCGGTGACCCTGGGCCAGGAGTTCGGCGGATACGCCGCCCAGGTGCGCTACGGCATCGAGCGCGTCCAGGCCGCCCTGCCCCGCGTGGCCGAGGTGCCCCTGGGCGGGACCGCCGTGGGCACCGGCATCAACACCCCCGCCGGGTTCTCCGCCCGCGTGATCGAGCTGCTGGCCGAGGAGACCGGACTGCCGATCACGGAGGCGCGCAACCACTTCGAGGCCCAGGCCAACCGGGACGGCCTCGTCGAGGCCTCGGGGCAGCTGCGCACCGTGGCCTACAGCTACATGAAGATCAACAACGACCTGCGCTGGATGGGCTCCGGCCCCAACACCGGCCTGGGCGAGATCCTCATCCCCGACCTGCAGCCGGGCTCCTCGATCATGCCGGGCAAGGTGAACCCGGTGATCTGCGAGTCCACGATCCAGGTCTGCGCCCAGGTGATCGGCAACGACACCACGGTGTCCCTGTCCTCCACCAACGGAGCCTTCGAACTCAACGTGGGCATCCCGGTCATGGCTTCCGCCCTGCTGGAGTCGATCCGGCTGCTCGCCAACTCCTCGCGGGTCATGGCGGAGAAGATGATCGACGGGCTCGAGGCGAACGTGGAGCGCTGCCGGTTCCTGGCCGAGGCCTCCCCCTCCATCGTGACCCCGCTGAACAAGGCCATCGGCTACGAGGCCGCCGCGAAGATCGCCAAGCACGCCGTGGCGAACAAGATGACGGTGCGCGAGGCGACTCTCGCCCTGGGCTACGTCGAGAACGGGCAGCTCACCGAGGAGGAGCTGGACCGCGCGCTGGACGTCACCACGATGACGGGCACCAACGACTGACCCGGCGCGAGGCAGGCGCGCGGAAGGGGGTCGCCCCCGCACCGGACACGGTCCCGGTGCGGGGGCGACCCCCTTTTCGTCGTCCGGCGGCTCCCACCCCGGACCGGTGCTCCGGATCAGGAGGTCACGGCGGGGCCGGACTCGCCGGACTTGGAGAGCTCCTTGATGAACTCGTGGCACTGCTGGGCCCGTGCGGAGTCCTCGGACATCACCTTCTCGAAGAAGTCGGCGATGTCGTCGCGGCCGGCGTTGCGGGCGTCCCGCACGTACTGGCCGTAGTCGTGACCTGCTTTGAGCGCGTGGTACTGCACGGACACCAGGTCGTAGGTGACGTCGTCGAAACCGGTCTCTCCTGTGGCCATGTTGCTCCTCCTTGCTCGTCGGTGCTGCGGGTGCGGACGCTTCCGAGTCTAGGAACGTGTGCACCGGCCCACAAGTAAGCACGCTGTGTTTCTTGTGCGTCGTTCCCCCGCGGCGTCGGCCGCTCCCGGTCCGGACCGGGAGCGGCCGCCGGCTCAGACCACGAAGCGCGCCCGGCCGTCGTGGGCCAGGGCCGCGTCGAGACGCGCCCGCTGGTGCGGCGGGAGTTCCGGGGTGTCGGCCGGGTGGTACCAGCCGACCTCGAGGGACTCGTCGTCGTTGACCCGGGCCTCCCCGGAGACCCAGCGGCAGCGGAAGGTGTGGTCGAGGAACTGGCACCGGTCCCCGTTGGGGTACTGCACCGGCTCGCCGGCCTTGATCGCCACGAGGTCCTCCACGACGGCGACGACGCCGGTCTCCTCCAGGCACTCCCGCACCGCCGTGACCGCCGGCTCCTCGCCGGGTTCCACGATCCCGCTGACCAGCCCCCAGTTGCCGTTGTCGCTGCGCCGGGCCAGCAGCACCCGGCCGTCGTCGCGCAGGACGACGGCGGTGACCGCGGGCAGCCAGAGCAGGTCGTGGCCGATCTTCTCGCGCAGGGAGAGGACGAACTCGGGGACGGGCATGGGCGCTCCTTGTCCGGCGGTGGTCGGCCCGGGGGCCGGGGGTCCCGGCCCATTCTGGCAGGCGCCCGCGGGCCGGCGCGGCACGGATCGCGCGGCACGGGCCGGCCGGGGCGCTCAGAGCAGCAGCAGCACCCCGAGGGCACCGCTGATCATCGCCGGGCCGAAGGCCACGCGGGTCCGGGCCCCGGCCCGGCCCGCGACCACCAGCAGGGCCCCGGCCAGACCGCCGAGCACGAACCCGGCCGCCGCGCCGAGCACCGCGTGCCACACCGAGGCGAAGCCCAGGCACATGCCCAGCAGCCCGGACAGCCGGACGTCGCCCATCCCCATCCCGGCGGGTTGCAGCAGGCGGAGCAGGACGTAGATCCCGCCCATCACCGCCAGGCCCCACAGCATCCACAGCAGCCGCACCGGCTCCCCGGCCACGAGCGCCGCGGCGCCCAGCAGCCCGCCGCACACGGGATAGAGCGGGCGCACCACCCGGCCGGGCAGCAGGTGCTCGCGCACGTCCGTGCGCCACAGCCACGCGCACCCGCCGGCCAGCACCAGCAGGCCGGCCGCCGCGAGCGCCCCGGCGGCCCAGCCCGCGGCGTCCCCGCGGGCGAACTGGTCGGTCAGGAAGGCGCTCACACCGGGCATCGTAGCCGCCGGGCCGGCCGGCGGGCCCGGGCCCTGTGGGCCGATGCCGGCCTCCCTAGACTGGGGCCATGCCCCGCTCCCCCGCCCCCGCGCCCACCGATCCGGACGAGTTCGCCGCGCTGTGCCGGTCCTCGCCGTGGCGCTGGGACACCCTGCGCTTCGGGCTGTCCTGGCTCGCACCACCGGACCAGGCACCGCGCGAGCCGGTGCGGGCGTGGGTGCGCCGTCCGTCGGAGCTGCGCGTGGAGACCCTGGACGGGGTCCCCCTCTACACGGCCACCTCGCTGGAGCGCTCGCGCGACGACTTCTACGTGGCCTCCACCTCGTCGTCCTGGCTGCTCGCGCCGTCCCTCGTGACCCCGGTCTTCACCGACTCCGGCCTGGTGGAGCGCCGGCCGGAGGCCGCCTACGGGGACCCCGTCTTCGGCGGCGGCCGCTGGCAGGCCATCCTCGACCCGGTCGAGCTCGCCGGCAGCGCCCCCGTGCCGCCCTATCTGCCGGAGCGGCGCCCGTGCACCGTCGAGGAGGTCTTCACGGGCGTCCACCACGGGCGGGCGGTGCGCGGCGCGGTGGTGTCCCCGGGCTCCGCCTACACGCCGAGCACGCCGGGCCATCCGCTCGCCCCGGCCCGCACCCGGGTGCTGCTCGACGAGCGGACGGGCGTGTGCGTGCGCTCGGAGGTCCTCGAGGGGCCCCTCGCGGGCACCGGCCACGACCTGAGGATCGAGGCCGTCGACGACTACTTCATCGACGACCTCTTCACCTCCGTGCGGCTGGACCTCACCGACGTGAGCCGGCACCTGCCCTGGCCGGTCGGCCCCTGAGCCGACCGGCCAGGGCCGGCCTCAGGGCTCCAGGTCGCCCAGCACCTCCGTCACCAGCGCCGCGATAGGCGAGCGCTCCGAGCGGGTGAGGGTGACGTGGCCGAACAGCGGGTGGCCCTTGAGCGCCTCGACCACCGCGGTGACCCCGTCGTGGCGGCCCACCCGCAGGTTGTCGCGCTGGGCGACGTCGTGGGTCATGATCACCTTGGAGCCCTGGCCGATGCGGGAGAGCACCGTCAGGAGCACGTTCTTCTCGAGGGACTGGGCCTCGTCCACGATCACGAAGGCGTCGTGCAGGGAGCGGCCTCGGATGTGGGTCAGGGGCAGCACCTCGAGCATCCCGCGGTCGAGCACCTCCTCGACGACCTCCGGGGAGACCAGCGCCCCGAGGGTGTCGAAGACGGCCTGGCCCCACGGGTTCATCTTCTCCTCCTCGGAGCCGGGCAGGTAGCCCAGCTCCTGGCCGCCCACCGCGTAGAGCGGGCGGAACACCATGACCTTGCGGTGCTCGCGGCGCTCCATGACCGTCTCCAGGCCCGCGCACAGCGCCAGGGCGGACTTGCCGGTGCCGGCCCGGCCGCCGAGGGAGACGATGCCGACCTCGGGGTCGAGCAGCAGGTCGATGGCCAGCCGCTGCTCGGCGGAGCGGCCGTTGACGCCGAAGACGTCCCGGTCCCCGCGCACCACCCGGGCCGCACCGTCCGCACGGATCCGCGCCAGGGCGCTGCCGCGGGTCGAGTGCAGGGTCAGGCCCGTGTTGGCCGGCAGGCCCTCCGTGCCCGGGACCACGACGGCCTCACCGGTGTAGAGCCGGTCCACGACGTCGTCGGGCACGTCCACGGACGCGGTGCCGGACCACTCGACGTCCGAGCCCACCCACTCCGCCCGGTACTCCTCGGCCTCCAGGCCCAGGGCGGAGGCCTTCACCCGCATCGGGAGGTCCTTGGACACGATGCACACGTCCCGGCCGTCGTTGGAGAGGCTCAGGGCCACCGCCAGGATCAGGGAGTCGTTGTCCTTGAGCCGGAAGCTCACGGGCAGCACGGTGTCCGAGACGTGGTTGAGCTCCACCACGAGGGTTCCGCCCTGGTCCCCGATCGGGACGGGACGGTTCAGCCCGTGGTGCTCCACCCGCAGGTCGTCGAGCAGGCGGAGGGCCTGCCGGGCGAAGTAGCCCAGCTCGGGGTCGTGCCGCTTGCCCTCCAGCTCGGTGATCACCACGACCGGCAGCACCACCTCGTGCTCGGCGAAGCGCAGGACGGCCCGTGGGTCGGACAGGAGCACCGAGGTGTCGATCACGTAGGAGCGCACCCCGGTCCGCGGCTGGGCGGCGCCCAGCGGGGCGGAGATGTCGACGATGCGCTCCGTGTTCTTGGAGATGCTCATGGCGGCCCTTCCTCCTCTGTCCGGCGGTCGGCGTCCGCGCCGCCCGCCTGAGGACAACGTACGCAGGCCGGACCCGCCGCGCGAGCAGAAACGGTGAACGAGGCGGAAATTGCCAGCGACGTCCCGGGGGTTCAGCCGCCGAAGCGCCGCTGGCGGGACGCGTAGTCGCGCAGCGCCCGCAGGAAGTCCACCCGCCGGAAGTCCGGCCACAGGGCCTCGCAGAAGTAGTACTCGCTGTAGGCGGACTGCCACATGAGGAAGCCGGAGAGCCGCTGCTCCCCCGAGGTGCGGATGAGCAGGTCCGGGTCCGGCTGCCCGCGGGTGTAGAGGTGCTCCGAGATGTGCTCCACCGACAGCTCCTGGGCCAGCTCCCGGACGTCGGCGCCGGCGTCGAGGGCCTCGGTGAGGACCTCCCGCACGGCGTCGACGATCTCCTGCCGGCCGCCGTAGCCCACCGCGATGTTCAGGTGCGGGCCGGCGTTGTCCGCCGTGCGCTCGGTGAGGTCGGCCAGGCACGCGGCCAGCCGCGGCGGCAGCATCTCGAGGGCGCCCACGGGCTGGACCCGGCAGATGCCCGTCTCGGAGAGGGTCTCCATGAGGTCCGAGATGATCTCGAGCAGGGGCTCCAGCTCCGCGGCCGGACGCTTGAGGTTCTCGGTGGAGAGGATGTAGAGGGTGACCACCTCGATGTCCAGCTCCCGGCACCAGCCCAGGAACTCCACGATCTTCTGCGCCCCCGCCTTGTGCCCGTCCGCGGTCGAGGCGCCGAACTGCTTGGCCCACCGCCGGTTCCCGTCCACGAGCACGCCGACGTGCTTGGGCAGCCGCCGCGGGTCGAGGTCGGCGGCGAGCCGGCGCTCGTAGAACCGGTAGAGCGGCCGTGGCTTGGGCATCTGTGGGTCCTCCCGAGGTCTCGCCCGCGGCGGGGGCCGCGGGTCCTGGTGCTGGTGCTCGTGCTGAACGGGGTGCCTGGCGCGCCGCCGGAGCTGGCGGGGGCGGCGGGCCCGGCCGTGTCGGCGGTCACGGGCTCGGGCGGCGGCCGGGGACGCCTCCTAAACTACCCGGTGGAGGATCGTCCGGATTCACCGCCGCACGCCGGAAGGAACACCATGGAGCACTCGCACGGGGGGCCGGCCCGCGCCGCCGCAGAGCTCGGGGAGGCGATCGAGCACCGGCTCGAGGACCTCGCGGAGCGCAAGCCCGCGTGGCGGGGCTGGATCCACGCCGGCTTCACGCCCGTCGTCGTCGCCCTGGGGCTCGTGGCGATAATGCTCGCCCCGACCACGGAGCTGCGCATCGCGTGCGCTGTGTACGGGGTCACCGGGATCCTGCTGTTCGGCGTGTCGGCGATCTACCACCGCGCCTACTGGCCCCGCCGGCTGCACATGGTCCTGCGCCGGATGGACCACTCCAACATCGCCCTGCTGATCGCGGGGACCTACACCCCGCTGGCCGTCGCACTGCTGGCCCCGGACCAGTCCCGGGTGCTGCTGAGCGTGATCTGGGCCTGCGCCGCAGGGCTGGTGCTCTTCCGGCTGCTGTGGACGCTCGCGCCCCGGTGGCTCTACACCCCGCTCTACGTGGTGATGGGCTGCCTCGCCGTCGTCTACCTCCCCCAGTTCTGGCAGACCAGCCCGCCGGCGGCGGTGCTCACCGCGGCGGGCGGCGCCGCCTACATCACCGGCGCGGTGTTCTACGGCACCAAGCGCCCGCGGCTGCTGCCCGAGGTGTTCAGCTTCCACGAGATCTTCCACGCCTGCACGGTCCTCGGCTTCGGGCTGCACTACGTGGCGATCATGCTCGCGATGCTCGGCTGAGTCAGTCCCCCGCCGCCAGCTCCTCGCGCAGCTCGGCGACCGTGTGGACCGGGGCGCGGCAGGCGAAGTCCCGGCACACGTAGACCGTGAACCGCCCGCCCGGCGCCGTCCTCCCGCGTGCGGCGCCGGGCGCCCCGGGGGCGTCGGCGTCGATCACGTGGGTGCCCAGCACCGCGGCGGCCCCGACGGCGCGGCGGGCCTCGAGCTTGTCCTCGGCGGTCCCTCCGGCGAGCACCACGTGGGCCGGCGCGGAGCCCAGCTCGGCCTGCACGGTGAGGGCCCGTCCCGCGGCGCGGGGCGAGCGCTGGGCCAGGAGCTGCAGCGGACCGAGCAGGGACGGGACGAGCCGGGCGCGGGCCTCGTCCTCGTCCAGGGCCCACAGCTCCACGAGCACCGCCGCGAGCACGGCGGCGCCGGCGGGCGTGACGTCGTCGAGGGGCTGGGCGCGCCCCGAGCCGCCGGCGGCCAGCAGCGGGGCGGGGACGTCGGCGAGGTCGGACCAGATCCGTCCCGGCGCCCGCTCCCCGCCGTCCGGGTCCGGGTGCGAGAAGCGCTCCTCGGCCGCGTCGGCGAGCGTGCGGGCCCGCCGGAGCCAGGCCGTGGCGCCGGTGGCCCGGTACAGGGCCAGGAACGCCTCGGCCAGCAGCGCGTAGTCCTCCAGCAGGCCCTCGATGGAGCGCTCCGCCGAGCCGGCGTGGCTGGTGCGCGCCAGCCGGCGGCGGCCGCCGTCCCAGTGCACCTCCCACAGGTGCCCGGCGGCCTCCTCGGCCGCGAGCAGCAGCGCGGGGTCCTCCAGCAGCACGCCGGCCTCGGCGAGGGCCGTGACGGCCAGCCCGTTCCACCCGGCCACGACCTTGTCGTCCCGGGCCGGGGCGGGCCGGGCCGCCCGGGCCGCCGCGAGCTCGGGGCGCGCGGCGTCCCACAGGGCCTGCTCCTCCTCGTCCAGGACGCGCCCCGGGTGCAGCGGCTGGGCGCGGCCGGCGGCCACCCCCATGAGGTCGGCCACGGCCGTGCCGCGCTCGGGGCCGAGCACCGCGGCCAGCTCGGCGCGGGTCCACACGTAGAAGGCGCCCTCCCCGCTGTGCACGTCCCCGTCCGCGGAGGGGCTGTCCGCGTCCAGGGAGGAGGCGAACGCCCCGCCGGGCAGGCGCAGCTCGCGCAGCAGGAACGCGGCCGTGGCCCCGGCCGTGCGCTCGTCGCCGCGGCCGGGCTCCCGGGCCGCGGCGCGCGCGTAGGCGCGCAGCAGCTGGGCGTTGTCGTAGAGCATCTTCTCGTAGTGCGGCAGGGACCACTCCCGGGTCACCGAGTAGCGGTAGAAGCCGCCGCCCACCTGGTCGAAGAGCGCGGAGACCCGCATGGCGCCGAGGGTGCGGCCCAGCAGGCCGCGGGCCTGCTCCGCGGCCGGTCCGCCGGGCCCGGCCGCGATCCGCTCCAGCAGCGGCAGCACGGTGGAGGGCGGGAACTTGGGGGCTCCGCCGAATCCGCCGTGGACCGGGTCCTCCTCCTGCAGGAGCACCTCGAGGGCCGCGGCGGTCGGGTCCGGGCCGTCCCCGGCCGCCGGCACGGGCACCGCGCCGGCGGCCAGGGCGGTGCGCAGGTCCTCCGCCTGTCCGGCGACGGCGCGGGCGACCGCGTCCGCGGCCTGCTCCAGCTCGCCGCGGCGGGTGGCCCACGCCTCCGTCACCGCCTCGAGCACCTGCCGGAAGGACGGCATGCCGTGGGCGGGGCGGGGCGGGAAGTAGGTGCCGGCGTGGAAGGCCCGGCCGTCCGGGGTGAGGAACACGCTCATGGGCCACCCGCCCTGGCGGGTGAGCAGCTGGGTGGCGCTCATGTAGACGGCGTCCACGTCGGGGCGCTCCTCCCGGTCCACCTTGACCGGCACGAAGTGCTCGTCGAGGTAGGCGCCGACCTCCGGGTCCTCGAAGGACTCGTGGGCCATCACGTGGCACCAGTGGCAGGCGGCGTAGCCGACCGAGAGGAACACCGGGACGTCGCGGCGGACGGCCTCGGCGAACGCGGCGTCGTCGAAGGGCTGCCAGGCCACGGGGTTCTCCGCGTGCTGGCGCAGGTAGGCGGAGGACTGTCCGGTCAGTCGGTTGGGCACGTTCGCTCCTCGGGTCTCGGGTCCGGCGCGGGGCCCCGAGGAAGGGGCCCCGGTCTCAGCCGCGCGGGTCGGGTCCTCCCGGGTCCTCGGCCGCAGAGCCCGGGGTCTCCCCGGCGGCCGGGGCGTCGGGGGCCTCCCGGGTGTAGCCGCCCACCTGCTCCTCGGCGGCGCGGCGCTCGGCGTACTCCGCGCGGTAGCGCATCCGCCGGTTGCGGCGGTTGAAGTCGAGCACGAGCAGGATCACGGCCACCGCGAGCACCAGGGACATGAGGAAGCCGGCCACCCCGGGGGTCACCTGGCTGGGGTCCAGCCCGGGGCGCAGCGTGCCCTCGTCGATCGGGTTGGGCGCCATCGCGGGGAGCAGGGCGAGCACGTTCAGCACGGCGGTCATCTCCTCGTTCAGCCCAGGATCCCGGCGAACAGGTCGTTCTCCGGCAGTGCGGTGGACACCCGCGAGTCCGCCAGCACGTAGTCCTCCCACGGCCACACCTCGGCCTGCATCTCGGCGGAGACGGCGAAGAACATCCCGTCCGGGGCCACCTGGGTGCGGTGGCTGCGCAGCGCCTCGTCCCGGCGCACGAAGGCGTCCGGGCACTGGATCTTGGTGGTGGTCTCGTGCCGGGGGGCGGGCGGGCGGTGGCCCTCCGGGTCGGTCTCCTGCCAGGCCGCGATCCGCTCCGCGTACGGCGACTGCAGGCCGCGCTGCTCGAGGGCCTCGTGCAGGGCGACGAAGCGCTCGAGGTTGAAGGCCCGGTCGTAGTAGAGCTTCAGCGGCGTCCAGGGCTCGCCGAGGCCCGGGTACCGGTCGGGGTCGCCGGCGGCGCGGAACGCCTCGACCGAGACGTTGTGGGTCTGGATGTGGTCGGGGTGCGGATACCCGCCGTTCTCGTCGTACGTGAGGATCACGTGCGGGCGGAACTCGCGCACGAGCCGCACCAGCGGCGCGGCGGCCCGCTCCAGCGGCTGCAGGGCGAAGCAGCCCCACGGCAGCGGCGGCAGCGGGTCGCCCTCGGGCAGGCCCGAGTCCATGAAGCCCAGCCACCGGTGCTGGATCTCCAGCGCGGCGGCGGCCTGGGCCATCTCCAGCCGGCGCAGGCCGGTCAGGTCCCGCTCGGCGTAGGGGTGGCCCTCCATCTCCCCGTTGAGGATCGAACCGCGCTCCCCTCCGGTGCACGTGGCCACCATGACCTCGACCCCCTGCCGGACGTAGTGGGCCATGGTCGCGGCACCCTTGCTCGACTCGTCGTCGGGGTGGGCGTGGACGGCCAGCAGGCGCATCTGGGACAGGGAGGTCACTCGGGAGGTCCTCTCGGGATCGGTCGGGGGTGGTGCGGCACGGCCGCTGCGGGCACGGGCCGCCCTCCATTTTACGCGTCCGCGGGGCCGCGGCGTGCCCGGGATGCTCCCAGCGGGCTCGGCTACAGTGGACGGGCGGTCGCCGGGCCCGGCGCCGCCTTCCCCGTTGCCGAGACCCGAGGCCGCCGTGTCCACCGACTCCCCCGCACTGCTCCGCGACCGCTACGGACGCCCCGCCCGTGCCCGCCGGCTCGGCCCGCGCGGCTGGCTGGGCCTGCTGGTGCTGGCGACCCTCCTCGCGGCCGTGTTCATCGTGTGGGTGGTCACCGCCCGGGGCGCGGCGCCCACGTTCAAGGACATCGGCTTCCAGGTCGTCTCCGAGGCGCGGGTGACGGCGGACTTCGACCTCACCAAGCGTCCCGGCGACGTGGTGACCTGCGCGGTCAGCGCCCTGAACGAGGAGTACGCCGTGGTGGGCTGGGCGGAGGTGACCGTCGGGGCGGTGCCCGAGGAGCAGCTGGGCGACGGCGGGACGAGCACCCACCGCGCCTCCGTGCGCACCACGAACCTGGCCACCACCGCGGTCGTCGACTCCTGCTGGGTCGAGGACGGCACGGACGTGTCGTAAACCTCACCGTGCTTTGGGCCTTCCCCCGGCCCCGCCTAGACTGGGAGGTCAGGACTCCCCGTCCCCGGCCACCGGGCACCGTCCGCACGGACGGCCCGGCACCGGGGCGGGGACTTTGCGTTATGCGGATCCCCGCACCGACGACGGCGCCCGCGCCGTCGCTCCGGTCCGCCGCCGCCCGGGACGCCCCGGGCGGGCTCCGGCGGTCCGGCCGTCCGTCCACCGAGGAGAGAATGTGACCAAGACCAGCAACCAGGGCGCCTGGCTGACCCAGGAGGCCTACGACCGTCTGAAGAAGGAGCTCGACTACATCTCCGGGCCGTACCGGCACGAGATCGTGGAGCGCATCGACCAGGCCCGCTCGGAGGGCGACCTCAAGGAGAACGGCGGCTACCACGCCGCCCGCGAGGAGCAGGGCAAGAACGAGGGCCGCATCGCCCACCTCAAGGGCCTGCTCGAGAACGCCCAGGTCGGCGAGGCCCCCGCGGACGACGGGATCGTGGAGGCCGGCATGGTCGTCACCGCGGAGATCGCCGGGGAGCCGATGACCTTCCTGATCGGCTCCCGCGAGGTGGCCGAGGACCTGGCCGCCGGCAGCGACCTGGAGGTGTTCTCCGAGAAGTCCCCGATGGGCTCGGCCATCTCCGGTCACCAGGTCGGCGACGAGCTGTCCTACACCGCGCCCAACGGCAAGCAGATCCCGGTCAAGATCCTGGACGCCAAGCCGTTCCAGGGCTGAGCGTGCCGTGACGACCCACTGGCTGCGCAGCCCCGGGCCCGGCACCCGGGCCCTCATGGTGCTCACCGTGGTGCTCGGCGTCGTCGCCGTGGTCCTGCACTTCGCCGGCCAGGGCGATCCGGCGGCGAGCGCCCCCGGCAGCCTGCGCAACGTCTTCGTGTTCGCGACGTTCGTCAGCGGCTTCGCCACCTACCTCACCGGGCGGCGTCGCTCCTGACGTCGCCGCCCGCGCGCACGGCAGCGGCGCCGGTCCCCACGGGGGCCGGCGCCGTTGCCGTGCCGGGCGCGGCGCGCACCGGCGGGGCGCTCAGTGCACGACGACGGGGTGGAACCCCTCGGCCTCGAGCGCCCGGAGGACCTGGCGGCAGTGCTCGTGGCCCTTGGTCTCCATGTCGATCGTGATGGAGACGTCGCCCATGCTGAGCGCGCCGCCGATGCGGGTGTGGTCCACGCCGGTGACGTTGGCGTCCTGCACGGCGATGACCTTAGAGATCAGCGCCAGCTCGCCCGGCCGGTCGGTGAGCATCATCTTGATCGTCATGTACCGCCCGGCGGCGGAGAGGCCGCGCTGGATGACCTTGAGCATGAGCATGGGGTCGATGTTGCCGCCGGAGAGCACCACCGCGGTGCTGCCCAGGTCCGGGTACCGCTCCTGCAGCCGGCCGTCCAGCAGGGCGGCGACCCCCACGGCGCCGGCGGGCTCCACCACGAGCTTGTTGCGCTCCAGCAGGAAGATCAGCGCCTGGGCGAGGGAGTCCTCGGAGACCGTCACGACGTCGTCGACGAGCTCCTTGATGATGCTGAAGGGCAGCTGGCCCGGCTTCCCCACGGCGATGCCGTCGGCGATGGTCGAGACGCGCTCGAGAGTCACCAGGGCGTCCCCGGCGAGGGACGGCGGATAGGCGGCGGCGTTCTCCGCCTGCACGCCGATCAGCCGGATCGGCCGGCCCAGCTGCTCCGCGCGGGCCTTGACGGCCACGGCCACCCCGGCGAGCAGCCCGCCGCCGCCCACACCGGTGATCACGGTGTCGACGTCGGGGATCTGGTCGAGGAGCTCCAGGCCCAGGGTGCCCTGGCCGGCCACGATGTCCGTGTGGTCGAAGGGGTGGACGAAGACCGCCCCGGTCCGCTCGGCGTGGCGCTGCGCCTCGGCGAGCGCCTCGTCCACGGCGTCGCCGTGCAGCACGACCTCCGCGCCGTGGTCCCGGGTCGCGGCGACCTTGGGCAGGGCCGCACCCATGGGCATGTAGATGCGGGCGGTGATCCCCAGCCGGTCGGCGGCGAGGGCGACTCCCTGGGCGTGGTTGCCGGCGGAGGCGGCCACCACCCCGCGTGCCTTCTCCTCGGCGGTGAGCTTGGCCATCCGCACGTAGGCGCCGCGGACCTTGAAGGAGCCCGCGCGCTGGAGGTTCTCGGCCTTGAGGTTGACCTCGGTGCCGACCAGGCGGGAGAGGGCCCGCGAGTGGGCCACCGGCGTCCGGTCGATCACCCCGTCGAGCAGTGCGGCGGCGTCCTCGATGTCGGCGAGGCGGACGGGCAGGGCGGCCAGGCTCACGGTGGGTCTTCCTTGTCGGTGCGTGCGCGGGACCCGGGGGCGGGGCACGGCTCGCGCCCGCCGGCGGCGGGCGCGGTCCCCATCCTAGTCGGTGTCCGGAGACCGCCCGGGGGCCTCCCCGGTGCCGGCGCCGGCCTGCTCCGGCCGCTCGCCGCCATCCGGCCGTCCGCCGCCCGGCCGTCCGGCGCCCCCGGCCGCGGTCCGGGTGCGGTCGGCCTTGCGCCCGCGCTTGAGTGCGGCCTGGAGGCGCTCCTGGGCCCGGGTCCGGCGGAAGCGCTGGAGCTGGGCCATGATCTGGTCCCGGGTCAGCTCGTTGCGGCTGGCGTGCTTCTTGATCTCCCAGGGGAAGTAGTAGGGCTCCCACGGGATCTCGTCGTCCCCCTTCCAGGTCCCGCCCACGAGGTAGCGCACCACCGTGTTGAGGAAGGCCATCACGGGCACCGCGAACAGGGCGCCGGCGATGCCGAAGAGGATCGTGCCGGAGGCCACGGCGAGGAACACGGCCAGCGGGTGCAGGGACACGGCCCGGCCCATGACGAGGGGCTGCAGGACGTTGGACTCGATCTGCTGCACCAGGAGGACGAACGCGAGCATGGCCAGGGCGGTGCCGAAGCCGTTGGCCACGAGGGCGACGAGCACGGCGACCGCGCCGGTCAGCACCGCGCCCACGATCGGGATGAAGGAGCCGAGGAAGACGAGGATGCCGATGGGCAGGGCCAGGGGCACGCCGAGGAAGAAGGCGCTCAGGCCGATGCCCACGGCGTCCACGAACGCCACGAAGCCCTGGATCCGGGCGTACTGCACGAGCGAGTGCCAGCCCCGCCGCCCGGCGCCGTTGACGGCGCGCCGGGCGCTGACCGGGAACAGCCGGACCAGGAAGAGCCAGATCCGCTCCCCGTCCATGAGGAAGAAGAGCAGCGTGAACAGCATGATGATGATGCCGGTCAGGACGTTGCCGGCCGTGGAGCCGAAGGACATGGCCCCGTTCAGGATGGCCTGGCTGTTGTCCTGCACCGTGGTGCCGAGCTCGTCGATCCAGTCGTTCACGCTGTCCGCGCTGAGGTTCAGGGGCCCGTCCTCGAGCCAGCCCAGCAGCTGCTGGGTGCCGACCACCACGTTCTCGGACAGCTGGGCGAAGCCGAGCACGATCTGCCGCCCGGCCAGCACGAGCAGGCCCACCACGAGGCCGATGAAGCCCAGGACGGTGAGGCCCGAGGCCAGACCGGCGGGCACGTGATGGGCCCGCATCCCCTTCACCAGGGGGAACAGCAGGCCGGCGAGCAGCCCCGCGATGAGCACGGGGATGATGACCACCGTGATCGTGGAGAGCATGTAGCCGAACAGGCCCACGGCCGCGAGGATGATGAGCAGCCGCCACGACCAGGCGGCGGCGACGCGCACCGAGACCGCCACACCCCCGGCGGCGTTGCCGTGCAACGGCGGGAGCTCGTTGCCGGGCCCCGGGAGCGGGGGACGCTCGGCGTCGTGCGCAGTGGAAGGCATGGCATCATCCTTCCACGGCCGGACGACCGGCAGGTGACGCGGGGCCGACACCGGCACCCGGTTCCTCCGGGTGCGGACCGGACGGGAGCGCCTCTGCCGGGGACGGCCGACGCGGCTGTCGCGGAAACCGCCGCCGGGGCGCCCGCGGTGACAGACTGGCGCCATGTCACGTGCGTTCCTCCGGATCCTCGCCCAGCGGCGTCCCGCCTCCGCCCTGACCCCGGATGCCCCGCCGCGGGAGGAGCTGGAGGCCGTGCTCCGCGCGGCCGCCGGCCCGGCCGCCGCGGACCCCGGGCTCAGCTGGCGGGTGGCCGTGACCACGCGCCGCTCCGCGCCCGAGCTGGCGGCGGCGGCCGCGGGCATGCGCCGGGTGCCCACCATGAGCACGCCGTTCCCCCGGCTCAAGGGCAAGCAGCTGCGGCGGCTGGCGACGTTCCGGGGGTCGCTGCAGTGGGCGAGCACCGGGGGGCTGGGGTGCGCGCTGGTGTTCAGCCCCGACGACGCCCTCGGGGCGCCGCGCAAGGAGCAGCTCGCCGCCGCGCACGGGGCCCGCCCGCTGCTCGAGGCCGCCTTCTGGGGCGCGGGCTGGGCCACCGCCTGGGCGCCCCGTGACGGCGCGGACGAGGACGCGCTGCGCGCCTTCTACGGGCTGGGCTCCGACGAGAAGGTGCTCGGCTGGCTGTTCGTGGGGCGTCCGCCGCGGGGGGCCGCCGCGGCGCACGCGGCCACCCTTCCCGCGCCCGGTCCGCGGATCACCTACCACTGAGGCCACCGCCCGCCCCGGGGGCGGGACAGCGGACACGGCGACGGCCCGGCCCCGTGAGGGGACCGGGCCGTCGCCGGTGGCGGAACCTGGGAACGAGGACCTAGTTGGAGGTCATCTCCCGGATGATCGCCAGGATGCGCAGGATCTCGATGTAGAGCCACACGAGGGTGACGGTCAGGCCGAAGGCCGCGGACCAGGCCATCTTCTCCGGGACGCCGACCTCGACACCGCGCTTGATGTTCTCGAAGTCGAGCACGAAGCTGTAGGCCGCCAGCAGGATGGCGATCGCGCCGATGGCCAGGCCCAGCCACGGGCCCAGGGGGCTGTCCGTGCGGATGTTGAAGCCGAACAGCAGGACGGCACCCAGGTTGACCAGGGCGAACACGACGTAGGCCATGAGGGCGACCATGAAGATCTTGGTCGCCCGTGCGGAGGCGCGCAGCTTGCCCGAGCGGAAGAGCACGAGCACGGAGCCGAACACCGCGAGGGTGCCGATCACGGCCTGGACCGCGATGCCCGGGTACATGCTCTCGAACATTCTCGAGATGCCGCCGAGGAACATGCCCTCGAACAGGCCGTAGGCCAGGATCAGCGCCGGCGAGGGCTGGCGCTTGAAGACGTTGACCATGGCCAGGACGAACCCGATCAGGGCGCCCGGCAGGGTCAGCACGGGCATGATCCAGCCGGCCAGCGCACCGACCACCACGGCGCCGAGCACCGTGGCGGTGCGCATGATGACGTCGTCGTAGGTCATCCGGCCGGTCTGGTTGGTGCCCGCCGCCGGAGCGTTGTACATCGAGTCCAGCCGGTCGGCGGAGTACGGGCCGGTCTGACCGTATCCGGCCTGGCCGTATCCGGGCTGCTGGTAGGGGGTCCCGTAGGAGCTCTGCCCGTACTGGGTCCCGTGGGACTGCTGGGCGCTGCCTGCGCCCTGCTTGGTGAAATCGCGGAGGAGCGGGTTCCCGCCGGCCATGTGTCGGTCCTTCCCTGGCACTGCTGTGCGTGATGTCCCTCAAGGGTAGCAACGCAGGCATCGTGGAAGCAGGGGAACGGCTGTGCTTAAGCCGAGGGCGTGGCGCGGACCGCGGTGCCCGCTCCCGCGGAGGGCACCGCGGGGGCGGGGCATTCCCCGCGCGCGGGGCCGGGCCCCCGCCCGCACCCTGCTCACCGTCCGGCCGGCGGCGCCGCTGGGCGGTGCCGCCGGCTCGGCGGCGCCGCCGATCAGGGGTAGAGGCCGCGGGTGAGGTGGGCGTCGGCGACCCGCTGGACCGCCGTGACGGTGGCGGCCTCGCGCAGGCTCAGTCCGCGCTCGCCGGCGACCTCGAGCACCTTGCCCCAGGCCGCGAGCATCCGGGCCTCCAGGCGGGCGTCGACCTCGGCCGCGGACCACCAGTAGGCCTGGTTGGACTGCACCCACTCGAAGTACGAGACGATCACCCCGCCGGCGTTGGCGAGGATGTCCGGGACCACCAGCACGCCGTTGGCGGCCAGGATCTCGTCGGCCGCGGCCGTGGTCGGCCCGTTGGCCCCCTCCACCACGACCGACGCGGCCACCTCGGCCGCGTTGCCGGCGTGCAGCACGCCCTCCACGGCGGCCGGCACCAGCAGGTCCACGTCCAGCCCCAGCAGCCGCTCGGCCGGGAGCGGGTCCGCGCCCCCGAAGCCGACCACGGAGCCGGTCGCGGCCACGTGCTGCTGCAGCGCGGGCACGTCCAGCCCGCCGGCGCGGTGGACCGCCCCGTACTGGTCCGAGGCCGCGACGACCTCCACCCCGGCCTCGGCGAGGA
Source organism: Kocuria oceani (assembly GCF_029524215.1). Taxonomy (NCBI): domain Bacteria; kingdom Bacillati; phylum Actinomycetota; class Actinomycetes; order Micrococcales; family Micrococcaceae; genus Kocuria; species Kocuria oceani. Next base: position 139,018 of record NZ_JARAMH010000009.1, on the reverse strand, counting down.
ACAGGGCGGCCCCGGCACCGACCTTGCCGAAGCCCTGCACCGCGGCGGTGGCCCCGGCCGGGGCGATCCCCCGGTGGGCCAGGGCGGCCAGGGCGATGTGCACCACGCCGCGGGAGGTCGCCGCGGAGCGGCCCAGGGACCCGCCCACGGACACCGGCTTGCCGGTGACCACCCCGGGCACGGTGTAGCCCACGGACACGGAGTAGGTGTCCATCATCCAGGCCATGGTCTGCTCGTCGGTGCCGATGTCGGGGGCGGGGATGTCCCGCTCGGGGCCGATGATCGGCAGGATCTCGGAGGTGTAGCGGCGGGTGACCCGCTCCAGCTCGCTTCGGGAGTAGCGGCGGGGGTCGATCGTGATCCCGCCCTTGGCCCCGCCGTAGGGCACGTCCAGGAGCGCGCACTTCCAGGTCATCCACATCGCCAGGGCCCGCACCTCGTCCAGGTCCACGGCCGGGGAGAAGCGCAGCCCGCCCTTGGCGGGGCCGCGGGAGAAGTTGTGCTGCACCCGGTGGCCGGTCAGCACCTCCACGCTCCCGTCGTCACGGCGCAGCGGGATGGACACGGTCATCTCCCGGCGCGGCCGGGCCAGCAGGGCGTGCAGCCCGGTCTCGTAGCCGAGGGTGCGCACGGCCGCGGCCAGCTGGGCCTGGGCCTCGGCGAGCGGGCCGGTGCCCGCCGCCGCCTCCCCCGGGGCGTCGGCGGCGGGAGCGAGGACGGGGGTGGTCATGGGATCTCCTTCGATGCGGATGACGCGGCTCGGTCGGCGCGGTACGGCCCGGTGCACGGACCGGTTCGCCGGGAGGCCGGGGCGCAGGGCGGGGCGGGGGCCGACGGCGGAGCGGGGCCCCCGCGGACCCAGGTCCGCACGTCCCGACACTGCGAGACTAGGCTCACACCCGCGCGGCACAGTGCTGCTGTCCACCCCGCCCGGTGTGCAGAGTGCCCACCAGTCGCGGGGTGCGGCGGGTGCCGGCCGGGCGTCCGGGACCGGCGGCGCCCACGCCGGCGCCCGGCCGGCTCTAGCCGTCGTGGACGCGGAGGGCGATCCAGAGGTCGGCCCGCAACTGCGGGTCGTCCAGGGAGCGGCCCAGGGCCTGCTCGACGGCCTGCAGCCGCTGCAGCATCGTGTTGCGGTGGATCCCCAGCTCGGCCGCCGCCTGCCGCCGGTTGCCGTTGTGGGCGAGGAAGGTCCGCAGCAGCCCCAGCAGCTGCTCGCCGCCCTCCCGGGCCCTGACCGGCGCCAGCAGGTCCCGGGCGAAGGCCCGCGCCGCCTCGGGCGGCAGGAGCCCGGCGAAGCCACCGGCCACCAGGTCGTCCCAGACCCCCACCCGGTGCCGGGCCGTGGTGCGCCCCAGCACGTCGAGGGCCTGGTGCTCGCTCGTGCCCGCGGCCTCCACGGGCGCGGCGCCGCCGACTCCGGCACGGGCGCCGGAGCGCTCGACGACCTCGCGCAGGGCCCGGAGCAGCTCCGGGTCGTCCTCCACCAGCACGGCGACGTCCGCCTCCCCGGCCCCGTCCTGCGCCGCGGCGCCCACCAGCGCCCGGTGGCCGGTGCGGTCGGCGAATCCCTCGATCCGCCGGGCCGCCTCCCGGACCGGCTCCGCGTCCCCGCGCAGGCGCACCACCCGCACCCTTCCGGACGAGCCGGCCCAGCCGCCGTCCTCGGCGACCGCCAGCAGGGCGTCCCCGGAGCGCACGTCGCCCCCCAGGACGAGGGCCAGGGCTCCGGCGCGGACCCGGCGCCGGAACAGGGCGCGCTCCCCCGCCCGCTCGGCGTGCAGGGAGAGCAGGGCCACGGCGGTGGTGATCGCCCCGGCCTGGGCCCGCTCCGCGGGCCGGGGCGTGACCACGACGAGGTAGGTGAGCGGCACGCCCTGCACGCCCAGCGGGTGGACCACGATGCTGCCCGCGGGCCCGGACTCGCTCAGCGACCCCCGCAGCCGCGCGGGACGGAGCCGGTCGACGAGCTCCTCCAGGCTCCGCCCCGTGGGCAGCTCCGGGACCACGGGCGCGGACCGGTGCGTGATCTCGGCGTCCGCGGTGCAGATCGCCGCCCAGCTCCCCTCGATGAGCCCGGCCAGGGACTCCAGGACCCGGGTGGATCCGTCGGCGCCCGTGGCGGCGCGCGTGAGCGTGCGCTGCATGGTGAGCATGGCCTCCAGGGCGGTGCGCTCCTGGGCGGCCCGCATCTCTGCCACGGCCTGGATCAGCTCCAGGAACGGCGTCTCCTCGGGCACGCTGAACAGGGTGAGGCCGGCCTCCCGGGCCGCCTCGACCAGCTGCTCCGGCACCTCGGGGTGGGACAGGCTGCGCCCGACGCCCATGCCGAGGGCCACGACCCCCTTCTCGGCGAGGCGGCGGGCGTAGCGCCCCCAGGAGGGCCGGTCGACCGGGCTGTTGAGCCCGGTGAACAGGACGATCTCCCCGCCGTTGAGATAGGGGGTGGGGTCGGCCAGCTCGCTGGTGGCCACCCAGCTCACGGGGGCGCCCGTGTCCCCCTCGACGACCATGCGCAGGCCCAGGCCGTCGAGCCCGAGCACCTGGGCGACCGTGATCACTGATGTGTCCTTCCGTGCCGACCGGGAGGACGACGGCCGTGGCGGCGTCCCGCCCCCGGCCGCGGCGCGCCGGCCCGCACCGCTGCCGCCGAGACTATCGTGCCGGTCCGGGCGAGGGCGCGGCTCCCGGATCGGCGCGGCCGGCGGCTCGGCGGGCGGGGCCGTCCGGAACGGCCCCGCCCGGGATCGCCGTGGCAACAATTGTTGCTCCGCGGACAACGTGCTGACAGACTGTGCCGGGCATCACAGCCCGCAGCGCCGGCGGACTCCCGCCCGGCGCCGGTTCCTGCGAGAAAGGCCGCCCATGAAGATCGCCGTGCTCCAGGCCGAGGCCACGGTCCTCGACCTGGAGGCCAACCTCCGGGTCGTCGACGACGCCGCGCGGCGGGCCCGCCAGGACGGCGCGGACCTGCTGCTCACCCCGGAGCTGTTCCCGTGCGGCTACAGCCCCGAGCTGGTCCGGCAGCGGCTGACGGCCGAGGACCTGCGCCTGATCGCCGACCGCGCCGCCGCGATCGCCCGCCGCCACGGGATCGCCCTGGTCTACAGCGCCCCCCGGGAGGGCGCGGGCGGGCGCTGGCACATCGCCGCCACGCTCCTCGACGACGCCGGGCGGGCCGTGCTGAGCTACGACAAGGTGCACCTGTTCGGGGAGGAGGAGCGGCGGGCCTTCGCCCCCGCCGAGGACGCCCCGCAGGTGGTGGAGCACGGCGGCCTGCGGGTCTCGCTGCTGATCTGCTACGACGTGGAGTTCCCGGAGAGCGTGCGCGCCGCCTCGGACCAGGGCGCGGAGCTGCTGCTGGTCCCGACCGCCCTCGGCGCCGGGTTCGCCGCCGTGCCGAACATCCTCCTCCCGGCCCGCGCCCTCGAGAGCCAGGTGGTGATCGCCTACGCCAACCACTGCGGCACCGAGAGCGGGCTGGAGTTCGGCGGGGAGAGCGTGGTCGCCGGCGCCGACGGGAGCCTCCTCGCCCACGCCGGCGCGGGCCCCGACCTGGTGCACGCCGTCGTGGACTCGGCCCTCGTGGCCGCCGCCCGCGAGCGCGTGCCCTATCTGCGGGACCGCCGCCCGGACCTGTACGGGCGCTGGGGCGGGCGCTCGGCCCGCTGAGGGACTGCTGAGGGACTACGGCGCCCCGGGCACGAACTGCAGGGCGATCAGCAGCTCCGCGCGCACGCGGGCGTCGTCGAGGTCCACGCCCAGCAGCTCGGCGACCTGCTGCACGTGCCGGCGCACGCTGTTGCGGTGCAGGCCGAGCCGGCGGCTGCAGGCGTCCCAGCTGCCGTGGGCGTCCAGCCAGCACCGCAGCGTGGCGAGCAGCAGCTCCCGCCGCTGCTCGGGCAGCTGCTCCAGCGGCGCGAGGAGCCGGTCCGCCACCAGCCGCCCCGACTCCGGGCCGAGCAGGCCCGCCACCGACCACGGCACGTCCTCCGCGCGCAGGCTCCCGCCGCCGGCCCGCAGCCTCCGGCGCAGGGCGGAGACCTCCTCGTGCGCGGCCCGCAGACCGGAGAGTCCCGCGGGCCGGCCGACGGCCACGACCCACCCCTGCGACTCGAGGTCCGTGACCAGCCGGCCGGGCACCGGCGAGCGGGTGACGGTGACGAAGCCGTACTCGGTGAGCTCCACGAGCCGGGTGTCGAACAGCCGGCGCAGCTGGAGCAGCTCGGGGAGCTCGTCGGGGACCAGCGGCGGCCACGGCCCGTCGTGGCCCTGCCCGCGGACCCCCTGCACCACCCGCACCGGCTCCCCCTCGGGGCCGGCGACGCTCTGCGCCAGCGCCCGCAGCACGGCGCGATCCCCGGGCTCCCCCGCCCCCAGCAGCAGGGCGGTGGCGAGGCGGCTCGGCGCCAGGTTGCCGACCGTGCGCTGACGCAGGAGCACCTCGAGCAGGCCGACGGCGACGGAGACCGCGGTGTGCTGGGCCGGGGAGAGCGCGGCGGACGCTCCGAGGACGAGCGTGCCGAGGTTGACGTCGCGCTCGCTGCGCAGGGGGTGGCCGACGACGACGGCCGCCCCGGGCTCGGCGAAGCTGGCCACCTCGACCCGCGGGCCGCTGCCGGCGAGGATCTTCTCCTGGAGGGGGCGCAGCTGCTCCTCGTCGAGGACGGGACGGCCCGCGGAGGCACTGATCCGCCCGTCGGCACCGGTGAGCACCGCCCACGCCCGAACCTCCGCGGCCAGCACCTCCAGGAGGGAGCTCTCCGGGGCGCCGGAGAGCACGGCCCGGAGCATCCGGCGGTTGGCCTGGACCAGTTGCCGCGCCATCCGGTCGTTCTCCGCCTCCAGCACGGCGGCGAACCTGCGGGTGACGGCGACGAACGGCGTGTGCTCCGCGACCCGCACCAGGGGCAGGCCGTGCTGCGCGCAGGCCGGGGCAAGCCCGGCGGGAAGAGCTTCGTGCACCGGGGAGACGCCCAGCCCCAGGGCGGTGACCCCGGCGGCGGCCAGCCGCGCGACGTAGTCGGCGACCTCCGCCGGCGACCGTCCGGCCAGCGGGACCCCGGCGGTGAGAAGAAGCTCCCCGCCCAGCAGGAAGGGCGTGGGATCCTCCAGCTCGCTGGTGGCCACCCAGCGCAGCGGCGGGGCCGACGCCCCCGCCCAGGAGGTCACCAGCTCCAGCTCCGCCGGCATCTGCGCCAGCAGGCGGTCCAGGGTCAGCTCCCCCCAGCCCTCCGTGGCGGCTGGTTCCCGCAGTGGTGCATTTCCGCTCATGCGAGGGAACTATAGGACACTTCGTCCCGCCTGAGATGCACGTCACATCCCTAGGGTGTGTGGTGCCCCGCAGGTCGTTCGTCGAAAGGGACGCCACCATGACCACAACACCCACCCTGCCGGACCGGCGGTCGCGCCCGGGCCTCCCGCTCGGCAGCCAGCTGGTCCGGCGCAAACCGCTGCACCAGATGGCGCGCGAGTCCGAGACCGCCAGCACCGGGCTCATCCGCAGCTTCGGGCTGCTGCAGCTGACCATGATCAGCGTGGGCGCCACGCTCGGAACGGGCATCTTCGTGGTGCTCGGGGACTCGGTGCCCCTCGCGGGGCCGGCGGTGTGGATCTCGTTCGTCATCGCCGGTGTGGCGGCCATGCTCTCGGCGCTCTCGTACGCGGAGATGGCCGGCGCCGTGCCCGTCTCCGGGTCCAGCTACTCCTACACCTACGCCACCATGGGCGAGGGCCTCGCCTGGATCTGCGGCTGGTGCCTGCTGCTGGAGTACGCCGTGTCCGTCGCCGCCATCGCCGTCGGCGCCGGGGAGTACCTCACCGAGATGGCCACGGCGTTCGGCGTCACCCTCCCGGAGGCCTTCGTGCAGCCGCCCGGGGACGGCGGTGTCTTCAACGTCCCCGCCGTCGCGGTCGTGCTGCTCGCCACGGTGGTCCTGATCCGGGGATCGCGCGAGAGCGCCTGGGTGAACACCGTGCTGGTGGTGCTCAAGATCGCCGTCCTGCTGTTCTTCGTGGCCGTGGCGTTCACGGCCTTCGACTCCCGCAACTTCGCCCCGCTGCTCCCGATGGGCACCGCCGGCGTCACCGCCGCGGCGTCCCGCCTGTTCTTCTCCTACATCGGCTTCGACGCCGCCTCCACCGCCGGGGACGAGGCCCGCGATCCGCAGCGGGACCTGCCGCGGGCCATCATCCTCTCCATGGCCCTGATCACCTCCCTGTACATCCTCGTCGCGGTGGCCGCCATCGGTGCCCGCCCGTGGCACTGGTTCGACGGCCAGGAGGCCGCCCTCGTGGGCGTCCTGCAGGAGATCACCGGACGCCCCTGGGTCTCGCTCGTCTTCGCCACGGGCGCCGTCGTGGCCATCGTGAGCATCGTGCTCGTCGTCCTCTACGGGCAGACGCGCATCCTGATGGCCATGTCCCGCGACGGTCTGGTGCCGCCCGTCTTCGGCCGGGTGTCGGCTCGCACGGGCACCCCGATCGCGAACACGCTGATCACGGGCGGCGTCATCGCCACCACGGCGGGGCTCGTGCCCCTGGGCGAGCTGGCCGACGCCACGAGCATCGGCACCCTCTTCGCCTTCAGCCTGGTCAGCCTCGCCGTGATCCACCTGCGCCGCACCCGCCCCGACCTGCCCCGGACCTTCCGGGTGCCGTTCTATCCGGTCACGCCGATCCTCGCCGTGCTCATGTGCGCCTTCCTCATGCTGAATCTGGGAGGCTCCACCTGGGTGGTGTTCGCCCTCTGGATGGCCGTCGGCGCCGGCGTGTACCTCGGCTACGGCCGCAGGCACTCGGCCGTGGCCGCCCTGACCGACAGTGAGTACGCGGAGGCCTCCGCCCCTGTGACCCCGACCCACGAGACCGTGAAGGACACCGCATGACCATCGCGACCGACATCAACCACTCCGGCGCCGGCGCCGCGCCGATCACCATGCTCAGCCCCGACTTCCCGTTCGGCTACGACACCTACCTCCAGCACCCGGCGGGACTGGGCAGCGTGCCCGAGGCCGCACTCGGCACGAAGGTCGCGGTGATCGGGGCGGGCCTGTCCGGGCTCGTGACGGCCTACGAGCTGATGAAGCTGGGCCTGCACCCCGTGGTGTACGAGGCGGGCGAGATCGGCGGGCGGCTCCGCACGGCCTCGTTCTCCGGCGCGCCGTCGGTGACCGCCGACCTGGGCGGGATGCGGTTCCCGGTCTCCGGCCGGGCCTTCTACCACTACGTCGACAAGCTGGGGCTGCGCACCGAGGCGTTCCCCAACCCCCTCTCCGAGGTCACCCCGAGCACGGTCATCGAGCTCGGCGGCCGGTCCCACTACGCCCGCACCCCCGACGAGCTGCCCGCGTTCTTCCAGGAGGTCGCCGACGCCTGGCACCACGCGGTCGACGACGGCGCCCAGTTCCTGCAGATGCAGGAGGCGATCAAGGCCCGCGACACCCGCCGGATCAAACAGCTCTGGAACGAGCTGGTCCGCGACCTCGACGAGCAGACCTTCTACGGGTTCATCGCCGCCAGCACGGCGTTCAAGGAGGCCGGTTTCGAGCACCGGGAGGCCTTCGGCCAGGTGGGCTTCGGCACGGGGGGCTGGGACACCGACTTCCCCAACTCCATCCTCGAGATCCTCCGGGTGGTCTACACCGACGCCGACGACGGTCACCGCAGCATCGCCGGCGGCGCCCAGCGGCTCCCCGAGGCGCTGTGGCACCACGCCCCGGAGGACATCGCCCACTGGCCCGCCGGGACGTCCCTCGCCTCGCTGCACCACGGCTCCCCCCGGGGCGCCGTGGCCCGGATCTCGCGCCCCGCCACCGCCGACGGCGGCGTCGGGGACCTGCGCATCGAGGAGAAGTGGGGGCGCGCCGCCGAGTACCGCGCGGTCGTGGCCACCTGCCAGTCCTGGCTGCTTTCCACGCGGATCCACACCGAGGAGGGACTCTTCCCCGCGCCGCTGTGGACCGCCATGGAGCGCTCGCACTACATGCAGTCCTCGAAGACGTTCGTGATGGTGGACCGCCCCTTCTGGAAGGACGTCGACCCGGCCACGGGGCGGGACACCCTGAGCATGACCCTGACCGACCGTCTGCCGCGCGCCACCTACCTCCTCGACGACGGCCCGGACCGGCCGGCCGTGATCCTCCTGTCCTACACCTGGAACGACGACGCCCTGAAGTGGCTCGCCCTCGACGCCGACGGCCGGGTGGAGCTGATGCTGCACTCCCTGAAGCAGATCTATCCGGACGTGGACATCGCCTCCCACATCGTCGGGGAGCCGATCACCGTCTCCTGGGAGGCCGACCCCAACTTCATGGGCGCCTTCAAGGCCAACCTGCCCGGCCACTACCGCTACCAGCAGCGCCTGTTCACCCACTTCGCGCAGGAGGGCCTCCCGGAGCACCAGCGCGGCATCTTCCTGGCCGGGGACGACATCTCCTTCACCGCCGGCTGGGCCGAGGGGGCGGTGACCACCGGCCTGAACGCCGTGTGGGGCGTCGTCCGGCACCTGGGCGGGGCGAGCGCCCCCGGCAACCCCGGGCCGGGAGACCTCCTCGACGAGCTCGGGCCGATCGCCCTGGACTGAGCACCACGCCCCGGCGGTCCCCCGGGCCGCCGGGGCGGCCCCACATCTGCGGACAGACAAGTGTTTGCTGGTGCACACATTCTGGTGGAGAACATCCCTCACCGCCGGAGGCCCACCATGCCCGACTCCTTCGTCTCGTGGGTGCTGCTGGCCGCCATCCCCGTGCTGCTCGTGGTCGGGGGCCTGTCCGCCCTGCACTGGAGCCGCTACATCGGCACGCTGACCCGGCTGCACCGATCCCGCAGCGGGGCGCAGGCCGCCCTGGCCCCGTCCACGGTGGCATGGCTGGAGCTGCGCGGGGAGCAGCAGTACCGCCGGGCCTACCGCCGCACGTGGGAGCTCGTGGGCGTGCTGACCCTGGGGCTGGCCGTGGCGCTGGCCGTCGGCTGAGCGGCCGGAGATCCCCGATGGTGCAGCTGCCCGGCGTCCTCGTGCTCTACGGATGCCTCGTCGTGGCCGCCTCCGTCGCCACGTCGGCGTGGAGCCTGGTCCAGGCCGGGCTGCACCGCTCCGGGCCCGGCCGGCGGCGGGCCCCCGGATCGCGGGCGGCCGCGGCCGCGCACCTGGACCGGGCCGTGGCCGGCGCGGGCCTGGCCGCGGCGACCGCCGCCCTCCCCCTCGGCCTCGGCCACGCGCAGCTGCTCCACGTCCTCCTCACGGCGCTCTGATCACCCCGGCCCCACGGGCCTCGCCGCACGGCCCACGACGCCGCCGCGGGCCGCACGTCCGCGCTCAGACCAGCGGGACCAGACCCGACCGCAGCAGCGGCAGCCCGCGCACCGTGAGGAACTGCTCGATCGTGGTCACCGACGGCGACGTGCGGTCCTCCTCCGCGTCCCACACCGCCTCGCACTCGTCGCAGAACTGGACGATCTCCTGCGTGGCGGTCACCCGGTAGCGGGCCACCGTGCCCCAGTCGCACTCGGTGCACTCGTTGGACTCCATGCCAGCGCACTCCTTCGGGCCGTCCCGGCCGGTCCCGGGAGGTCGTCGATGGACCGAGGACCCCACTGCACCGGTGCATCGGTGCGCTCGCGAGGTCCTCGATGGATCAGATTGTGCACCCGGACGCCCCCGTCACGGAAGAGCCCCGCCCCGCCCACCGCAGCTCCGGTCCGCGCACGGCCGGGAAGCGGAACACGCCGATCCGCAGTAAGGTCACCTCCATGCTGGACCAGCCGTACGAGATGATGGACGCCCGACAGGCCGCCGACGCGCTCGACGCCTATCTGGCCGAACGCGACCCGGCGCTGCGGCGTCTGCGCGGCGCCCTGGCGGACGGCGGCCTGGACCCTGACGAGACGCTCGACGGGTCGGTCTACTCCGTCTCCCCGCTGTGGGCCTGGATCACCGCACGGATCACCGAACTCGGGGTGGACCCGCACGCGCTCGCCGAGGATCCGACCCGTCCCGGCTGGCCGTCCTGGGCACGGCACGGCCGGCTCGTGGACCCGCACCCACCGGCCGAGACGATCGCGCTGGTCGACGGCTTCGCCTCCTACCTCGGCCGGGTGATCGACGCCGAGGCCCCCGACGCGGCCTGGCAGGTCGGGGAGCACCTCCTCGCCGACCACCCGCTGCTCAACTATCCCGTGCTCGCCACCGACCACCACCAGATCTTCCTGCCCGCCCTCCCGCTCTACAGCGCCTACCAGTCCGCTCACGGCCGATCCGCTATGAGCGGGTCGGAGATGCTCGCCCACACCCGCCGCACGATCGACGCCCTGAACGGAGAGGGCCCGGAGGCCGCCGCCATCGAGGAGCCTCTCGTGACGGTGGTCGCCGAGATCGACTGCTTCGACGTCGGCCTGCGCGAGGACATCTCCGCCGACCACCCGCAGATCGTGCCGCAGCTGATCGACGAGCTGTGCGCCCGGGACGGCGTCGAGTCCGTCCACCGCTACGGGCCCGCCGCCCTGGTCGTCGACGTCCCCGACTGGGACGAGCTGCGCCTCAAGCTGTGGTGCACCCTGTGGCTGCAGCGCCATCTGCCGCGCTGACCCGGCGCGCAACCGTTCAGCCGCAGGTGCCGTGGAGGCCCGGAACCGCCCCGGCACCGTGCGTTTCCGCGCGGTGCGGGGAAAGGTGGGCACGTGTACGCCTGGGTCCTGCCGTGGGGCGCCGGGGCGTGGCCGGGCACGGCCGGCGTCACGATGTGGTCGACGGTCACGGACCGGTGGCGATCGCGTCGAAAGGCTTGGAGACGCCCGCATGCGGTGCCTAGCGTCGGAGACAGCACGTCCCGGACAGCAAGGACCAGGAGTGGAGGCCGTCATGAACGACACGCACACATCCGTCGTGGGGCCCGTGCCCGGCGCGGGCGATGACCGCCGAGAAGCGGTCACGCGCGCCCTCGCGGCCCTCAACGCCCACGACGCCGCGGGCTTCGCCGCGGGCTTCGGCCAAGACGCGATCGTCTACACCCCCGCCGCACCCGGACCGCTGCAGGGCCGGGAAGCCATCGAGCAGGACACCCGCGGATGGATCAGCGCCATGCCGGACATGACGCTCGAGCTGGAGGAACTGCTCGAGGACGGATCCACGAACGTGCTCCGGCTGATGTTCGTGGGCACCCACACCGGGCCTCTGTCGATGCCGGCCGGGGAGGTGCCGGCGACCGGACGCCGCGTCTCGGTCCCCATGGCGGTCTTCGACCGGATCGGAGAGGACGGTCTGACCGCGGAGGAGCACCGCTACCTGGACATCATGGGCCTGGCCCAGCAGCTCGGCCTGGTCTGATCCGCCCCTGCACCACCGCCCCGGTACGACCGCTCCAGAGTCCTCGCCCCCGCCGCGGTGGGGCGCGGGACGCCGGGCCCGACCGGTCGGGGTCGGTCAGCGCGGACCCGCGCGTCCGGCGGTCGTGGGCCCGGCCCAGCACTTCGCCCGGGCCCGGGCCAGCTTCTCCGTCTGCCGCAGGTCGACCGCGACGCCGGCCACCCCAGTCAGCAGGGCGGCGGTGATGAACTCGATCTCGGCGAAGTGGACGGCCGCGCAGAACAGGACGGCGGTCAGCACGGCCAGGCCCGCCCGGGTGGCCGTCCGCGTCGCCGCGGCTGTCTCGTACGGGCTGCGCGTCGTCGGTGTGCTCATGGTGCCCGAGCCTGCCACCGTCTCATGTGCTGCACCTGGGTCGAAGCCGGGAGTGCCCCGCCGGGTGCGGCCGCCTGTGCCTGCGACACGTCGACTTGCAGCAGCCCGGCGTGACGGCGGTCGTCACGGCCGGTCCTGGGAGGCGAGGGTGTCGTCGAGCCAGTCCAGGACGCGGCGGTTGAGCAGGGACCGGTTCCGCATCTCGCAGTGCTCGCCGGCTCCTTCGGCCGCGGCGAACTCCAGCACCGTGGTCGGAGCCGACAGCGCGGCGGCGAGGTCGGCCACCCCGGCCGCCAGGGGACCGTTCTCCGCGCGGGTCAGCAGCACCGGGCAGCGGATCCCGGCGACGCGGTCGCGCAGGGTGAACCGAAGGGTCTGGGTGAGGAAGCCGCGCAGGTCGGTGACCCCGTTGGCCCAGAATCCGCGCCGGAGCACTCCCCAGGCCGGTCCGGGGGCGGCGCGCACGCCCTGCCGGACACAGCGTCACCCTGTGCATCAGCGGCGCACCGGCCGCATCCCGAGGAGGGTTCCCCCGATCCGAGCGGGGGTATGGTCATGCCCATGGGGGATCTGCTCTACGAGCTGATGGACGCCCGGCAGGCAGCGGACGCGCTGGACGCCTACCTGGCCGAACGCACCGGTGGGCTGCGCCGGCTGCGCGGGGCCCTGTCCGGCGCCGGTCTGGATCCCGAGGAGATGCTCGAGGGCTCCGTCTACTCGATCTCCCCGTTGTGGGCGTGGATCATTGCCCGGGCCATCGAGCTCGGGACCGTCCCGATGTCCCTGACCGAGGACCCCACCCGCCCCACCTGGCCGTCCTGGGCCCGGCACGGCCGACTGGTGGATCCGCACCCGCCGGCGGAGACCATCCTCCTGGTGGACGGCTTCGTGTCCTACCTCGGACAGATCCTGCGCACTGCCGTGCCCGAGGCGACCTGGGGCGTCGGAGAGCACCTGATCGGTGACCACCCGCTGCACAACCGGCCGGTGCTCGCCGCCGGTCACCACCAGATCTTCCTGCCCGCCTTCCCGCTCTACGGCGCCTACCAGTCAGCCCACGGGAGGTCCCCGCTGTCCGGGACGGAGATGCTCGATCACACCCGACGCACCATCGACGCCCTGCACGGACTGGGCCCGGAGGCCACCGACCTCCAGGAGCCGATGGTGACGGTGGTCGCCGAGGTCGGCTGCTTCGACGTCGGCCTGCGCGAGGACATCGCCGCGCACCCCGGGCTGGTGGAACAGCTGATCGCCGAGCTCGCCGACCGCGACGGTGTCGTGGCGGTGCACCGCTACGGACCCACCGCACTCACTGTCGACTTCCCCGACTGGGACGAACTCCAACTGAAGCTGTGGTGCACCCTGTGGTTGGAACGCCATCTGCCGCGCTGAACCGCCGGCTGGTCGCCGGGGCGGTGGTCACCGTGGCCGTGCTCGTGGCCGTGCGATCCAGCTCCCCGGCGCAGCGCACACACGTCCGCACCACCATCGGGCGCCGCCCGTAGAGTCCGCCTCATGGCGATGACGCACTACCTGAAGATGACCAGGCGCCAGGCCGCCCACGCCCTGGAGGAGTACTTGTCCGAACGCCCCGCGGCACTGGCCCGGCTGCGCGAGGAACTCGCCATCGACGGCCTGGACCCAGACGCCCTGCTGGACGGGACCCCGCAGTCCCTCACCCCGCTGTGGGTGTGGGTCGCCAGCCGCATCATGACTCCGGAGGACGAGGACGTCCCCTGGGTGCTCAAGAGCCCGCTCGGCGCCTCGGAAACCTATCCTCCGAACCTGGTCGCCGTCGAAGCCAACCGGCTGCGCCGCGGCATGGGCCCACTGCGCGAGGACGAGATCACCGAGTACGCGACCACCGTCATCACCGAGCTGCGCGGGAAGAACGAGCCGGTCCCCGTGGTGGACGAGCCGCTCGTGGAGGTCGGGGCCGACGGCGACGAAGGGGTCTTCGACGTCGGACTGCACGAGGAGATCGCCCACGAGCACTCACACACGGTGAACCGGTTGGTCAAGGAGCTTGCCACCCAGCCCGGCGTCGTCTCGGCCCACCGGGAGGACCGGGAGGTGGTGCTGGTGCGCGCCCCGGACTGGGACGCCCACCAGCTCGAGCAGTGGGTCCTCGACTGGCTGAAGGCACGGATCGCCGAACTGGGCTGAGCCCCACGGGCCGCGCACTGCACATCTCCGACCGCACCGTCTGACGCCCGGTCATCACCTCACGGTCGCCGCCGCGACCACCGTGGAGCTCACGCCCCGATGCGTCATCCCCGCTCCCTCGCAGCTGCACGACCTCCGCCCGACCGAGTTCGCCGGCGTCGCGAGCACCACGATCCACCCGCACGGGAGCTACGAGGCGCTGGCCTTCACTGTCAACGACCTCATCGGGGTCGGCCTCTCCGGCGCCGACTTCGGCGACTGCTCCTCCACCGCGCTGAACACGCTCCCCGATCAGGGCTTCAGCCGCCCACGCCGTCCGCTCCCCTACCGTTGGGACATGGATCTCGTTTCGACGTTCCCGGGTGCGGCTATCGCCTCTGTCTTCTGGATCGCGGTCAGCCCGTCCCGCCGCCGCGTAGAAGCCAGCCACCGGGCAGAGGAGAAGTGATGACCACGTCCATCTGCAGTGACCAGGCCAGCCGTTGAGTCCGGCCCGGTTCCACGACGACTGGATTCACGCTCCGAGCATCATGGCTTGGATCGGGTTGTTGATCGCGGTTGGCCTCGCTCTGTCGACCTACCTGTTCGAGGGTCTCGCCATGAAGTGGGCTGTCGCCGTGACGCAGTACGTGGCGGCTTCCCTTCTCGGCTGGTGGTGGGTGCGCCGGCGAGCTGTCGAGGCACGGGCACGAGAAGCTGAAGGACTCCGCTCATGACCGGTGCCCCTGCCGCTCTGGTCCTCGGCGAGGCCACCGGCGCGAATCCGATCCTCCCCACGCACTGGGAGTTCACTGCGCTGCTGGCCGGCGGAGTGCTGATCGCGCTGGTCGCCGTCGCGGTGGTCTCCCTTTCACGGGACCGTCACTACACCGCGGTCCAGCGATTGCTGTGGCTGCTCGTCATCATGGCGGCCCCAGTCCTCGGCCCGCTCCTGTGGCTGGCCGTCGGCCGGCGCCGCGCACCCGAGCCTCGGAGGGGCTGACGACATGACGACAGAACGCAGCCACGACGGGACCACCTCATCCGCGACCTCAGTTCCGCCTCGCACGCGACCTCGCTACTGGGTGCTGCAGGTGCTGCTGCGCGTGGTCCCGGTCGTCGTCGTGCTGCAGGGGAGCTTCGAAGTGCTGCTGCGCAACAACTGGTTCGTCACCGACTCCCCGTACATGCCCGGACTCGTGGCCGCGATGCTCGCCTTCGTGCCGGCGGGCATCTGGGCGGTGGCCGACGGATACCGGTACGTGCCCACGCCGCAGGTGGTCGCCCTGTGGGCTGCGGCGGGAGCCATGGTGGCGGTCGTGAACCTGGTCTACGGCTACATGATGGGTCTGTGGGGGATGGTGCTGGACCTTCCGCTGGGCGATCTGGCGCGGATGGTGGAGCCGCTTTTCGTGCACGCGGTGATGTACGCCGCGCCCGCCGCCCTGCTTGCCCTGCTGGGCGCCGGCCTGTATCGCTACCGCGAGTCGCACGCCTCCTCCTAGACCAGAGGCTCGGAGCCCCGCCGCGCCTTTTTCCGAGCCTTCCGCCTGTCGTGCCACCGCGTTCCGAGGACCGAGCCGACGACCAGCCCGATCGCCAGCAGCATGTTGCCGGTGCGCACGGCATGCCGGATGAGGAACGCGAGCAGGAACGGCAAGGCGATCAGTGCCAGGAGCCCCTGCCGTTCGGCCCGGCGCACCCGAGCCGATGGCGAGGCCCGATGCCGCGGGCATCTCCTGCTCACCGACCACCCCGCCGCTTCTCACGAATGTCGAGCACCGCAGCCACCACGAGCACCACAGCCATGCCGAACAGCATCCACCCGCCCCAGCTGCCTCGGGTGGTGAAGACGACGGCGCCGACCACCGTCACCGCGGCCAGCACCACGATGATCCATGAGACTTTCGTCCCCACGACGCTCCCCTCTCCCCCCGCGCCCCCGATGCTCGCATCCTGGCACGCCGGCGACTCCGCCGTCCTTCCCCTCATGTGTACCTGTCACGCCGCCTCGACCCGCCGGTAGCGTCAGCGCCATGGACCAGTCCGCCCCGCGCACCGACGAGGTGCCTGTGCCGACGGCTGGTCCCGTCCTCTTGATCGTCACCGGGATCGAAGCCGTGCGTGCTCCCAAGGCCTGGGCCTACCTGCGCGCTCTGCACACCGCTGAGCGCACCGGCTGAGGACCTGGAACAGGAGACACCATGACTAAGGGAAGAGCTCCGATCAGCGGGTCCATCGCGATCGCCTGCGGCGTCCTCTTCGTCGCCGCAGTGGTCCTCGCGCTGATCGGCATGATGTCGTGGTTCACAGCGGCCAACTCGCTGCTCACCTTCGTCATCACCGTGCTCACCTGGCGGCGCTTTCGGACCAGCGACCTCGAGTAGCGCCGGCGCATGGAGCGCCTGGACCAGCGACTGCGCGCCGAGCAGTAGACCGCCGCCGTCGCACGGGCCTGCACACCGCCGGCCGCACCGGCTGACGACCCGGCCGCACATCTCGCTGAACCCCCCGGCTACCGTGGAACCCATGCCCCGACGCACCATCCCCGCTCCCCCACGGCTGCACGACCTCCACCTGCCCGAGCTCGCCGACGGCGCGAGCACCACGATCCACCCGTACGGCAGCTACGAGGCGCTGGCCTTCACCGGCGACGACCTCACCGGGGCCGACCTCTCCGACATCGGCTTCAGCGACTGCTCCTTCACCGCGCTGAACATCCACGAGCTGGAACTCACCAGCGCCCGGATCTCCGACTCGCTGCTCGCCCGGCTGGACATCCCCACCGTCGCAGCCGCCTACGCCCGATTCCGGAACACCGTGCTCGAGCACTCCCGGCTCGGGGTGCTGCAGTGCATCGAAGGCACCTGGGACGCCGTCCACGTCCGCGGCGCCAAGCTCGGCTACCTCAGCCTGCGCGGAGCCACCGTGCGCGACGTGCTCTTCACCGACTGCGTCATCGGCGAGCTGGATCTGACCGGCGCCCGGGTCGAACGGCTGGCGTTCACCGATTCCGAGCTCAGCACCCTGGACGTCTCCGGGGCGACCCTGCGCGACGTCGACCTGCGCAGGCTCGACCTACCGGAGATCACCGGCCTGAGCCACCTGCGCGGGGCGACGATCGACCATCTCCAGCTCCAGCAGCTGGCCCCTCAGCTGGCCGCTCACGTGGGCATCGACGTCGAGGACTGAGCACACGCTCGGTGGCCGGTCCGTCGGCCCCGGTCTTGGCCCTGACCCAACCAGTCGTCCTGGCCGTCACCGACGTAACCCGGCAGCACCGCGTCCTCGGCGACCTCCAGCCGAACACGGTAGACCAGCAGACGGTGCTCTGCCGAGCACCCCGGCAGCTGGGTGCCGGCGCCGGGGACCGCGTCGAGCCCCACGGCCACTTCGCTGCTGGGCCGCACGGTGAGTTCACCCGGGTGCGGTCCCTCGTCGAAGGCGTAGTGCAGCCCCTGGATGGTGCGCACGGTGCCGGTCACCGGCAGGTGCGGCACATGCTCGGGCGTCTCGCCGTGGTGCTCCTCGCGGTAGCGCCGCACCGTGCCGGCGTCCTTGATCGGGGCTCGGGCCACCAGCTTCCAGGTGACGGTCGCCCCGATCCGGAACGGGTCTCCGCAGCAGTGCTGCTCCCACTCACTGAGCCCCACCTCGATCATCATGGAGTCAACCTAGCGCCGCGTCAGGCAGCATCCGCCCTGGCCGCTGCCAGTGCCTCCGGGCCATACCCCGCCGACATGCCCGCTCGTCCGCGCCACGGCCGGCGCGGGGCAGCGAGACTCCGAGTCGTCGTTCCGTCGCGAGGCAGCGGCCGACATGCCGGGACGAAGCACGTCAAGCCGCAATTCGCGTGGGCCGGTATCGAAGGGCGACCGCCCCCGACCGGAACTCATGGCGGTCCACGAGCTCGAGCTGGACGCGCTCGCGCAGACCGGCGAGCAACGTCGGCCCGTGCCCGGCAAGGACCGGCTGCACCAGGAACTCGTACTCGTCGATCAGTCCCAGATCCGCCAACGCCGTCGGGAGCGTCACGCCACCCACCCACAGGCCGTTGCCCGACTCCTGCTTGAGCCGCTGAACCGCTTGCCCCAGGTCGCCCTGCACCAGCTCGGCGTTCCAGTCGACCCCGCTCAGCGTGCTCGACACGACGTACTTCTTCACCCGGTCGATGGCCTCGGCGAAGGGGGTCTCCCACTCGTCCATCCAGTCGGGCCACGGGCCCGTGGCCGGCTTCCGCCACGCCGACTCCATCATCTCGTAGGTCACCCGGCCGAACAGCAGGGCATCGGCTCGCTCCATCTCAGCGGTCCAGTAGCGCATCGACTCCTCGTCCGGGGGGAGCCCCGCCTCGTGATGACAGCAGCCGTCGAGCGTGACGTTGATCGAGTATCGAAGTGGTCTCATCTCGTTGTCCTCCCTTGTTGTGGTGCCGGCTCGGCTGCCTCAGCGGCCGGCCTGCTCCGTGCCACACCCCGTTCCTCGGCGAGGTGATCGCACTTCCGCTGGATCGCCCCGGCCACCCGGTAGGACTTCGCGGCCGAGACGACCACCGACGTCGACCCGGTGCTGATGCGCACGCTGGGCCCGCCCGTCAGGTAGCCGGTGGCCCGGTCGTCCAAGCGGCGCCGGCCGATGCGCCACCACTCGGTGCGCGGCCCGACGGCCGCCTCGGTGATGTCCTCGTAGGGGATCCTCGCCTTGTGCAAGCCGAGCCGGATGTCCACGGCGTCGTCCTCCAGTCGAATGACGACCGATCTGTGCAGAGCGAACGAGTACGCCGTGAAGCCGATGAAGAACACCGGTCCGGTCGTCAGAAGATACGGCCCGTCCGGTACGAGCGCGGACGCGACCATGATCAGCGCGAAGAACACGACGGCGATCGCGACCCGGATCCGCCACGACTGGAACGTGACGAACTGCGGTGTCTCCTCATCGGCACGATCGGTCATGCCTCATGATCGCCGACCGCGCAGGCCGGGGGTAGACCCGGCGCCCGGTAGGGCAGGTGACCAGGCGGTCGCCCTCCTCGCCGGCGACGCAATTCACGCAGGGTCATCGTCGCGGGGTCCGGGGCGCATGTCTCAGAGATGTCGTCACCGTGTCGACGGCACGAGGAGCGTGCTGCGGGACGCACCGGTGCGCCTCACGCCGCGGCCGGGCAGCACCCGCAGGGCGGACAGTCTCACGGCGGCTCGGTGATGCCCTGGATGAACGGGCGAGGCTTCTCGTCGGCCCGGCGTGGCCGGTCAGGAGCATGCCGGACAACCGACAGGGCTGGCTCAGCAACACCACAGGGTCAGCCCGTAGACATGAACCATGAGGCGGCCCGCCTTGGTCCGGCCGAATCCCAGGAGAGACCCGTGAACCCCGAACCCCACACCGAGCACGCAGCCCACGAGGAAGTCGTCTCCGTCCTGGAAGTCCGCCATCCTGGCCTGCGTTTTCGCCGCGACGAGGACGGGTCGCTGCACCGCTTCGGCGCCCTCCCGCTCACGGCCACCGGTGTGCTGGACGAGCGCCCTTTCGTCTTCACGTACCAGGGTGACCTCGCGCGCTTCCGCGTGTGGCCCACCGGCACCCAGACCCCGAGCGTCCACGACCAGTGGCCCTCCGGATTCCCCAAGCTGGAGTCCTCCCGCGGCAGGATCGTGGGCGACCCGCTGTCCAACGTCCTGACGGCCGAACAGCTCATCGACGTGTTCGGCGAGATGAGCGAACAGGCCCTCACCCACCTGAAGCGGAACGCGGACTCCCTGAAGCCGGTCACGCTCACCATGCCGGGCAAGCTGCTGGAGCCCGAGCAGGTCACCGCGCTGCTGGCACCGTTCACCGGACGGGACCTCCCGCCGCAGGAGGCGCTGCTGGACTGTGCGAACCTCACCCACTTCTCCCTCGAAGCCCTGGGCCGGCTGGCCGAACGCACCGCCAGCCTCTTCAACATCACCACCCTGGTCGGGGCCAGCGACGAGCTGACCCACGCCTTCACCGACGAGGCGCAGGCGGAGGTGGTGCGCCGGATGAAGCTGGACCGGAGGGCTCGGCGCCGGGCGGAGCCGGAAGAGCGCGAACAGCGGGGCTGATCCGGGGCGCGCCGCTCCCGGGGCAGAACCCGTGCCGGAAATGGAGAACGACTCGGCGCACCGGCCACCTGCGTCGGTTACAGATTCGGACGACTTCCGCCTTCTTCCGCGGTTCTTCAGTGCCCCCAGTCAGACTCGAACTGACACTGAGCGGATTTTAAGTCCGCTGCCTCTGCCGATTGGGCTATGGGGGCCGGTGTCGCCTTCTCGGGCGCCGCACCACCCTATCTGGTCACGACGCCGGACGGAGCGACGCCACCCGTCCGGATCGAGTATTCTTCGACGGTGGTCGAGCAGCCGGCCGCGTCGTCGTCGAACACGCAGGAGGCTGCCGCCGTGCACCACCCATCCCTCGCATCCACCGCCCGGCGGTCCCTGGAGGAAACCTGCCCCGAGCACGCCGCGGGAATCCGGTGGGCGGCATGAGCGGCGACCCAGCGGTGCCGGGTGACCCGGCGCCCAGCACCTACCTGCCGCCGGAGGCGGCGTTCCCCGCGGATCTGACCGAGCTCGCCGAGACGGAGCTGCACGTGCTCCACAGCAAGGTCTCCCGCCAGCTCGAGCAGGAGTACCTCACCGTCCCGGACGGGGCCCATCCCCTCACCCTGGAGCGGTGCCAGGAGATCACCGTGGAGCTCGACGCCCGGGAGATCAGCGCCGCCCGCAGCGTCCCGGACGCGCTCCGGCCTCAGTCGTCGTAGGTGTCCGCGAGCTGCCGCCGCTGGTGCTCCCGCCGGCTGTAGGTGGCCTCGCGGATGGCCTCGTCGCTGTCGAAGTTCGAGCCCAGGGCTCCGGCGAGGGTGCCCAGGGACGCGGCCAGCCAGGACAGGTGCACGTAGTCCAGGACGCCGACGGGATGGCCGAGCTGGCTCTGGAGGTAGTCGGCCTCGATCACCGCCAGGGACACGGCGAAGAGCAGCGACCACAGCACCGCGTACATCATGGCCACGCTCAGCCACACGGTGATGACGGTGGAGGCGTTGTCGGACCCGGCCCGCCAGGGCTCGTCGGTGTCCCTGCTCCGGTTCCACAGGCTGTTGTGGAAGATGAGCCATCCGCTGAGCGCTCCGGTGACCACCACGCTGATCATGGCCAGCCGCGCCGGGTGGAGGGCGTCGGACATGTTCCAGATGGAGGCGTAGAAGATGCCGAAGGCGCCGGTGGCCGCGGCGGCGGCCACGCAGCTGGCCAGCGCGGGGAGGAGCCGTCCGGGGCGGTTGCTCAGCACCATGCCCGCCAGCAGCCGCAGCCGGTTCGCCCGTCCGGGCAGCACGATGTAGGACACGTCCCCGTCGCCGTCCGGCAGCACGCAGCGGACCTGGCCGTGCCCGAGCGCCTCCACGACCTCGGTCGCGGAGGGACACTGCGCGGTGCCCTCCTGCAGGGCGTCGACCAGTGCGGCGAGCAGCCGGCGCGCCTTCTGCGAGAAGTGGTCGAGGCCCAGGGTCGGCAGGGAGACGAGCGCCGCGGCCGCCTCGGCGCTGAGCTCGCACACCATCGGGGCCCCACCGTGGGAGCGGGGCAGGTCCGTCAGGTAGATCACGACGTCCCAGCCGTAGCGCTCCCGCAGCTCCTCCGCCCGGTCCAGCAGGGGGATGGCGCCCTCCTCGGTCAGCGGCAGCGTCTCGCGGCTGACCTCGATCTCCCAGGAGACGTCCGGACCGGAGCGCTCCGACAGCACCCCGGGCAGGTCCTCCGCGACCCGCCGCGCCACCTTCTCCGGCAGGCCGGGATCGGCCATGATCCCCACCGTCGTCGTCCGCATCGTCGTCCTCTCTCGTCGCGCGCCCGGCTCCGTCCACCGTCCACCGTCGTCCGGACTACCGGGCGGGTCGGGCGCACCGGGGCGCATCGGCAGGACACCGCGGCGCCCGAGGACCTTCCGTTCTGCTCCGAGCCTAGTCGCCGGTGACCGGTCCGGGACGGGCACCGCGCACGACCCGGGGCAGGACGCCGAGCTGCGGCGGCTCGCGGGCCGGCTGCCCGGCGTTGTGCGGGCAGGCCGCTGGTGACGACCGCCGCGCGATGCCTAGGCTGAGGAGCGGTCCAGCAGACGGCCGACGGAATGCATGCGACGAAGGATGCTCCCATGGACCTGCGGGCTCCCGGATGGTTGGCCGCCTGAACCGGTCGGCGCGCTGTCCGGGGCGCGCCCCGCCCGGTTCGCGCTCGTCCTGGTGGGCGAGGTGCCTGTTCAGGCCGCGAGTCCGGACGCCGCGTCCCGGCCGCGGTGCCCGCGGTGCAGTGCGGGGCGGTGCTCGGGCAGCGGATCCGGGAGCACGAGCTCCACCGGGCCGATCTGCTCGAGCATGGCGTCCTCGTCGAGTGACCAGCGCAGCAGGTCCACCGCGGAGGCCTCCACGTGGTCGGCGCAGGTCAGATCGACCGAGACGTTCGCCGGCGGGAACAGGGTGCGCGCCCGGAGGACGAGCGGACGCACGGCCTGGTGGTTGTGCTCGGTCAGGCATCCGCTGACGACCAGGCGCACGGCGGCGCCCTGCCGGTCGACCTGGACGAGGACGGAGACGTGGTGGTCCATGGGTGCACCCTTCTTCGCGTGCGGTGGCCGCGAGACGGTGTTCCGCGGTCGCGTCAGCCTAGGGAACGCAGCGCCCGCCCACAAGGAGGTGTGCGCTTAGCGGACCATCCCCGCCCGTGCCGGGCCCGGGAACGGCTCGACCCCGCCGCCGGCCGGTGCCGGAGCGGGGTCGAGCGGGTCGGACGGTGGTGTCAGAGGCTGGCCTTGCTGGCGGCCGGGGCGGTGCCGGTGGCCTCCTGGAAGTTCAGCCGGGGCTCGCGCGCGTTCCGGATCGGCGCGGTGTCGCGGCCGAACACGGCGTTCAGCACGTACTCGGAGAACACCCGGGCCTTGCGCTCCACGGTGGGGATCGCGTAGCCGTGGTAGAGGCGGTGCATCATCCACGCCGGGAAGCCGGAGAACTCGACCCCGTTGCCCTTGATGCCGGGCAGGTTCTTGATGCTGGCCACGCCCTTGTAGAGGCCGAGGCCGGCCACTGCGCCGAGGTTCTCGTGGTAGTAGTCCTCGAGCGGCTTGCCCGCGCGGGCGGCCAGGACGTTCTTGGCCAGGACGCGGGCCTGGCGCACGGCGTGCTGGGCGTTCGGCACGCAGAACCCGCCGACGCCGCCGCCGGTCAGGTCCGGGACGGCCGCGACGTCTCCGGCGGCCCAGGCACCCTCGAGGGGCCCGTCGTCGCCGGTGATCCGCAGGTCGGCCCCGGCGCGCACTCGCCCGCGCTGGTCCAGCGGGAAGTCGGTGTTCTTCACCAGGGGGTTGGCCTGCACGCCGGCGGTCCAGACGAGGGTGTCCGTGTCGATCTCGCCGGCCGGGGACTTGTCCTGCATGTTGATCAGCTTCAGGTGCTTGTCCACGGCGGAGTCGAGGGAGGTGTTGAGCAGCACCTCGATGCCGCGGCTGCGCAGGTGGGCCACGACCTTCTCGGCCCGCTCCTCGGAGACCTCCGGCATGATCCGGCCCATGGCCTCGATCAGCACGAAGCGCAGATCGGAGGGCTGCAGGCGGTCGTTGCGCTCCACGGCGCTGCGGGCCATGTCCTCGATCTCGGCGAGGCCCTCCGTGCCGGCGTACCCGCCGCCGACGACGACGAAGGTCAGCGCGCGGCGGCGCTCGTCCTCGTCGGAGGTCAGGGAGGCGTACTCGATGCGCTCGAGGACCCAGTCGCGCAGCCCGACGGCCTCCTCGATGGACTTCAGGCCGATGCCGTTCTCGGCGAGGCCCTCGATCGGGAAGGCGCGGGTGACGGACCCGCCGGAGATCACGATCTCGTCGTAGGCGAGCTCGAAGGTCTCGCCCTCGTCGACGCCCTGGATGGTCGCGGTGCGGTTGGCGTGGTCGACGCCGATCACGCGCCCGCCGATGAGCTCGCAGTCGCGCAGGTGCTGACGGTGCGGGACCACGGCGTGGCGCCCCTCGATGTTGCCGGCGGCCACCTCCGGGAGGAAGGGCAGGTAGGTCATGTACGGGTTGGGGTCGACGACGGTCACGACCCCGCCGGAGTCCTTGATCCGCTTCTGCAGTTCCTGCGCCACGGTGAAGCCGACGTAGCCTCCGCCGACGATCAGAAGGCGCGGACGATCCTTGGCCAGTTGAGTGAAAGACATGCCCCCGAGTCTACTCAGAAAGCTGTCGGCCCCGGATCCCCGGCGGAAGCCCCGCCACCGTGTCCGGGATCGGGCGGGACACCGGCTCAGGCTCCGCCGTCCGCGTCCTCGCGCACGATGCGGCGGATGTGCACCGCGGCGCCGGCGGTCAGGCCCAGGACGAGCAGACCGAATCCTGTGAGCACCACCACGGGCAGCAGGCCCGTCTCGTCGATCGGGGCGACCGGTTCGGGCGGGGCGACCTCGGCCTCGACCTCCTCGGTGACCGGTGCGGAGCTCTCCGAGGGCGTGGCCCCGGGGGTCGCCCCGGAGCTCGGCCGGTGCACCTGCACCCACTGCCGCATGCTGCCCAGCGGGTTCGCCTCGACCTCGGGGACGTCCTCGGTCAGCGCGGCCTCGACGTCGAGCACCCCGTAGCCGTAGAGCGGGTCCTTGCCCGGGGCCCCGGTGTCCCGGGCGGTGGAGATGATCCGGTTGGCGACCTGGGCGGAGCTCATCTCGGGCCACTTCGCCTTGATGAGGGCGGCGGTGCCCGCGACCACGGGCGCGGACGCGGAGGTCCCCGCCCAGGAGGCGTAGCGGTCCCCGGGGATGGCGCCCACCATGTCCTCGGAGGGGCCGGCGACGGCGATGGAGATGCCCTGGGAGGAGGACTCCCAGCTCGCCTCACCGGTGCGGCCCACGCCGCCCACCGTGAGCACCCCGGGGATGGTGGCCGGGGCGCCCACCTGGACGAGCCCGGATCCCCGGTTGCCCGCGGAGGCGACGATCAGGACGTCCTTCTCCTCGGCGTAGAGGAAGGCCTCGTCCCAGCTCTCGGGCCAGGAGGTGGTGTTGGAGCCCACGGACATGTTGATGACGTCCGCGCCCTGGTCCACGGCCCACCGGACGGCGTCCGGGAGCTGCTCGTCCACGCTGCGGACCTCGGAGGTCTCGCCGCCCAGCCACGTGGACACGGCGAGCACCTCGGCGTCGGGAGCCACGCCGACCACGCCGGCGGGCCGGCCGGGTCCGGCGTCGTCGCGCCCGCCCGGGGCCACGTGGCCGCGGCCCGCGGCCACGGAGGCCACGAGGGTCCCGTGCTCGGGCTCCGTGCCGAGGCCCTTCTGGCCGTCGGCGGCGCCCCCGCCCGAGACGTCGGTGCCGCCGACGACGGCGCCCTCCAGGTCCTGGTGGGTACCGTCCACCCCCGTGTCGATGACCGCGATCCGGGCGCCCTCCCCCGTCGACTCCTTCCAGGCCTCGCGCACCCCGTACTCGTCCAGCCAGTACTGCAGGGAGCGGATGCCGTCCTCGGCGATCCGCGAGGTGTCCGGGGCGGGGCTCTCACCGGGCGCCGCGGTGACGGGGTCCTCGATCGGGATGCTGGGGGCCGGGGCGGGCGGCCGGGCGTGGGCCGGCCCCGCCACGGCGGTGCCGGCCACGGCGCACACGGCCGCCGCTGCCGTCCACCGCACGGGCACGCGGGGGCGCGGAGCGCGGCGACGCACGGGGGTGGAGGCCATGGGTCCTTCCGGGTCGGGGCCGGTCAGCCGATCTGGGACAGGGCGATCCCGTCCAAAATATCGTGCTCGCTGGCGATCGCCGTGCACACCCGGCCGCCGGTGGCGGCCCCGACCCGCTCCACGATCCGGCGCCACACGAGGGCTCCGCCGCCGATGACGTCGACCCGGCCCTCGTGCATGTAGGGCAGCGCGGCCCGTTCCTTGCGGGTCATGGCCGTGAGTTCCCGGCACGCCCGGTCGATCCTGTCGGCCTGCAGCTCGGTCCCGTCGATCGCCTCCGGGTCGTAGCCGGGCAGTCCGAGCGCGTGCGCGGTGACAGTGGTGATCGTGCCGGCCACCCCCACGAGGTGGGTGGTCTCGGCCAGGGGCACGCTCTGCAGCACCACGTCCACGGCGTGGTCGACGTCGCGCAGCACGGCCTCCTGCTGCTCCGGCGTGGGCGGGTTGGAGCCCAGGTGCCGCTCGGTGAGCCGGACGCAGCCGATGTCCACGCTGCGCTCGGCACGGACGCCCCGCGAGTTGCCGAGCACGAACTCGGTGGAGCCGCCGCCCAGGTCGACCACGAGCACCCGGTCCTGCGGGTCGGTGCCGGGAACGGCCGCGGCCGCGCCGAGGAAGGACAGCTCCGCCTCCTCGTCCCCGGTGATCACCTCGGGGCTCACACCGAGTCGCTCGCGGATCCCCGCGAGGAAGACGTCTCGGTTGCCGGCGTCGCGGGTCGCGCTCGTGGCGACGAACCGCAGCTGCTCCACGCCGTGCTCCGCCAGGAGTCGGGCGTACTCGTCGGCGGCCGCGAAGGTGCGCTCCAGGGCCGCCTCCGCCAGCCAGCCGGTGGCGTCCACGCCCTGGCCCAGCCGGACCACGCGCATCTCCCGCACCAGGTCGTCGAGGACCGTGCGGCCGTCCTCCTCCCGGGTGTCGGCGATGAGCAGGCGGATGGAGTTGGTGCCGCAGTCGATGGCGCCTACGCGCATGGGTCGTCCTCGGGGTGGTGGGGGTGGTGGGGGCGGGGGAACGCCGGGCCGCCGGAGCGGACCGGTTGGGGACTCAGGCGTCGCGCCAGGCCGGGTCGCAGTGACAGGTTCCGGGGGTCCACCACTCGGCGATGGCCTCCAGGGTCTCGTCGCCGAGCACGTTGACGCCGCGGCCGGCCGCCAGGGCGTGGCCGGCGAGCACGTGCAGGCACTTGACGCGCACAGGCATGCCCCCGGCGGAGATGCCCTCGATCTCGGGGACGGGCCCCGTGCCCGCCTGGGCCCCGATCCGGGCGCGCTCGGCGAGGTAGTCCTCGTGCGCGGCGCGGTGGGCCGCGGCGAGCTCCTCGTCCTGCAGGATCCGGTCGGACATCTCGTACATCAGCCCGCCGGCCTCGAGCCGGGACACCGCGGCCGTGATCACCGGGTGGGCCAGGTAGAACACGGTGGGGAACGGCGTCCCGTTGGCCAGCCGGGGCGCGGTGGCCGCCACGAGCGGGTTCCCGCAGGTGCATCGGGCCGGGATCTCGACGACGTCGCGGACCGGGCGCCCGAGCTGGCGGGACAGGACCTGCAGGTCCAGGGCCGTGGGCGCGACCGTCTCGGCCGTCACCCCGAGCCCCCGCGGGGCGTGCGGTCCGCCCGCCGCCTCGCCGGGTTCGTGTCCGTGCTGGAAGTTCACGCCGTTCCTCACTCCGCGGCCGTGCCGCGGCTGTCCGTCGCCGCGTCCTGCGGCTCGTCGGTCCCGCCCGTCGGGGCGGGGGTCCCCTCGGCGGCGCCGTCCGCCGGGACCGGGGTCCCGGCGTCCGCGGCCCCGCCGGTGTCCTCGGCGGCACCGGTGCCGTCCGTGGTTCCGGTGCCGGTGCTGTCGATGCTGTCGGTGCTGTCGGTGCCGGTGGTCTCGTCGGTGCCCGTGGTGTCCGCGCTGCCGGTGGTGTCCTCGGTGCCGAGCGTCTCCGGTGCTGCGGCGGCGTCCTCGTAGGCGGAGGCGACCACGGAGTCCCAGAGCGCATCCACCCAGGCGGGCTTCTCGGCCTCCACCTGGGCCGCCGAGGAGTCGACCACGGCGCCCTCCATCTCCTCGGCGCCCACCACGAGGTAGGACCGCTCCCCCGGCATGACGTAGAGGAGCCGGTCCCGGGCCTGCTGCTTGACGTAGGTCTCGTCGGACCACTGGTCCACCCGGTCCTCCAGGGACGCCTGCTCGGCCTCCATGTCGGCGATGGACTGCTCGAGAGCCGCGATCTCGGCGCGCTGCTCGAGCCAGATCTTGGTGGTCGGGGCCGCCAGGAAGACGATGAGCACGGCCACGAGCGTCAGGAGCAGGAAACGGCCGCTGAAGGTGCGGGCGGGGGTGGGAGAGCCCACGGCGCTGGAGCCGCCGCCCGGTCGGCGGGTCCCCGGCGCGGTGCCCTGCGCGGCGTCCCGGCCGCCGAGCAGGCGGGTGGTGCGAGGACGGGGAGCGGGCATGGGGACCTCACGGGGAACGGGCGGGGACGGGGACCAGTCTAGCGCTCAGGGGGCGAGCCGTCCGGGGACGGCCCGCCCCCGCGGCGGCCGGACCCGCCGGCCGCCGCGTCGGCTCACTTCGCGGTGTAGCGCGGGAACGCCGAGGCGCCCGCGTAGCGGGCGGCGTCGCCGAGCTCCTCCTCGATGCGCAGCAGCTGGTTGTACTTCGCCACGCGCTCGGAGCGGGCCGGCGCACCGGTCTTGATCTGCCCGGCGTTGGTGGCCACCGCGATGTCGGCGATCGTGGTGTCCTCGGTCTCGCCCGAGCGGTGGGAGATCATGCAGTGGAACATGTGCCGCTGGGCCAGTGAGATGGCGTCGAAGGTCTCCGTGAGGGAGCCGATCTGGTTGACCTTCACGAGCAGCGCGTTGCCGGCGCCCTCCTCGATGCCGCGGGAGAGCCGCTCCGGGTTGGTGACGAAGAGGTCGTCGCCGACGATCTGCACCTTGGCGCCCACGGAGGCGGTCAGGGTCTGCCAGCCCTCCCAGTCGTCCTCGTCCAGCGGGTCCTCGATGGAGACGATCGGGTAGTCCCGCACGAGCTCCTCGTAGTAGGTGGTCATCTCCGCGGCGCTCAGCTGCTTGCCCTCGAAGCTGTAGGAGCCGTTCTCGAAGAACTCGGAGGAGGCGACGTCGAGGGCGAGCGCCACGTCGGTGCCGAGGGTGTAGCCGGCCTTCCCGATCGCCTCGGAGATGAGGTCCAGGGCCGCACGGTTGGACTCGAGGTTCGGGGCGAAGCCGCCCTCGTCGCCCAGGCCGGTGGCCAGCCCGCGCTCCTTGAGCACGGCCTTGAGGGAGTGGTAGACCTCCACACCGGTGCGCAGGGCCTCCGAGAAGGTCGCCGCGCCGATCGGGGCGATCATGAACTCCTGGATGTCCACGTTGGAGTCCGCGTGGGAGCCGCCGTTGAGGATGTTCATCATCGGCACCGGCAGCACGTGGGCGTTGGGCCCGCCCAGGTACTTGTAGAGCTCCAGGTCGGAGGCGTTGGCGGCCGCGCGGGCCACGGCGAGGGAGACGCCCAGGATCGCGTTGGCGCCGAGGCTGCCCTTGTTGTCCGTGCCGTCGAGGTCGAGCATGGTCCGGTCGATCAGGCGCTGGTCGGTGGCGTCGAGACCGATCACGGCCTCGGCGATCTCCTCGTCCACGGCCTTCACGGCGTCGAGGACGCCCTTGCCGAGGTACACCTTCTTGTCGCCGTCGCGGCGCTCGACGGCCTCGAAGGCTCCGGTCGAGGCGCCCGAGGGGACGGCCGCCCGGCCGTAGCTGCCGTCCTCCAGGAGGACCTCGACCTCCACGGTCGGGTTGCCGCGGGAGTCGAGGATCTGACGGGCGTGCACTGCGGTGATCATGGCCATGTGGTGCTCCTGACGTTGGTGCTGGCGTTCGTGCTGACGGTGGTGCTGGCGTGGAACGTGCGGGGCGGGCGGGAGACCGGTGCCGGGCACCCGTCGGGGCACGCCCCGTCACGACCTGGCGCCCCTGCCGGATCCAGCCTAGCGACTCGTGGCGGCCCGGTCCTTGCCGGCGGCGGCCCGGGACGGGCTCAGCCGCCGTCCCGGACGGCGGCGTAGGAGCGGGCGGCCCCGCGCAGGGCCCGCTCGGCGTCCAGTCCGCGGGAGGAAGCGGTGCGCACCAGCGCGAACAGGGCCTCCCCCAGTTCCTCCTCGGTGTGCGGGCCGGAGGCCTCCTGCCCGTGGGGGGCCGGGGGCTCGAGATCGTGCTTGCGGGCCCGGGCGAGGGTCTTCTCCGCGAGGGCCAGGGCGGGCAGGTGCGGGGGGATGCCGTCGAAGGGCCCGGTCCGCTCCGGCTTCTCGGCCTTCTTGAGGTCCTCCCAGCGGGAGTGCAGCTGGTCGAGGGTCTGCTCCCCCGCCACGTCCCCGGACGCCCCGGGGTCGAAGACGTGCGGGTGGCGGCGCACCAGCTTGGCGGTGATCGCCTCCAGCACGTCGGAGACGTCGAACCCGCCCTCGGCGCGCGGGCGCTCCTGGGCGACGCGCGCGTGGAAGACCACCTGCAGCAGGACGTCGCCGAGCTCCTCGACCAGCAGGGCGGCGTGGGCCGCCGGGCCGCCCTCGGCCTCGACGGCCTCGACCACCTCGTAGGCCTCCTCCACGAGATAGCGCACGAGGGACTCGTGGGTCTGCTGGCCGTCCCAGGCGCACCCGCCCGGCGAGCGCAGCCGGTCCATGACCGCCACGAGCTCCGCGAAGCGCTGCGCGGTGCGCTCGGGCACGCCCAGTCCGGCGGGGACGTCGTCCGTCCCGTGTCCCTGGCTCATCCGTGCATCCCTTCGAAGCCCTCCGTGATGATGCCCTCCAGCGCGCTGCGGTCCTCCAGGGGCAGGAACGCGGCGGCCGCCGCGTTGCGCTGCAGCTGCTCCAGGTCCTCGAGCCCGTAGCCGAAGTGGGTCACGAGATAGGCGAGCTCGCCGGTCACCGACGTACCGCTCATCAGCCGGTTGTCCGGGGAGATGGTCACCGTGAAGCCCGTGCGGTACAGCATGTCCACCGGGTGCCGCTCGGGGGCGGCGCCGAAGGCGGCCACCGCGCCGGTCTGGAGATTGGACGTGGGGCAGACCTCGAGCGCGATGCCCCGGTCCCGGACCCACTCGGCCGTGCGGCCGAGCGTGACGACGGCGACGCCGTCCTCCTCCTCGATCTCGATGTCCTCCGCGATGCGCACCCCGTGGCCCAGCCGCAGGGCGCGGCCTGTGGCCAGGGCGTCCCGGATGGACCCGATGCCCGCCGCCTCGCCGGCGTGCAGGGTGACCGGCATGAGCTCGTCGGCGAGCAGCTCGAGGGCCGCCCGGTGGCGCACCGGCGGGAAGCCGTCCTCGGGACCGGCGAGGTCGAAGGCCACGACGCCGCGGTCCCGGTTGTCGACCACCAGGCGGGCGACCTCGAGGGACCGCTCGGCGTGGCGCATGGCGCACAGGATCTGGGTGACGGAGACGATGTGCCCGGCGTCCTCCGCGGCGAGCACCCCTTCGGAGAGCCCGAGCCGGACGGCCTCGACGGCCTCGGCCATCGAGAGCCCGCCCGCGGTGTGCTGCTCCGGCGCCCACCGGACCTCCGCGTGCACGACGCCCTCGGCGACGAGGTCCTCGACGTACTCCCGGGCGCAGCGCACGAGCGCCTCGGGGGACTGCATCACGGCCACGGTGTGCTCGAACGTCTGCAGGTAGCGCACCAGCGAGCCGGAGTCGGCGCTGGCGCGGATCCACCGGCCGAGGGCCTCGGGCTCCTCGGCCGGCAGGCGGTGCCCGGCGGCGGCTGCCAGCTCGACCACCGTGGCCGGGCGCAGCGCGCCGTCCAGGTGGTCGTGCAGGCAGACCTTGGGCAGGTCGCGGAGCAGGCGGTCCGGCACACGGGCCGGACCGCGTTCGGCGGACGTCAGCATCACGGGCTCAGTAGTTCCAGTCCTGCAGGGCCTCGTTCATGTGCTGCGGGATGTTCGCCCCGGTCCGCGGGTACATGCGCAGCTCCTCGAGGTAGTTCTGCGCGGGCAACCGCTCCTCGTAGCGCACGAAGGCCTCCTCGTCCGCGTAGTCGAAGGACACCTCCGGGGGGATGCCCGGGCGGAAGCGGAACATCATGGCCAGCGGAGCGCCGGTGCCCTCCACGTAGGACTCGTCCTTGAACTCCTGCACGTGCAGCAGGTCCTCGGGGACCAGGTCGAAGGTGCGGCGCTGGTCCCAGAAGCCGTTCTTGCGCACGTGCGTGAGGGCGTCGTAGTAGGTGCCCAGGGCACGGATGCGCACCAGGACGGTGGAGACGTCCATGGCGGTGCCGTCCGGGCCGAACAGGCGCCGCTGGGCGGCCGCGAGCCGGCGCAGCACGTCGGCCTCCTTGAGCACGAGGTTGCCCTCGGCGAGGGCGTCCTGCGAGGGGCGGTCCGTGGCCCCGGACGGGGCGCGGTAGGACGGGGAGACGTCGGTGGAGACGGCGGTCTCCGGCGCGGAGGAGTCCTGGTCCTCGCCGGCCGCGGTGCCGGCCGCGACCGCGGCGGCAGCGGCGGCGCCGGCGCCCGTGGGGGCCGGCGGCTCGACGTCCTCGTGCCACTCCTCGTGGTCGACGTGGTCGGGGACGCGCTGGGCGTCGTCGCTCCCGGGCGCGGTCCCCGGCGCGGTCCGCCCGGCGGAGGAGCCGGTGGGCCCGTCGACCTCGGTGATGACCGGCGTGCCGCCGGTCCCGGGAGCGGACGGGGCGTCCGCCGTCGCATCGCTGTCCAAGGCCTCGGCGTCCCGCGCCGCGGCCTCCGCGGTGCCGGTCCCGGAGCGGTCCCCGGGCTCCTCGGTCCACCGCTCGTCGGGGCGCTGCTCGTCGGGGCGCTGCTCGGGCGCCGGGGCGTCCGCGGCGGCCCGGTCACCGGGACGCTCGTCGCCGTCCGTCCCCACGGCGCTCGCCGGGGGCGCCGGGGTCGGACGGCCCGACCGCCAGGTCTGCACGTCCTCGGCGCCGTCGGCGAACCCGTAGGTCGTCACGACGGGACGGACCCCGTCCTGCTCCGGGCCCACCTCGATGCGGGCGCTCTGCCACGCGCCCCGGGGGGAGGACATGGCCTCGCTGTAGAGATCGGCGACCGGGTCGAAGAGCGGCGAGTCCTGGTCCACGGTGCCCGACTCCACGGACGGGGCCACGTGCCCCACGGACTGCTCCGTCTGGTGCGTCATGGTGTTGCCGCGCTGGACCAGGGTGAGCACGGCGCGGTCGGCACCGCGGGAGGTCAGCCGCTCCACGAGAACGGCCAGCGGCCCCTCCGGCGGCACCGGACGGGCCTCCCCGGCCCCGGGCGCCTCGTGCTCCCGGCCCGGGCTCACGGGTGCGCCCGCTCGCCCCTCGGCGTCGCCGGGACCGGTCTGCCCGGCGGGCGGAGCGGCCGGGCGGCCCTCCGGGGCCGTCTCCTGCGACCTGCCGTCACCGCTGTTCTTCCGGAAAATGCCTCGCAGACCCAACTGGACCCACCCTTCTGAGCGTGTGCGCACGCCCTCGGTTCTCGTTTCGCGCTGGTTCTCTCCGCAGTATAGGCGCGCCCGCGGGCCCCCTCCCGGCGGTCTCAGCGCACGGTCTCGAGGACCACCCCGCGGGCCGCACGGTCCTCCGGGGCCGAGGGCAGGACCACGGCGGCGCCCTCGAGGGCCTCCCGGGCCCGGGCGAAGCGCTCGGGGGTGTCGGTGCGCAGCGTCAGCAGCGGCTGGCCCGCCCGGACGGGGTCGCCCGGCTTGGCGTGCAGCAGGACTCCGGCCCCGGCCTGGACCGGGTCCTCCCGGCGGGCCCGGCCCGCGCCGAGGCGCCATGAGGCCAGCCCGACCTTGTAGGCGTCGAGCTCCGTGAGCACCCCGTCGGCCTCGGCCGTGACGGTCTCGGACTCCCGGGCCTGCGGCAGCGGGGCGTCGGGGTCCCCGCCCTGGGCGGAGATCATCGCCCGCCACACGTCCATCGCCCGGCCGTCCCGCAGGGCCTCCGCGGGGTCGGCGTCGGGGATCCCGGAGGCGGCGAGCATCTCCGCGGCGAGCGCCACGGTGAGCTCCACGACGTCGGCCGGGCCTCCCCCGGCGAGCACGTCCACGGACTCCTGGACCTCCACGGCGTTGCCGACCGCCAGGCCCAGTGGCGTGGACATGTCGGTGAGCAGCGCGGTGGTCGTGACGCCGGCGTCCGTGCCGAGGTCCACCATGGTGCGGGCCAGCTCGCGGGCGGACGCGAGGTCCTTCATGAACGCGCCGGAGCCGACCTTGACGTCGAGCACCAGGGACTGGGTGCCCTCGGCGATCTTCTTGGACATGATGGAGGACGCGATCAGCGGGATGGACTCCACCGTGCCGGTGACGTCACGCAGCGCGTAGAGCTTCTTGTCGGCCGGGGCCAGGCCGGAGCCGGCGGCGCAGATCACGGCGCCGACGTCGCGCAGCTGGTCCATCATCTCCGCGTTGGTCAGCGCGGCGCGCCACCCGGGGATCGACTCGAGCTTGTCCAGGGTGCCGCCGGTGTGGCCGAGCCCGCGGCCCGACAGCTGCGGGACGGCCACCCCGTAGACCGCCACGAGCGGGGCCAGCGGCAGCGTGATCTTGTCCCCCACCCCGCCGGTCGAGTGCTTGTCGCTGGTCGCCGAGCGGGCCCCGGAGCGCACGAGCTGCGAGAAGTCCATCCGCTCCCCCGAGGCGATCATCGCCCGGGTCCAGCCCGCGATCTCGTCCCGGTCCATGCCGCGCAGGAAGATCGCCATGGCCAGCGCGCTCATCTGCTCCTCCGCCACGGCCCCGCGGGTGTAGGCGTCCACCACCCACGCGATCTGTGCGGGCGAGAGCGCCTCGCCGTCGCGCTTGGTGCGGATGACATCGATGGCGTCGAACTGCTCGGTCATGAGGGGTCCTTTCGGGAGGAGGTGCGGTGCGGCGGCGGAGGGCCGCCGGAGGACTCGTCGGAGGCGCCCGCGACCCGTCAGAGGTGCTCGGGGCCGAAGGCGTCGGGCAGGACCTCGGCCATGGTCCGCACCCCGGAGACGGTGAGCAGCCGCAGACCGGGCGCGCGGTGCTCGTACAGCAGCTGACGGCAGCGCCCGCAGGGCATCAGGACGTCGCCGCCGGCGTCCACGCAGACGAAGGCGGCGAGCCGGCCGCCGCCGGACATGTGCAGGGCCGAGACCAGGGAGCACTCCGCGCACAGCGTCAGACCGTAGGAGGCGTTCTCCACGTTGCACCCGGAGACCACCCGCCCGTCCTCGGTCAGGGCGGCCGCGCCCACGGGGAAGCGCGAGTACGGGACGTAGGCGTGCTCGCGGGCGGCGACGGCGGCCGCGAGCAGACGCGCCCAGTCCACGGCGTCCTCCGGGGCGCCGTGCTCGGCTGCGGTCCCCGCCGGGGGCTGGTGCTCGGTCACGATGGGCTCACTCCTTGGTGTAGGGCTGGCCCGAGGCCGCCGGGGCGCGGGAGGCGCCGACGAGCCCGGCCACCGCCAGGATCGTCACGACGTACGGGAGCATCGCCAGGAACTGGCTGGGCACCGGGGTGCCCAGGAAGGACAGGATCGACTGGAGGTTGGACGCGAAGCCGAACAGCAGCGACGCGAGCAGCGCCCCGATGGGGTTCCACCGGCCGAAGATCAGCGCGGCCAGGGCGATGTACCCCGCACCGGAGGTCATGTCCCGGGTGAACGCGGAGACGGAGACCAGGGTGTAGAACGCCCCGCCGACACCGGCGACCATACCGCCGAGCAGCACGTTGCGGAAGCGCAGCGCGTTGACCTTCACGCCCAGGGTGTCCGCGGCCTTGGGGTGCTCGCCCACCGCGCGGGTGCGCAGTCCCCAGCGGGTGCGGTAGAGGGCGAACCACACCACGGCCACCGCCACGTACATCAGGTACCCGATCACGGACTGGTCGAAGAGGATGGGGCCGACCACGGGGATCTCGGAGAGCACGGGCACGGCGAAGCGCGGCAGCCGCGGCGGGGAGTTGAACACGCTCGCGTTGGTCTCCAGGACCGTGGCGAAGAGGAAGCCGGTCAGCCCGGAGACCAGCACGTTGAGCACCACGCCCACGATCACCTGGTTGACCTTGTAGGTGATCGAGAAGACGGCGAGGACCAGGGAGACCAGGGCCGCGCCGACCACGGCGGCCAGCAGACCCACCCAGGCGCTGCCGGACAGGGACCCGGCCACGGCCGCGGAGAAGGCGCCGAACAGCAGCTGGCCCTCGATCGCGATGTTCACGACCCCGGAGCGCTCGCACAGCAGTCCGCCCAGGGAGCCGAAGATCAGCGGGATGGCCAGGGCCACGGACCCGGCCAGCAGGCCCGAGAGGGACACGTCCGGGGTGCGCGAGCTGCCCACGACCCACACGAGGAAGCCGCTGACGAAGAAGAAGCCGAACACCAGCACCGCCCAGCGCGGCAGCTGCGCCCGGGCCCGGGCGCGCACGAAGGCCAGGGCCGTCAGGGCGAGGAGCACGACCACGGTGAGCCAGCCCCACACCACGCCGTTGACCGCGAGGTCCGGCACGCGGAAGAGGTCGCCGTCCTCGGAGACGCGGAAGGCGACCCGGGTGTCCGGGGCGTTGAGCGCGAACAGGACGAGGGCCACGGCGCTCAGCAGGGCCAGGACCACGGGAGTGCGCCAGCTGGTCACGCCCACGACCTCGTTGGCCGCCGCCGTGGACAGCTCGGCCTCGGCCGGCGCGGTGGCGGTGTCAGCGGCGGTGGTGGCGGTGCTGCCGCCGGCCCACGGGGCGCTCTCGGGCTGCGGTGTCGGTTCCTGCGAGCTCATGCCCGGGCCCCCTCGGTGGCGATGGTGGTGGTGCCCCGTCCGCGCCGGCGGCGGACCCGGTCCTGGCCGGTCCTCAGCAGCGGCGGCAGGGCGATGAACAGCACGATCAGCGACTGGACGACCAGCACGATGTCGATGTTCGTGCCGGTCATCGACTGCATCGTGACGCCCCCGGCGCGGAAGGCGCCGTAGAGAAGGCCTGCGAAGAAGGTCCCCCACGGCCTGGACCGGCCCAGCAGGGCCACCGTGATCGCGTCGAAGCCGAAGGACGCGGCGATCCCGGAGGTCAGCGCCCGCTCGGTGCCGGCGATCTGCGCGACGCCCGCGAGGCCGGCCAGTGCGCCCGCGAGCAGCATGACGACGACGTAGCCGCGCGTGACGGAGATGCCGGCGGTGCGGGCCGCGCGCGGGTTGGCGCCCACGGCGCGCAGCTCGAAGCCCACCGTGGAGCGGTGGAGCAGCCACGCCACGAACACCGTGGCGAGGACCGCGAGCACGAAGCCCCAGTGCAGGCGGAACTGCTCCCCCAGCAGCCGCGGGAACATCGCGGTCTCGGCGACCTGCGGGCTGATCGGGTTCGAGGAGCCGGGGCGCAGGAACGCGGGCCGGGTCAGCAGGTAGGCGACCAGGTTCAGCGCGATGTAGTTGAGCATGATCGTGAGGATCACCTCGTGGGCGCCGGTGCGGGCCTTGAGCAGCCCGACGATCCCGCCCCACAGGGCCCCGCCCAGGGCGCCGGCGAGGACCACGGCGAGCAGGTGCACGCCCACCGGCAGCTGCCAGGCGAAGCCCACCCACGCGGCGAGGGCCGCACCGATCAGCAGCTGGCCCTGGGCGCCGATGTTGAACAGCCCCGCCCGGAAGGCCACGGCCACGCCGAGACCGGCGAGGATCAGCGGGGTGGCCACGGTGAGGGTCTCGGTGAGCGGGTAGATCCGCTGGGCGAAGGTCGTGCCGCTGGGGTTGTAGACGGCGCCGTAGAACATGGCCTCGTAGGCGGAGGACGCCGCGGCCCACATCGCGGCGAGGGTGTCCCCGGGGCGGGCGAAGAAGTAGCCCGCGGCGTCGGCGACGCGCTCGTCGGTCACGGCGATCAGCAGCCCGCCCAGCACCAGGGCCGCGACGATCGCGAGCACCGACTGCAGCGCCGAGCCCAGCCAGGTGCGCCGCGGGGCGTCGGGGGTGGTGGCCGTGGGCGGCGGCACGCTCTGCTGCTCGGCGACCGCGGGGGCCGCTCCGGTGGCGCTCATGCCTGCTCCTTCGT
Organism: Kocuria oceani; assembly: GCF_029524215.1. Taxonomy (NCBI): domain Bacteria; kingdom Bacillati; phylum Actinomycetota; class Actinomycetes; order Micrococcales; family Micrococcaceae; genus Kocuria; species Kocuria oceani. The sequence continues at coordinate 101,459 of NZ_JARAMH010000009.1, read as the reverse complement.
GTGCGGGGCGGTGTGCGGGGCGGCGGAGGCGCGGGCCTCCTCGGCGGTGGCCCCGGCCATCATCTGGCCCAGGACGTCCCGCGGGGTGTCGGGGCCGACGATGCCCATGATGCGGCCGTGGAAGAACACGGCGATGCGGTCCGCGAGCGCGTAGACCTCGTCGAGCTCGGTGGAGACGATGAGCACGGGCACGCCCTTGTCCCGCTCGGCGACGATCTGCTCGTGGATGAACTCGATCGACCCGACGTCCACCCCGCGGGTGGGCTGGGAGGCGAGGAAGAGCTCGAGGGGCCGGGACAGCTCCCGGGCGATCACGACCTTCTGCTGGTTGCCGCCGGAGAGCGTCTGCACCGGGGCGTCCACCGACGGGGTGCGCACGTCGAACTCCTCGACGGCGCGGCGGGCGTTGGTCTGGATCTCGCCCAGGCGCAGGGAGGGCCCGTGGGAGAAGCGGTCGTCGCCGTAGAGGTCCAGGACCAGGTTCTCGGCCACGGTGAAGGGCCCCACGAGCCCGTCCGTGGAGCGGTCCTCGGGGACGAACCCCACGCCGGACTCCAGCACCTGGCGCACCGACCGGCCCAGCAGCTCCGCGCCGCCCAGCCGGATCGAGCCGGTGGCCCGCTCCCGCAGGCCCAGGATCGCCTCGGCGAGCTCGGTCTGGCCGTTGCCCTGCACACCGGCCACCGCGAGGATCTCCCCGCGGGCCACGTCGAAGCTGACGTCGTCGAGCAGCTTCACGCCGTTGTCGCCGACCACGGTGAGACCGCTGACCTCGAGGGCGCGCTCCCCCGGTTCGGCCTGCCCCTTGGCCACCGTGAGGGAGACGTCGCGGCCCACCATCAGCGCGGCGAGCTCGGAGGTCGAGGCCTCCGGGGAGGTCTGCCCTACCACGCGGCCGCGGCGGACCACGGTGATCACGTCGGAGATCTCCTTGACCTCGCGCAGCTTGTGCGAGATGAACAGGATCGAGCGCCCCGAGCCGCGCAGCTGGCGCATGATCTCGAGCAGCTCGTCGGTCTCGCGCGGGGTGAGCACGGCGGTGGGCTCGTCGAGGATCAGCACCTGGGCCTCCCGCACGAGGGCCTTGATGATCTCGACGCGCTGCTGGACGCCCACGGGCAGGTCCTCCACGACGGCGTCCGGGTCCACGTGGAAGCCGTAGCGGTCGGAGATCTCCCGGATCCGGCGGCGGGTGGTCTCCAGGTCCAGGGCCGCGCCCTTCGTGCTCTCCGCCCCCAGGGCGACGTTCTCGGCGACCGTGAACACGGGCACGAGCATGAAGTGCTGGTGCACCATGCCGATGCCGGCGGCCATGGCGTCGCCGGGGCCCTTGAAGGACACCTCGGTGCCGTCCACGAGGATCCGCCCCGCGGTGGGCCGGTAGAGCCCGTACAGGACGTTCATCAGGGTCGACTTGCCGGCCCCGTTCTCCCCGAGCAGGCAGTGGATCTGCCCGGGCTCGACGACGAGGTCGATGTCCTCGTTGGCCGCGAAGGCACCGAACCGCTTGGTGATGGACTGCAGCTCGAGCTTCATGGTGGTCCTCCTCCTGGGCCGTGCGCGGCCCCGGGCGGGCACGCCACCGCCGCCAGCTGCGGCCGGGGAGCCGTGCTGGCGGCGGTGGGTGCGGTGGTCGCCGACGTCCGGGATCAGGCCTGCGGCGAGTTCTCGGACTCGACGGTGACGGTGCCGTCGATGATGTCCTGCTGGAGCTGCTCGACCTCGGCGGCGAGCTCCTCGCCCACGGCCTCCTCCTGGTCGTGGTAGGGCGCGATGCCCACTCCGCCGTTCTCGAGGGTGCCGATGTAGGGCTCGTTGCTGAACTCGCCCTCCGCCGAGTTCTCGACGACGTCCTGCACGGAGGTGCTCATCTGCTTGAGCACGGAGGTGAGCTGGTACTGCTGGCCCTGGTCCAGCGTCTCGTAGCCGTCGGCGTCGACCCACACGAAGCGGACCTCGTCGCCGCCGTCGTTGGCGGCGACCACGGCGTCGAGGGTGCCCAGCGCCGCCTGGCCCGCCACGGGCATGATGATGTCCGCGCCCTCGTTGATGAAGTTCTGCGTGGTGGTCTTCGCCGCGGAGGTGTCGGTGAAGCTGTTGACGAAGGTGCCGTCCTGGGCGTCCTTGTTCCAGCCCAGCAGCTCGACGTTCTCGCCCTTGGTCTCGTTGTAGTGGGCGACGCCGTCGGCGAAGCCGTCCATGAACACCGTCACGGTGGGGATGTCCATGCCGCCGTAGGCCGCGACCTTGCCGGTCTGGGTGGTGCCGGCCGCGACGTAGCCGGCGAGGAACGCGGCCTCGGCGGTGTTGTAGACCAGCGGCTTGACGTTGTCGAGCTCGATCGAGGCGTCGTCCACGATCGCGAAGTTCGACTCCGGGTTGGCCTCGGCGGCCTCACGGGTCGCGTCGGCGAGGAGGAAGCCCACGGCGACGGTCAGGTCGCAGCCCTGCTGGACCATGGAGTTGAGGTTGGGCACGAAGTCCGTCTCGGCCTGGGACTCCGCCTGCTGGATCTCGATGCCCATGGACTCCTGCGCGGCCTGCAGGCCCTCGTAGGAGTTCTGGTTGAACGAGCGGTCCTGGAAGCCCCCGGAGTCCGAGACGATGCAGCCGGTGAAGTCGCTGGCCTGCTCCTGCGCCTCACCGCCCTCCTCGGGCGCGGCCCCGCAGCCGGCGAGGACCAGGGCGGAGACGCCGAGCAGCGCGGCGGCGGAGAGCGGGCGGGGTCCTCGGGACGTCCGGGGCGAGAAGGTCATGGTTCCTCCAGGAGACAGGCGTGACCCGGCCGCGGGCAGCGGGTCCCGTCCACGCGGTGTGGCGTGACGTGGTGTCATTCTACCCACGGGTAGGCGCGGTGGACGGAGGCTGGCGTTAATTCGTCGTGACGTCGGGGCGCGTCTCCCGGGAGCGCAGCCGGATGGCCCGCAGGGCGGTGTTGGCCATGACCTGGACGCCGCAGCCGATGGCCGCCTCGTCGGCCACGTAGTCCGACTGGTGCAGGTCGTAGGTGTGCCCGCCCCGGGTCCGGGTGCCCAGGCGCATCATCGCCCCGGGGACCTCCTGGAGGAACCACGCGAAGTCCTCCCCGCCCATCGACTGGTGCACCAGGACCACGGCGTCCTCGCCGAGCTCCGCGCGGGCGGCGTTCTCGATGATGGTGGTCTCGGTCTCCCCGTTGACCACGGGAGGCACGCCGCGGATGTGCTCCAGCTCCACGTCGACCCCGTAGGGCGCCGCGACCTGGTGCACGACCTCGTCGAGCAGCCTGCCGGCCCGGTGCCAGGCGTCGGCGTCGAGGCAGCGCATGGTCCCGGACATGAACCCGGTGGCGGGGATGGCGTTGGGCGCCACACCGGCGTGCATCTGCCCCCAGACCACCGCGACCCCGGAGCGGACGTCGATCCGCCGGGAGAGCACGGCGGGGACGTTGACGGCGATCTGGGCCATCGCGTAGACGAGGTCCTGCGTCAGGTGCGGGCGGGAGGTGTGCCCGCCGCGGCCGGTGAACTCGATCCGCACGGTGTCCGAGGCGGAGGTGATCGCCCCGATCCGGGTCCCGACCTGCCCCACGTCGACCTTGGGCTCGCAGTGCAGCGCGAACATGCGCGGCACGCCCTCCAGCGCGCCCTGGCGGATCACCGTGAGCGCGCCGCCGGGCAGCTGCTCCTCGGCGGGCTGGAAGACGATCCGTACGGTGCCGGCGATGTGCGCGGTGCGGTGCAGGTCCGCGAGCACCTTGGCCACGCCCACCATCACGGTCGCGTGGATGTCGTGGCCGCAGGAGTGGGCCACGCCGTCGTTGACGGAGGAGTAGTCCAGGCCCGTGGCCTCCTGGATGGGCAGCGCGTCGATGTCCGCGCGCAGGCCCACGGCCAGCGGCCCGTGGCCGATGTCCACGTAGCAGCCGGTGTCGGTGAGCCGCACGGGGCTCAGGCCCATGTTCTCCAGGGCGGCGACGATCCGGTCGGTGGTGCGGAACTCCTGGTAGGACAGCTCCGGGTGCCGGTGCAGGTCGCGCCGGAAGGCGATCAGGTCCGGCAGGAACCGCTTGAGGAGGGGGCCGATGGCCGGCGGGAGGCCGGCCTCCAGGGCCGCGGCGGGAGATGGCGCGTCAGGCATCTGTCCAGGGTACTCCGGGCCGCGCGCGGCCCGGGACGCTCACAGCACGTCCGTGTTGCCGCTCTGCTTGAGCGAGGCCACCGCGTCCTTGACCCGCTGGGCGTGCTCCTGCGTGGTCACCAGCAGCGCGTCGGGGGTGTCGACGACGACGATGTCCTCCACGCCGATCAGCGCGATCATCCGGCCCGTGTCGGAGACGACGATGCCCGTGGAGCTGTCGGCGAGCACCCGGCTGTTGTCGCCTAGCACGGTCACGTGCGGGTCCCCCTGCGGGTCGACGTGGTTGAGCCTGCTGATCGCGGCGAAGTCGCCCACGTCGTCCCAGGTGAAGGTCGCGGGCACCATCGCGACGTCCCCGGCCGCGGCCGCGGGCTCGGCCACGGCGTAGTCGATGGCGGTCTTCGGCAGACCCGGCCAGACCCGGTCGACCACCTCGTCCTGCGCGGGCGTGCCCCACGCGTCGGCGATCTCGGCCAGCCCGGCGTGCAGCGCGGGCTCGCTGGCGGCGAGGTGGCGCAGCATCAGCGAGGCGGGGGCCACGAACATGCCGGCGTTCCACGTGTAGTTGCCGCTGTGCACGTAGGCGCGCGCGGTGGCCTCGTCCGGCTTCTCCACGAACTGCTCGACCTGCAGGGCGTGCGGGGCGCCCTCGAGGCCCAGCTGCGTGCCGGCGCGGATGTAGCCGAAGCCGGTGGCCGGGGAGCTCGGCGGGATGCCGATGGTCACGATCCGGCCCGAGGCCGCCGCCGCCACCGCCTCCCGGACCACGTCCTGGAACGCCTCGGCGGGCTCGATCACGTGGTCGGCCGCGAAGGAGCCGACGATCGCGTCCGGGTCCTGCCGGGCGATCAGCATGCAGGCGAGGCCGATGGCCGCCGCCGAGTCCTTGGGGGACGGCTCGAGCACGAGGTCCCCCGGGGACAGCTCCGGCAGCTGCCGGCAGACCGCGGGGGCGTGGGTGCGTCCGGTGACGACCATCACGCGGCCGCCGCTGAGCCCGGCCAGCCGGTCGTAGGTGGCCCGCAGCAGCGACGAGCCGGATCCGGTGAGGTCGAGCAGGAACTTCGGGGCGTCGGCCCGGGACAGCGGCCAGAGCCGGGAGCCGACCCCTCCGGCCGGGATGAAGGGGTGGAAGTGCTCGAGGGGAGAGGTCACACGGATCACCATACGACGCCGGGACGGGCGGCGCGGAAAACGACGTCCGCCCACGGCGAGATCCGTGTCCTGGCGGGGGACAGGCTGTCAGTAAACGGCGTCCGTGCTGGTATCGTGGAAAGGAACTCGCGCAACATCCGACACAGAGCCGGAGGGCTCCGCTCACGTCGTGCGCAGTGCGAATTCCCGGTTTTCAAGAGCGCACGACGGCGAGCGACTCAGGGAGGTTTTTCAGTGGCGAAGACATCCAAGGGCACCTTGTACCGCGGCCAGGCCCATGGCCAGTGGTCCTGGGTCGCCCACCGCATCACCGGCGTGGCCATCTTCTTCTTTCTTCTGGTCCACGTCCTGGACACCGCGCTCGTGCGGGTCTCGCCCGAGGCCTACAACGCGGTCATGGAGACCTACAAGAACCCGGTCATGGGCCTCGGCGAGGCCGGCCTCGTGGCGGCCATCGTCTACCACGCCTTCAACGGCCTGCGCATCATCCTCGTGGACTTCTGGTCGCAGGGCACCCGCTACCAGAAGCAGATGCTCTGGGGCGTCCTCGTGCTCTGGCTCGTGGTGATGGTCCCGTTCCTGGTCCGGCACCTGTCCAACATCTTCCACCTCTCCATCTTCGGGGGTTAAACAATGAGCACTCCGCTCAAGGCAAGCATCTCGGTCCCCCGGAGCAAGGACCTCGAGGTCAACGGCGTCAAGTACAACCGCTCCTCCTCCCGTCGCAACAACTTCGAGATGTTCGCGTGGCTGTTCATGCGCTTCTCCGGCGTGGTCCTGCTCGTGCTGGTCTTCGTCCACCTGTGGGTCAACCTCGTCTCCCCCGAGGGCGGGGTCGAGGCCGTGGACTTCGCGTTCGTGGCCGGCAAGTGGGCCAGCCCGTTCTGGCAGGTCTTCGACATGCTCCTGCTGTGGCTCGCGATGCTGCACGGCACCAACGGCCTGCGCGTGATCATCGACGACTACGCCGAGAAGGACCGCACCCGGTTCTGGCTGAAGGTCTTCCTCTTCACCACCTCCGCCTTCGTCATCCTGCTGGGCACCCTGGTGATCTTCACCTTCGAGCCCTGCCCCGCCGGCGCGGACCCGGCCCTGCTGGCCTCCTTCTGCACCGCGGGCTGAGACCTCTCGCGCGGACGGCCCGCTCCCCGGCGGGCCGTCCGCGCCGTCCGGCCGCAGGCGACCGGACCCCAGAACACCTCCTGAACACCCAACAGAAAGAACAACCGGTATGCAGGTTCACAAGTACGACGTGGTCATCATCGGTGCCGGTGGTGCCGGTATGCGCGCCGCGATCGAGGCCGGCCAGCGCTCTCGTACTGCCGTACTGACCAAGCTGTACCCCACCCGCTCCCACACCGGCGCGGCGCAGGGCGGCATGTGCGCAGCACTCGCCAACGTGGAGGAGGACAACTGGGAGTGGCACACGTTCGACACCATCAAGGGTGGTGACTACCTCGTAGACCAGGACGCCGCGGAGGTCATGGCCAAGGAGGCCATCGACGCGGTCCTGGACCTGGAGAAGATGGGGCTGCCCTTCAACCGCACCCCCGAGGGCAAGATCGACCAGCGCCGCTTCGGCGGCCACACCCGCGACCACGGCAAGGCCCCCGTGCGCCGGGCCTGCTACGCCGCGGACCGCACCGGGCACATGATCCTCCAGACGCTGTACCAGAACTGCATCAAGCACAACGTGGAGTTCTTCAACGAGTACTACGTCCTGGACCTGGTGATGACCGAGGTCGACGGTCAGCGGCGCGTGGCGGGCGTGGTCTCCTACGAGCTGGCCACCGGCGAGCTGCACGTCTTCCAGGCGAAGTCCGTGGTCTTCGCCTCCGGCGGGGCGGGCAAGGTCTACAAGACCACCTCCAACGCGCACACCCTCACCGGCGACGGCATGGCCATCGCGTTCCGCAACGGCCTGCCGCTGGAGGACATGGAGTTCATCCAGTTCCACCCGACCGGCCTGGCCGGCCTGGGCATCCTGGTCTCCGAGGCCGCCCGCGGCGAGGGCGGGATCCTGCGCAACGCCGACGGCGAGCGGTTCATGGAGCGCTACGCCCCCACCATCAAGGACCTCGCCCCCCGCGACATCGTGGCCCGCTCGATGGCCAACGAGGTGCGCGAGGGCCGTGGGGCCGGGCCCAACAAGGACTACGTCCTGCTCGACCTCACCCACCTGGAGCCGGCGCACATCGACGCGAAGCTGCCCGACATCACGGAGTTCGCCCGGACCTACCTGGGCGTGGAGCCCTACACCGAGCCGGTCCCGGTGTTCCCCACGTGCCACTACGCGATGGGCGGGATCCCGACCAACATCAAGGCCGAGGTGCTGCAGGACAACGAGACCGTGGTCCCGGGCCTGTACGCCGCCGGCGAGGTGGCCTGCGTGTCCGTGCACGGCTCCAACCGCCTGGGCACCAACTCGCTGCTGGACATCAACGTGTTCGGCAAGCGGGCCGGGATCTACGCGGCCGAGTACGCCCAGCAGGCCGAGTTCGTGCCCGTCCCGGACACCGCCCTGGAGAGCACCGAGGCGCTGCTCGACAACGCCCGCAACGGCACCGGCACCGAGAAGGTCGCCGCGATCCGCAAGGACCTGCAGGACACCATGGACCTCAACGTCCAGGTGTTCCGCACCGCGGAGACCCTGCAGACGGCGCTGGACGACATCGCCGCCCTCGAGGCCCGCTACGCGAACATCTCGATCCAGGACAAGGGCAGGCGCTTCAACCTGGACCTGCTCGAGGCCGTGGAGCTCGGCTTCCTGCTGCAACTGGCCAAGGTCATGACGGTCGCGGCGCTGCACCGCAACGAGTCCCGCGGCGGCCACTTCCGGGAGGACTTCCCGGAGCGCGACGACGAGAACTTCATGAAGCACTCGATGGTCTACCTCGACCCCTCCTCCCCCACCGGGGGCATCCGGCAGGAGACGAAGCCCGTCATCTTCACCCGCTACGAGCCCATGGAGCGTAAGTACTGATGTCCACCGCACACACTCCCGACCGACCCGAGGACGGGCGCAACGACGACCCGCAGGACCGGGCTCCCGAGCACGGCCACGCGCCGGGCCACGACCAGGACGACCGCGCGGGCTACAAGACCGATGCGGACGCCGGATCCGTCGACGAGCGCAACGAGGCCGAGGCCCCGGCCGTGGACCCCGCCGCCGAGAACGCCGAGGGCGGTGAGCCCGCCTCGCAGGTGGACCTGCCCGAGGAGCAGCAGGGCAACCAGGAGATCCCCACGTTCGACCTCACCATGCGGGTCCGCCGCTACAACCCCGAGCTGTCCGACGAGGTGCGCTGGGACGAGTTCAAGCTCACCATGTACGGCACCGACCGGGTGCTGGACGCCCTGCACAAGGTCAAGTGGGAGATCGACGGCTCGCTGTCCTTCCGCCGCTCCTGCGCCCACGGCGTGTGCGGCTCCGACGCCATGCGCATCAACGGCCAGAACCGCCTCGCCTGCAAGGTGCTGCTCAAGGACCTGGACCTGTCCAAGCCCGTCACCGTGGAGCCCATCAAGGGCCTGCCGTGCGAGAAGGACCTGATCGTGGACATGGAGCCGTTCTTCCAGTCCTACCGCGAGATCATGCCCTTCCTCGTGGCCGGCGGCAACGAGCCGACCATGGAGCGCTACCAGTCCCAGGAGGACCGCGCGCGCTTCGACGACACCACCAAGTGCATCCTCTGCGCCGCGTGCACGTCCTCCTGCCCGGTGTTCTGGACCGACGGCCAGTACTTCGGTCCGGCCGCCATCGTCAACGCGCACCGGTTCATCTTCGACTCCCGCGACGACGCCGGGGACCTGCGCCTGGAGATCCTCAACGACAAGGAGGGCGTGTGGCGCTGCCGCACGACCTTCAACTGCACCGAGGCCTGCCCCCGCGGCATCCAGGTCACCAAGGCCATCTCCGAGGTCAAGAACGCCATCCTCAGCCGCTCCATGTGAGCGTCCCGACGGCCCCGAACGGCGGCCCGCCCCGGCGACGGGGCGGGCCGCCGTCGTCGACGCGGAGCCCCCACCGTGGGCACCTCCGTGCCGCCTGCGGGCGACGCCTCGGCCCACCGGGCACGGACCACGGAAAGGTCAGCGGGCGGGGCCGGGCACCGAGCTCATCGGCAGCACGGTGACGGCCACGGCCTCCCCCGCAGGGTGCACCCGGCCGCTGTGCTGGTCCGCCTGCACGATCGCCCCGAGCGCGGCGGAGAACAGCAGGACCTGGCTGAACAGGTAGAACCACACGAGCACCCCCACCACCAGGGCCACGGACAGCAGGTAGGGGTTGGCGGTGAACCCGGAGATCACCGTGCCGCCCACGTAGCGCAGGGCGAAGTTGCCGACCGCGGCGGCGAGCACGGTGGTGAGCAGGGCGCGGCGGGTCAGCCGCAGTCCCGCGACGCCGCGCACGAGCTCGAGGGCGAACAGGGCGTCCAGGACCACGACGAGGAGGGTGCTCAGCGCCCACGTCAGCCCAGTGCGCAGCCACTCGGGCTGCCGGCCCCAGCCCAGCTCGCCGGCGGTGTCCAGCAGGAAGCCCAGGAGCCCCGACGCGGCGCTGTTGGCCACCACCGACAGGGCCAGCAGCACCCCCAGCACCAGCAGGCCCAGCAGGTCGCGCGGCACCGCCGCGACCGGCACGCCCTGCGCCGGCGGCACCTCGAAGATCCGGCGGAACGCCAGGCGCACCCCGGAGACCCAGCGCCAGCCGGCGAAGAACAGGACGGCGGTGCCGATGACCGTGGCCAGGGTGAAGGGCCGGGCGTCCTCCAGCAGCGCCAGCGGCACCACTCCCCCGTCGCCCGTGTTGAGCAGGCCGGGCACCCGCTCGGTGACCGCCCGCACCACGGCGTCCCGGACCGCGGGGTCGTTGCCGAGGAAGATGCCGATCGCGGAGAAGCCCACGACCAGCAGGGACGTGGAGGCGAAGATCAGCACGAAGGACAGCCCGGCCGCCATGAGCGGGCCACCGTGGAAGAGGTAGTGCATCACCACCCGCACCGGCAGACGCGTGAAGAACCGCGAGAGCACCACCACCAGCGCCGACCCGGCCAGCGCCAGGGGGCCGGCGCCCGCGGCCCGCCGCTCGCGCAGCAGCGCCTCCTGGCGCAGCGCCTCCCGGCGCAGCCCGTGCCGGTCGACCGCCCGGGGCGGCATCTCCGGTGCCGGGCCGGGCCGGGGCCCCGTGCTGGTGCTCATGGCGGGGGCTCAGCGCCCGCCGCGGTCGGTCCCGGTGAAGGGGAACTCCTCGCGGATCCGCCAGACGCCGCGGCCGTCGAGCTCGTAGAGGCCGATCCGGTCCACGAGGAAGCCGGCGCGGTAGGTCCGCAGCGCCTGCTGGGCGCGGTCGAGGTCGTCCTCCCCCACGGCCTGGGCGATGGTGACGTGCGGGTGGAACTCGAACGGGGACGCGGAGACCAGCTGCTCCTCGTGCAGGGCCTCGTGCAGGGCGCGGCACTGCTGCGCGCCCTCGAGGACGCGGAGGTAGACCACCGGGCTCACCGGACGGAACGTGCCCGTGCCGTTGATCTCCAGGCGGAACGGCCGCCAGTGCCGGGCCACGGACCGCACCCGCTCGACGACCTCGCCCCAGTGCGCCGCCTGCGGGGCGATCATCAAGGTGATGTGCGCCGGCACGGCGTAGGAGGCCGGGTCCCCGAAGGACGCGCGCCAGTCCTGCAGCTCCAGGCCCACGGGCTCGGGCAGCTCGATGACCACGCCCGCGTAGACCTGGCCGGGGCGGATGGTCGGAGACTGGTGCGTTGGGATCACGTCAACTCCTCACAGGACGGGACCCAGCCTAGCCCAGCCCTCCGGCCCGGCTCAGGAAGCCCATCCGGTCGTAGACCGACGCCAGGGTCGCCACACTGAGCTCCCGGCCCTTCTCGGCGCCGCGGGCCAGGATGCGGTCCAGCTCGGCGGGGTCGTCCAGCAGCTCGAGGGCACGGGTGCGGATGGGCTCGAGCGTCTCGGTGACCACCTCCGCCAGACCGACCTTGAGGTGCCCGTACATCCGGCCCTCGTACTCCGCGACGATCTCGTCCACCGGGCGGGCCGTCAGCGCGGAGTAGATGGTGAGCAGGTTCGAGATCCCGGGCTTGGCCTCGCGGTCGAAGCGGATCTCGGTGCCGTCGTCGGTGACGGCGGACTTGATCTTCTTGGCGTTCTGCTTCGCCGGGTCCAGCAGCCGGAGGAGCCCGCTCTCCGCGGCCGCGGACTTGGACATCTTGGCCGTGGGGCTCTGCAGGTCGTAGACCTTCGCCGACTCCGCGAGGATCTTGGCCTCCGGGACCACGAAGGTGTCGCCGTACCGGGCGTTGAAGCGCTGGGCCAGGTTGCGGGTCAGCTCGAGGTGCTGGCGCTGGTCCTCGCCGACCGGGACCTGGTGCGCCTGGTAGATCAGGATGTCCGCGGCCATCAGCACGGGGTAGGCGAACAGTCCCACGGTGGCGTTCTCGGCGCCCTGCTTGGCGGACTTGTCCTTGAACTGGGTCATCCGGGAGGCCTCCCCGAAGCCGGTGATGCAGTTCAGCGCCCACGCCAGCTGGGCGTGCTCGGGGACGTGGGACTGCACGAGCAGCGTGGAGCGCTCCGGGTCGATGCCCGCCGCGATGTACTGGGCGGCCGTGACGCGGGTGCGCTGGGCCAGCGTCGCGGGGTCCTGGTCCGTGGTCACCGCGTGCAGGTCCGCGACGAAGAACACGCACTCGTTGTCGTCCTGCATGTCCACCCAGTTGCGCACCGCGCCCACGTAGTTGCCCAGGTGCAGCGAGTCCGCCGAGGGTTGCACCCCCGACACGACACGGGGCCTGCCGGAGGCGGAACGGACGTCGAACGGCGCGGGGTCAGCGGTCACGGTGTGGGGTCCTTCGGTCGGGCCGGCGCCGGGTGGGCGCGGGAGTGCGGGGCGGAGCGGGTCAGAGCTGGTAGTCGACCACCACGGGCGCGTGGTCGGAGAAGCGGGTGTCGTAGCTGGGGGCGCGGTCGACCACGGCGGAGACGGCGGCGGCCGCCAGCCCCGGGGTGGCCATGTGGTAGTCGATGCGCCACCCGGCGTCGGTGTCGAAGGCCTTGCCGCGGTAGGACCACCACGTGTACGGGCCGGGGACGGGTCCGGCCAGCTCCCGGGCGACGTCCTTGTACCCCTGCTCACCGAAGAAGCGGTCGAAGTAGGCCCGCTCCTCGGGCAGGAACCCGGCGTTCTTGACGTTGCCCTTCCAGTTCTTGATGTCGAGCTCGGTGTGCCCCACGTTGAGGTCGCCCACCACGAGGACGTGCTCCCGCGTGCGGGCCAGCTCCGGCAGCCGCTCGGTCATGACGTCGAGGAACCGGTACTTGTCGTCCTGGCGCACGGTGCCGACCTCGCCGGAGTGCACGTAGGCCGAGACCACGGTGAGCGTGCTGCCGTCGGCGAGGGCGTGGTCGGTCTCGACCCACCGCCCCGAGGCCGCGAAGTGCTCGTGGCCGATGGAGTCCCGCCGGGCCACCGGCAGCAGCGTCCCGGCGCGGGCGTCGCGGCGGGTCGCGACCGCCACGCCGGCCCGGCCCTTGTCCGCCGCCTCGGCGTGGTGGACGTCCCAGGTCTGCTCGTCGAGCAGCTCCCGGACGACCCGGTCGGGCGCCCGGACCTCCTGCAGGCACAGGATGTCGACGTCGCGCCCGGCGAGCCAGTCGGCCATGCCGCGCTTGTAGGCGGCGCGGATGCCGTTGACGTTGACGGTGGCGACGCGCAGGACGTTCTCGGAGCGGGACATGCAGGGGCACCTGGCCTTCGGGACGGTGGGGGCGATCGGGGGGATGACGGTACGGTCGGGCCGCGGGTCAGTCGACGACGGTGCCGCTGAGCGGCTCCTGGCGGAGCATGCTCATCCCGTTGCCGGCGGTGATGTCGATCGTGTCGAGGGCCCGGTCCAGGGCCTCGCGGTCCACGCCCTCGGCCGGCAGCCCGGCGAGCTCCTGCTTGATCACCTTGGACTGGACGAGGACGATCTGGAAGCTGTGGGAGAGCTTCTCGTCCCGCATGGAGCGGGTGGCGCCGGACTGCGCGGCGGCGGGGGCGCGGCCGGAGCCGGTCCGCAGCTGCTCCTGGGCCTCCTCGACCTGCCGGCGGCCGAAGCGGGCGGCCTTGCGGACCATGAGCACCACCCACGTGGCGAGCAGCAGCCACCCGAGCGCGATGCCCGCGAGCGCCCAGCCGAGCCACGAGTTGGCGTTCGCGGCCTGCAGCAGCGCCACCACGAAGATCACCACGAGCACGGCCAGGCCGATGACCGTGCCCCAGAGGCTCGTGCGGCTGCCGGTCCCGGGGGCGGACGGGCTGGACGTGGCGGAGGATCCGATGGAGCGCATGGTCACCATTGTCTCAAATCCCCGGCCCGGCCACGAACCGGGCGGCCCCGGCAGGCCCGGTTCCCGGCGCCGGGGGTCCGCCCGGAACGGGCCCGGCGCCGGGAACGACCGCTCGTTCCCGGCGCCGGGGCCTGTGCCGGGGGCCGGTGCTCAGCGGGCGCCGGCGTGCCGCTCGGCGGCCTCCACGACGTTGAGCAGCAGCATGGCCCGGGTCATGGGGCCGACGCCGCCGGGGTTCGGCGAGATCCAGGAGGCCTTCTCGGCGGCCGCCGGGTCGATGTCGCCGGTGAGCCGCTTCTTCCCCGTCTCCGGGTCCTCCACGCGGGAGACCCCCACGTCCAGCAGCACGACCCCGTCCTTGAGGGCGTCCGCGCCGATCATGTGCGGGCGCCCGGCGGCGGCCACCACGACGTCGGCCTGGGCCAGCAGCGCGTCGAGGTCCTTCGTGCCGGTGTGGGCGAGGGTGACCGTCGCGTTGATCTCCCGGCGGGTCAGGATCAGCCCCATGGGCCGCCCGACGGTCACACCGCGGCCGACGACGAGCACGTGCCGGCCGGCGAGGTCCACGTCGTGGCGGCGCAGCAGCTCCACGATGCCGTTGGGCGTGCAGGGCAGCGGGGAGGCCATCGGGTCGGAGACGTTGAGCACGAGCCGGCCGAGGTTGGTCGGGTGCAGCCCATCGGCGTCCTTGTCCGGGTCGACGCGCTCGAGGATCGCGTTGGTGTCCAGGTGGCCGGGCAGCGGCAGCTGGACGATGTACCCGGTGCAGGCCGGGTCGGCGTTGAGCTCGTCGATGACCGCTTCGAGGTCCTCCTGGGAGACGTCGGCGGGCAGCTCGCGGCGGATCGAGGAGATCCCGACCTCGGCGCAGTCCTTGTGCTTGCCGCCCACGTAGGAGTGGGACGCGGGGTCGTCGCCCACGAGCACCGTGCCGAGGCCCGGGGTGACGCCCTGCTCCGCCAGCGCGGCCACGCGCTGGGCGAGCTCAACCTTGATGGCCGCGGAGGCGGCCCGCCCGTCGAGGGTGCGCGCGCCCACGCTCACCACTCCTCGAGGCCGTCGTAGAGCGGGAAGTCGGTGGCGAGCTTGTCCACGCGCGCGCGCAAGGCGGCGACGTCCGCGCCGGGCTTGAGCGCGGTCGCGATGATCTCGGCGACCTCCTCGAACTCGGGGGCGCCGAAGCCGCGGGTGGCGAGGGCGGGAGTGCCGATCCGCAGCCCGGAGGTGACCATCGGCGGGCGCGGGTCCCACGGCACGGCGTTGCGGTTGACGGTGATCCCGGCCTCGTGCAGGAGGTCCTCGGCCTGCTTGCCGTCGAGCTGCGAGTTGCGCAGGTCCACCAGCACCAGGTGCACGTCGGTGCCGCCGGTCAGGACGGAGACCCCGGCCTCGGCGACGTCGGCGGCGGTGAGCCGCTCGGCCAGGATCCGGGCGCCCTCGACGGTGCGCTCCTGGCGCGCGCGGAACTCCTCGGTGGCGGCGATCTTGAAGGCCACGGCCTTGCCCGCGATGGCGTGCATCAGCGGGCCGCCCTGCTGGCCCGGGAAGACGGCGGAGTCGATCTTCTTCTTGAGCTCACCGGTGGTGAGGATCACCCCGGAGCGGGGACCGGCGAGGGTCTTGTGCACGGTGGAGGTCACCACGTGGGAGTGCGGGACCGGGTTGGCGTGCAGGCCCGCGGCCACGAGCCCGGCGAAGTGGGCCATGTCCACCCACAGCTTGGCGCCGACCTCGTCGGCGATGGAGCGGAAGGCCTCGAAGTCGAGCTCGCGCGGGTAGGCGGACCAGCCGGCCACGATGGTCTGCGGCCGCTCGGCGAGAGCCTGCTCCCGGACCCTGTCCATGTCGATCGTGTAGCTGTCGGGGTCGACCTCGTAGGCGGCGATCTCGTAGAGCTTGCCGGAGACGTTGAGCTTCATGCCGTGGGTGAGGTGGCCGCCGTGGGCCAGGGACAGTCCCATGAGCTTGTCGCCGGGCTGCATCAGGGCCTGCATCACGGCGGTGTTCGCCTGGGCGCCTGAGTGCGGCTGGACGTTGGCGTGCTCGGCGCCGAACAGCGCGGTGGCGCGGTCACGGGCGAGGTTCTCGACGACGTCGACGTGCTCGCAGCCGCCGTAGTAGCGGCGGCCGGGGTAGCCCTCGGCGTA
This sequence comes from Kocuria oceani, assembly GCF_029524215.1. Taxonomy (NCBI): domain Bacteria; kingdom Bacillati; phylum Actinomycetota; class Actinomycetes; order Micrococcales; family Micrococcaceae; genus Kocuria; species Kocuria oceani. Next base: position 85,686 of record NZ_JARAMH010000009.1, on the reverse strand, counting down.
CTTGTTCGTCAGCACCGAGCCCTGCGCCTCGAGCACCGCGCGCGGGGCGAAGTTCTCGGAGGCGATCATCTCGAGGGTGCCGCGCTGGCGTCCGAGCTCGTCGGCGATGGCCGCCGCGACCTCCGGGTCGACCTCGGTGAGAGGCTGGTTGGTGACGGACTGGATCGAGCTCGTGGACATGCCGCTCCTCGGGTGGGGACCAGGGTGGATCGCCTACGAGTTTAGGCGATCGCCGAGCACCCGGCCGCGGGCGGCGTGCGAGGCCCTGCTCACGCCCCGCTCGAGGGGGCCCTGGCCCCGGCTCCGGCGCCACAGGACCGCGAACCCGACGGCCGCGGCGGCCTGCACGAGGAACCACAGGACGGGCTGCTCGTAGTGCACCTCGAGGTTCAGCGCGAGCAGGTGGGCCGAGTAGAGGGTCAGGGTCATCGAGCCGGCCGCGACCAGCGGCAGGAGCAGGGCCTCCGCCCGGCGGGCGAGGAGCAGGCACAGGCCCAGGGCGAGGGCGCCGGTGCCCACGCCGCCCAGCAGCGCGAGCGGGGTGTTGGTGTGCGGTCCGTCGACCGCCAGCCACCACCAGGTGGACGTGGGCAGCACCGGGTCCGGCCCCCAGACGAGGATGTCCTGGACGTCCTCCCGGCCCAGGAACGGGCTCGCGTCGAGCAGCCGCTCCATGCCGCCGAGAGGGTGCAGCAGGAGCCACGAGACCAGCGCGGCGCCAGCCGCCAGCACGGCGCCGCCCACCAGCAGGCCCAGCTGGGTGCGCCGCTCCGCCAGGGGCAGCCGGCCGACGGCCAGACCGGCCAGGAGGTACACGAGGTACGTCAGCGCCGGATAGGAACCGGTCAGCAGCAGCTGGGCCAGGGTGGTTCCCGGCGCGGTGAGGACGTCGGCCACGGTCGGGTTGTAGCTGTCGAACCCGGGCAGGACGGGTCCCAGCGCGTGGATCAGCACGGGGCCGAGCACCGCGAACCCGGCGGCCCAGGCCAGCAGGGCGCGCGCGGACAGGTGCAGGAACGGGATCGCCAGCAGGAAGAAGACCCCGTAGTAGACGAGGATGTTGTAGGCGGGCGGGTCGTCCGGGGAGGTCTGGTTGATGAGCAGGCCCAGGACGGCGATGAGCAGCGCCCGCACGAGCAGCCCCACCCGGTCCCCCGTCCTGCGCCGGCCCTCGTGCACGCGGCGACCGCCGGAGGTGAACGCCAGTCCGACTCCCGCGAGGAAGGCGAAGAGCGCCGCGGCGCGCCCGGAGAAGACCGTCCACTGCGCGGTCGCCTCGAAGGTCTCCGGGTCCCAGGAGGGCAGGATGTGCACGGACATCATGCCGAGCAGGGCGATCCCGCGGGCCGCGTCGACCCCGACCAGGCGCCGTGCGGCGCCCCGTGCCGGGGCGGGCCCGCGGGCCGGGACCTGCCCGGCCGGGGTGTCCTCGGCCGGGTGGTGGGTGTGCGGCATGGCAGTGGTTCCCCTCTCGCGGTGGGCCGGCGGGCCCCCTGCCCGCCGGCTCCGGGCCCGGGGCCCGTCGCTGCCCCAGTCCAGCAGGCCGGGATGTGGGCGCCTTATCCCGTTCCTGTGCCCCGCCTGTGAAGCCCCGGCGCACCGCGGTGCGCCGGGGCCTCGGAGCTACGCTGGAGGCGTTCCGCGGACCGCCGGGCCGCCGCCCGCCGGCCGTGGAGCCCCGTTCCCGGAGAACCCGCCCCGGGGGCCCCGTCCCCTCGAGGCCCCGTCGTATCGAGGTCCCGTCCAGTGAGGAGAGCAGTGCCGTGACCGAGCCCGTGCAGCGGCCCACCGCCGTCGATCTGCCGCGCCTGCGGCACCCGGACGGCGCCCCGGTGCGCGCCCTCGTCGTCGACGACGAGCCGCTGCTCGCGCAGATGGTCACCATGGGACTGTCCATGCTCGGCTGGCAGGTGCGCTCGGCCCACGACGGGGCCGCCGCGGTGGCCGAGGCCCGCGGGTTCCGCCCCGACGTGCTCGTGCTGGACGTCATGCTGCCCGGCGGCACCGGGGTCGAGCTGCTCGAGCGGATCCGAGCGTTCGCCCCCGCCGTCCCGGCCCTGTTCCTCACCGCCAAGGACAGCACGGAGGACCGGATCACGGGCCTGGCCGCGGGCGGGGACGACTACGTCACGAAGCCGTTCAACATGGAGGAGCTGCTGCTGCGGCTGCACCGCCTGGTGCAGCGCTCCGGCATCGCCCACCCGGACGCCGCCGAGCTCGTGGTCGGCGACCTCGTGCTCAACGCGGACACCCGGGAGGTCCACCGGGGCGGGGAGGAGATCACCCTGACCGCCACCCAGTTCGACCTGCTGCGCTGCCTGATGGAGAACGCGCGCCGGGTGCTCAGCAAGGCCCAGATCCTCGAGCAGGTGTGGGGCTACGACTTCGGCGGCCAGACCAACGTGGTGGAGCTCTACATCTCCTACCTGCGCAAGAAGATCGACGCCGGCCGCAGCCCCATGATCCACACGGTCCGCGGCGCCGGCTACGTGCTCAAGCCGGCCGAGTGAGCGCGGGCCGGCACGCAACGGGCACGAGGTGAGCACCGGATGAGCAGGACGGGACGGGTACGGGCGCTGCAGCTGCGCACGAAGCTGCTGCTGACGGTGCTCGCGCTGCTGACGCTCGCCTGCGCCGCGGTCGGCGTGCTGGGCCACGCCGCCCTGAACGTGTCCCTGGGCGAGCAGCTGGACCGCCAGGTCCGGGACGCCTCCTACCGCACGATCGAGTACGGGGTGCGGGCCTCCGCCGGGCCCTCGGAGGAGCTGGAGTCCATGATGGACGTCCCCGCGCAGGGCGCCGGGACGCTCAACGCCCGGATCGTGGAGGACGAGGTGGTCCGCGCGGGACTGTTCGCGGCCGACGGCTCCCGGCACAGGCTCGGGGACGAGGACCGGGAGCGGATCGAGGCCCTCGTCGAGGAGCTGGGCGCGCGCTCCGACGAGGACGGGGGCGCCCAGTGGGGGCCCCTGGACGTGGACCTGACCGTGGGCGGGTACCGGGTGCTGCTGGTCGACGACCCGTGGGACTGGGGGCTCGTGCTGACCGGGCTGCCGCTGGCGGACAAGGAGCAGACGCTGCGCCGGTTCGGGGCGAGCACCGCCGCGATCTCCACGGGGGCCCTGGCCGTCACCGGGCTGTTCGGCCTGGTGGTCATCCGCCGCACGCTGCGCCCGGTGGAGCGGCTCTCCGACGTCGCGACCCGGGTCTCGGAGCTCGACCTCGACCGCGGAGAGGTGGTCCTGCCGGTGGCAGCGGTCGCCCCGGCGGCCCACCCGGACACCGAGGTCGGCCGGCTCGGACACGCCTTCTCCCGGATGCTGGACAACGTCGCCCACGCCCTGGCCACCCGGCAGCGCAGCGAGACGCGGGTGCGCCGCTTCGTGGCCGACGCCAGCCACGAGCTGCGCACCCCCCTGGCCAGCATCCGCGGCTACGCCGAGCTGATCCGGCTCACCGAGCCGATGAGCGAGCAGGGCCGCAGCTCGCTGTCCCGGGTGGAGTCGGAGTCCGCGCGGATGACCGCGCTCGTCGAGGACCTGCTCCTGCTCGCCCGCCTGGACGAGGGCCGCCCCGTGGTGCCCGAGGACGTCGACCTGCTGGAGCTGGTCGTCGAGACCGTCAGCGACCGGCGGGTCACGGCGCCCGGCCACGACTGGCGGCTGGAGCTGCCCGACGAGCCCGTCGTCGTCCGGGGCGACCCGGCCCAGCTGCGCCAGGTGCTCATCAACCTGCTGTCCAACGCCCACCAGCACACGCCGGCGGGGACGACGGTCACCACCTCGCTGGGCACCGGGCCCGGCCACGAGGCGGTGCTCACGGTGGCCAACGACGGACCGGGCATCGGCGCCGCGTTCCAGGAGCACATCTTCTCCCGCTTCGCCCGGGAGGACGACGCCCGCGCCGGGGGCTCGGGGGGCGTGGGGCTGGGGCTGTCCATCGTGGAGGCCATCGTGCAGGCCCACCACGGCCGGGTGCGGGTGCGCAGCGTGCCGGGCTCGACGCGCTTCACCGTGCATCTGCCCCTCGCGGCGGACTGAGCCGGCGGCGGCTTGCCCCGATCGCCCCGGGGCCCTTTAATGAACTGGTCAGGAACCGTCGGCACGGACGGCCGCGCCGAGCCCGTGCCGAACCCGCAACGCCGCGTCCGGGGTCCGTAGCGTGCCGCGTGCTGGGTTTCTCCGTGCGGTTCCGCCGGGGCCGCGGACGCCGCACCCACGTCCGGAGGAACCCCCCGTGAACGCTCTGCCCACCGCCCCGTTCACCGCGTCCCTGCCCCGCATCGGCGGCTCGGACGGTCCTTCGCAGCCCGTCGACCAGCTCCGCATCCCCCACGAGGCCGTGATCTTCGACATGGACGGCGTGGTCACCGACACCGCCGCCGTGCACGCCGCGGCCTGGAAGACGCTCTTCGACGGGATCCTGGCCGACGACCGGCTCGAGCCGGCGGTGGAGGGCGCGGCGGTGGACCGGCGGGCCTTCGACGAGGACGCCGACTACCGCCACTACGTGGACGGACGGCGGCGCGAGGACGGGATCCGCTCCCTGCTCGCCTCCCGCGGCGCCCGCCTGCCCGAGGGCGACGAGACCCCGGGGGCGTGGTCGGTGCAGGGCCAGGCGGCGCTGAAGAACACCTACTTCCAGGAGGCCCTGGAGGTCACGGGCGTGCGGGTCTTCGAGAAGACCGTGGCGCTCATCGAGCGGCTGCGGGCGGCCGGGGTGCCGGTGGGCCTCGTGACCGCCAGCCGCAACAGCGTCCCGGTGCTCGCCGCGGCCGGGCTCCAGGACTCCTTCGACATCATCGTGGACGGGCACTTCGCCGCCGAGCACGGCCTGCCCGGCAAGCCCGCCCCGGACACGTTCCTCACCTGCGCCCGGATGCTGGGCGTGGACCCGGCCCGGTCCGTGGTGATCGAGGACGCCGTGTCCGGGGTCCAGGCCGCCGCGGCGGGCGGCTTCGGCACCGTGGTGGGGATCCGCCGGCACGGCGAGCGCCGGGACCTGTTCCGGGCCGGCGCCACGACCGTGCTCAACGACGTGGGCGAGCTGGACCTCGGCGCCCGCCGCGACCACCCCTGGAAGCTGGTCTTCGAGGGCTTCGACCCGGCGACGGAGGCCCGGCGGGAGACGCTGCTGACCCTGACCAACGGCTACATGGGCGTGCGCGGGTCGGCCTGCGAGTTCTCCGCCAACGGGGTGCACTACCCCGGCAACTACCTGGCCGGGGTCTTCAACCGGGTGGTCAGCCACCTCAGCGGCCGCGACGTCGAGCACGAGTCCATGGTCAACGCGCCCAACTGGACGCACCTGGACCTGCGGGTCTCCGGCGGCGACTGGTGGTCCGAGGGCGGGCTGCACCCCTCCGAGGAGCGCACCGAGCTGGACCTGCGCCGCGGTCTGCTCATCCGCTCCCTCGTGCTGACCGACCTCAACGGCGACCGCGGGGAGGACGGCTCCCGCGCCCGCCTGGAGATCGTCCAGCGCCGCCTCGTCTCGCTGCGCTACCGGCACCTGGGCGCGCAGGAGACCACCGTGACCGCCCGCGGCTTCTCCGGGCGCCTGCACCTGCGCACGGGGATCGACCCCAGCGTCCGCAACACGGGGGTGGCGGAGTACCAGGACCTCAACGACCACCACCTGGTGGACCTCGAGTCCACGTCGCTGCCCGACGACCACGAGACCCTGCTCTCGCACGTGCGCACCACGCAGTCCAAGATCGAGATCACCACCGCGCAGCGCACCACGATCGAGGGCGGTCAGAACGTGCGGGAGCGCCGGGAGATCCGCCCCGGCGGCACGGAGTTCCGCCGCCACCAGGTCAACATCGCCGACGGGCGGCCGGTGATCATCGACTCCACCACCGCGGTCGTCACCAGCCGCGACGCCGCGATCGGCTCCCCCCGCGAGGGGGCCCTCGCCGAGCTGGACCGCAACCCGAGCGGCGTGCGGGGCCTGCTGCCCTCGCACGAGGTCGAGTGGTCCCTGCTGTGGGACCGCTACGACGTGGACGTGTGCCCGGACCCCGAGGCGCAGACCCCCGAGCTGCTCCTCACCCAGCTGGCCCTGCGGGTGCACCTGTTCCACGTGTCCCAGACCCTCGCCCCCCACATGTCGCTGCGCGACGCCGGCGTGCCGGCCCGCGGCCTGCACGGCGAGGGCTACCGCGGGCACATCTTCTGGGACGAGCTCTACATCCTGCCGGTGGTCAACCTGCGGGAGCCGCAGGTGACGCGCTCGCTGCTCTCCTACCGGTGGCGCCGGCTGCCCATGGCCAAGCACCGCGCCATGGAGTTCGGCCTCGAGGGCGCGGCGTTCCCCTGGCAGTCCGGGTCGGACGGGCGGGAGGAGACCCCGCCGGAGCTGTTCAACCACCACTCCAACCGGTGGCTGCCCGACAACTCCTGGCGGCAGTTCCACGTGGGCCTCGCGATCGCCCACAACGCCTGGATCTACTACGAGACCACCGACGACGTCGACTGGCTGGCCGGCCAGGGCGCGGAGCTGATCATCGGCATCACCCGCCTCTTCGCGTCCCTGACCGACTACGACCCCGCGGACGGCCGCTACCACATCGCCGGGGTGATGGGGCCGGACGAGTACCACGACGGTCCCCGCGGCCAGCACGGCGGCGGGCTGAAGGACAACGCCTACACGAACGTGCTGGCGGCCTGGCTGTTCCGGCACAGCGCCCACATCTTCCACCACATGGTCGAGCACCAGCGCGAGGAGCTCTCCGCCCGCTTCGGCCTCTCGGCGGAGGAGGTGGGGACCTGGCAGCGGATGTCCGAGCGGATGTTCGTGCCGTTCAACAAGGACGGCACCATCAGCCAGTTCCACGGCTACGACGACCTCGACGAGCTGGACTGGGAGTTCTACCGGGCCAAGTACCGCAACATCGGCCGCCTCGACCTCCTGCTGGAGAACGAGGGCGACATGACCAACAACTACAAGCTGGCCAAGCAGGCGGACACGATCATGCTCGTCTACCTCTTCGGCCCCGACGGCCTCGTGGAGGAGCTCGGACGGATGGGCTACGAGGTGGACCACGCCGCGATCGAGCGCACCGTGGACTTCTACATCGCGCGGTCCTCGCACGGCTCGTCCCTCTCCCGGGTGGTCAACGCCTCGGTGCTCGCCTGGCTGAACCCGGACCGGTCCTGGTCGGCCTTCCAGGACGCGCTGCTGATCGACCTGGACGACACCCAGGGCGGGACCACGGGCGAGGGGATCCACCTCGGCGCGATGGCCGGCTCCGTGGACGTCGTCACCCGGGCCTACGCGGGCCTGCGCGTGCGCGGGGAGTGGCTGGAGTTCGACCCCGCGCTGCCCAGCCAGCTGGAGCGGGTCAAGTTCACCGTCCTCTACCGGGGCCAGGTGATCCGCGTCTGCATCGACCACCACGTGCTCGAGCTCGAGGGCACCTCGCGGCGGGCCGGCAGCGTCACCATCCACGTGCACGGGGCCGAGTACGTGCTCAAGGGCGGGCAGAAGATCCGGGTCGCGATCCAGCAGCGCCACCCGCTGGGCACGGTCCCGGCGGCGTCGCGGCACGCCTGAGCCGGACCGGCCGCCGCGGGATCCCCGGCGGCGGCCGCTACGCTGGGGCCATGCAGCGCCCCGCCCCGACCGGCCTGGTCCTCCCGCACGCCGGGCACACGCCCCGGATCGCCGCCTCCGCCTTCGTGGCGCCGACCGCGACCGTGGTCGGCGACGTGGAGCTGGGCCCGGACTCCGGCGTCTTCTACGGTGCCACGGTGCGCGGGGACCGTTCCCCGGTGCGGCTGGGTGCGGGCTCGAACCTGCAGGACAACGTGGTGGTCCACTCCGATCCCGGCCACCCCTGCACGATCGGGGCCGGCGTGAGCGTGGGCCACGGTGCCGTGGTCCACGGCTGCACCGTGGAGGACGAGGTCCTGGTGGGGATGAACGCGACCGTCCTCAACGGGGCCGTGATCGGCTCCGGGTCCCTGGTCGCCGCCGGCGCCGTGGTCCTCGAGGGCACCGTGGTGCCGCCGGGCTCGCTCGTGGCCGGGGTCCCCGCCAAGGTCCGGCGCGAGCTCACCGGGCCGGAGCGGGAGAAGGTGCGCGCCAACGCCCGGACCTACGTGCAGCTCTCCGCCGAGCACCGACAGCTGAACGCCTGAGCCCGGACGCCGGCCGCCCGGTCACTGCGCCGCCCGGTCACTGCGCCGCCAGGGTGCGCGCGTAGTCCAGGTAGGCGTCGTGGTCGAATCCGGGCAGCAGGCACGACTGCACCACGTAGCCCTGCAGCACCGAGAGGATGGCCTGGGCGAACATCGCGACCCACTCCCGGGAGCGGTCCGGGCCCAGGCCGAGCTCCTCGGCGGCCCACCGGCCGTAGCGCTCCTCGACCTGCTCGCGCACCCGGGCGAGGTGCTCGCCGGCCACCGCGGCCAGGGCCGGTTCGCTCACGGCCTCGCCCCACGTGATCAGCAGCAGCCGCGTGGCCGCCGGGTCCGCGGCGAGCCGCTCCAGCAGCTCCGCCACCCACCCGGCCGGGTCCCCGCCGGTGGCGCCCGCCGACCGCCCGGACCCCTCCCCCGCCGCGGCCCGGGCCGTGCCCTCGTCCCCGGCCGGTGCCGGATCCTCGTCCGCCGTCAGGACGCGGTCCAGAGCCGCCCGCGCGGACGCGACCACGAGTTCGTGCTTGGACGGGAAGTGGTTGTACAGCGCCCCCGCGGACAGGCCCGTCGCGGCGATGATCCGGTGCATCGAGGCCCCGCCGAAGCCGTGCTCCAGGAAGCAGCGGCTGGCGGCCGCGACGATCTCGCGGCGGCGTTCGTCCTTGTACTGCTGGCTGACCCGGGGCACGCCGCCAGTGTAGGCGACGAACGGTCGTTCGGTTCGGTGCCGGGGCCCGTCCCTCCGGGCGAGGCGTGGCAGAATGCGCCCATGCCTGCCACCCCCCTCCCGCCCTTCGTCGACGCCGCCCTCGACGCGGCCCACCTGGACGCCCCGCTCACGCCGACCGGCCGCACGCTCGGCTGGGGCGTGGTCAGCACGGCCGACATCGCCGAGAAGGTGGTCCCGGACATCGCCGCCCTGCCCGACGCCCGGCTCGTCGCCGTGAGCTCCCGCGACCAGCACCGCGCCGAGGACTTCGCCCGCCGGCACGGGGTGGAGCGGGCGTACGGGAACACCGCCGGGAGCACGGGCCTGGAGCGCCTCGCGGCCGACCCGGACGTGGAGGTGGTCTACGTCGCCACGCCGCACGGCTACCACCACCGGGACGTGTCCGCGCTGCTGCGCGCGGGCAAGCACGTGGTGTGCGAGAAGGCCCTGGCGATGACCGCCGCAGAGGTCCGCGACCTCCTGGGGCTGGCGCGCGCGCACGGGGTGTTCCTCATGGAGGCCGTCTGGACCCGGATGACCCCCGGCTTCCGCACGGCGATGCACTGGATCCGGGCGGGGCGGCTGGGCCGGGTCCGCTCGGTCGAGGCCTCGATCGGCACCCACCGCCCGGTGGACCCCGACCACCGGCTCTTCCGCAACGCCGACGGCGGCGGGGTGCTGCTGGACATGATGGTCTATCCGCTGACCTGGACCGGGGCCGTGCTGGGCGCCCCGGAGAGCTGGACGGCGCGGGCCGAGCTGGGCGCCACGGCCGTGGACCTGGACACCGCCCTGACCCTGGACTTCGGGCACGGCCGGGGCCATGTGAGCGGCACCCTCTCCAGCACCGTGCCGCACCAGGTCACCGTCAGCGGCACGCACGGCTGGCTGCGCGTGGACGGGCGGATCAACTGCCCCACGACCCTGGTGCTGCAGAGCGCCGACGGCGCGCGCGGAGGTGCCGCCCCGGTCGTGGAGCAGGTGGAGGTGACCGGGGCCGGGTACGTCTACGAGATGCGCGAGGCCACCCGCTGCATCCAGCAGGGGCTGCCGGAGTCCCCCGTGATGCCGTGGGCGGACTCCCTCGAGCTTGTCGAGCTCTTCGACCGGGTCCGGGAACGGATCGGGGTGGACTACCCGAACGACCGCCGCTGAGGGCCGCACCACCCCGCCGGCATCCGGGTTCGCCCTGGGCGATCGGCCGCGCCAACCGTTGAACCTCGCCCCGCGACGGCGCTATCATCGAGCACAGTTGAGCCGATATGACTCAACTAAATGTCAAGGGCACTGCTCATGGAGTTGAGGAGATGATGGACGTGGCCACGATGTTCACGCCGTTCAACGATTTCGACCGCCTCGCCGCCTCGCTGTTCGCCCGCCAGGGCCTGCGGGAGATGCCGATGGACCTCTACCGGGACGGCGACCGCTACATCCTGCGGGCCGACCTGCCCGGCATCGACCCGGACAGCGTCGACGTCGACGTCGACGGTCAGCTGCTGACCATCCGGGCCGAGCGGAAGCTGCCCGAGGTCCAGGACGTCCAGTGGATCACCCGGGAGCGGCAGAGCTCCTCGTTCGTCCGCCAGCTCAACCTCGGCCAGGGCATCGACATCCAGAACATCGCCGCGAGCTACGACAACGGCGTGCTCACGGTGACCATCCCGGTGTCCGCCCAGGCCAAGCCGCGCAAGATCCAGGTGGTCTCCGGCCAGGGCGAGCAGCAGGCCCTGGACGAGGGGCAGGAGGGCGACCGGGTGATCGGCGAGGGCGAGCTCGTCAACGGCACCCGCTCCACGCAGTCCACCGAGGGCTGATCCCGCCGGCGCCCCGGCACCGCCGCGGCCACGGGCCCGTTCCCCCCGGGGAGCGGGCCCGTGGCCGTGCCCGGGAGCGCCCTCGGGCGGGCGCCGGTCAACGGGGCGGGCGCGGGCTCGGGTATCTTGGCACCAGGACACACCGACCCGCATCCGTCGACAGACATGGGAGACAGCCCGCACATGGCCAAGATCATCTACACCCGCACCGACGAGGCGCCCCTGCTCGCCACCTACTCCTTCAAGCCGGTCATCGAGGCCTACGCCTCGACCGCCGGCGTCGAGGTCGAGACCCGGGACATCTCCCTGGCCGGGCGCATCCTCGCGGCCTTCAGCGACCGGCTGCCCCAGGAGCAGCGGGTCGACGACGCCCTCGCCGAGCTCGGCGACCTGGCGAAGAAGCCCGAGGCCAACATCATCAAGCTGCCGAACATCTCCGCCTCCGTCCCGCAGCTCAAGGCCGCGGTGAAGGAGCTGCAGGAACAGGGCGTCGCCCTGCCGGACTACCCGGACGAGCCGGAGACCGACGAGCAGAAGGACACCCGCGCCCGCTACGACAAGATCAAGGGCTCCGCCGTGAACCCGGTCCTGCGCGAGGGCAACTCCGACCGCCGCGCCCCCGCCTCGGTGAAGAACTACGCCCGCAAGAACCCGCACCGGATGGGCGAGTGGTCCGCGGACTCCCGGACCAACGTGGCCACCATGGCCGCGGACGACTTCCGCGACAACGAGAAGTCCGTGGTCATGGACTCCGAGGACACCCTCCAGATCCGCCTGGTCGGCGAGGACGGCAGCACCACGGTGCTCAAGGAGTCCGTGCCCGTGCTCGCCGGCGAGGTCGTCGACGCCACGGTGATGCGGGCCGCCGCCCTGGACGCGTTCCTCGCCGAGCAGGTCGAGCGCGCCAAGCGGGAGGGCGTCCTGTTCTCGGTGCACCTGAAGGCCACCATGATGAAGGTCTCCGACCCGATCATCTTCGGCCACGTCATCAAGGCGTTCTTCCCGGAGCTCTTCGCCGCCCACGGCGCCACCCTGGAGCAGGCCGGCCTCTCCCCCGCCAACGGCCTGGCCGCGATCCTCAACGGCCTCGATGCGCTCCCGGCCGAGGTCCGCGACGAGGTCCGGGCCGCGATCGACAAGGGCCTGGCCGACGGCCCGGCGCTGGCGATGGTGAACTCCGACAAGGGCATCAGCAACCTGCACGTGCCCTCGGACGTCATCGTGGACGCCTCGATGCCGGCCATGATCCGCACCTCCGGGCACATGTGGGGCCCGGACGGCGAGGAGGCCGACACCCTGGCGGTGCTGCCGGACAGCTCCTACGCCGGGATCTACCAGGCCGTGATCGACGACTGCCGCGCCCACGGCGCGTTCGACCCGCGGACCATGGGCTCCGTCCCGAACGTGGGCCTCATGGCGATGAAGGCCGAGGAGTACGGCTCCCACGACAAGACCTTCGAGATCCCCGCGAAGGGCAGCGTCCAGCTCGTCGACTCCTCCGGCACCGTGCTGATCGAGCACGAGGTCTTCCCCGGCGACATCTGGCGCGCCTGCCAGACCAAGGACGTCGCGATCCGGGACTGGGTGAAGCTGGCCGTGACCCGCGCCCGGGCCTCCGCGACGCCGGCGGTGTTCTGGCTGGACCGCACCCGCGCCCACGACACCAACCTCATCGCCAAGGTCGAGCAGTACCTCGCGGAGCACGACACCGAGGGCCTGCAGCTCGAGATCATGTCCCCCATGGAGGCCACCGCGTTCTCCATCGACCGGATCCGCCGCGGTGAGGACACGATCTCCGTCACCGGCAACGTGCTGCGCGACTACCTGACCGACCTGTTCCCGATCCTCGAGCTGGGCACCTCCGCGAAGATGCTCTCCGTGGTCCCGCTGATCAACGGCGGCGGCCTCTTCGAGACCGGCGCCGGCGGGTCCGCGCCCAAGCACGTCCAGCAGCTGGTCGAGGAGAACCACCTGCGCTGGGACAGCCTCGGCGAGTTCCTGGCCCTGGCCGCGAGCCTGGAGCACCTGGCCTCCACGGCGGACAACGCCCGCGCCCGCATCCTCGGCGCGTGCCTCGACCGTGCCACCGGCACCTTCCTGGAGGAGAACAAGTCCCCCAGCCGGAAGGTCGGGGAGATCGACAACCGCGGCAGCCACTTCTACCTGGCCCTGTACTGGGCCCAGGAGCTGGCCCGCCAGGACGAGGACACCGAGCTGGCCCAGGCCTTCACCTCCGTGGCGGAGCAGCTGGCCGCCCACGAGGACGCGATCAACGAGGAGCTGCTCTCCGTGCAGGGCAGCCCGGCGGACATCGGGGGCTACTACCGCCCCGACGACGCCAAGACGTTCGCGGTGATGCGCCCCTCGGAGACCTTCAACCGGGTGCTCGCCTCGCTGTCCGTGTGAGTCGACCCCGTGCGGGTCGCGCCGCCCGGCGCGACCCGCACGCACGGCAACGGCCGCATCCCCCTCGGGGGTGCGGCCGTTGCCGTGCGCGGCGCCGCAGCCGCGCCGGGGAGCGGGTCAGTGGAAGAAGTGCCGCGCCCCGGTGAAGTACATGGTCACGCCGGCGGCCTCGGCCGCGGCCACGACCTCCTCGTCCCGGATCGAGCCGCCGGGCTGGACGACGGCGCGCACGCCCGCGTCGAGCAGCACCTGCAGCCCGTCCGCGAACGGGAAGAACGCGTCCGACGCCGCCACGGACCCCCGCGCGCGCTCGGCCCCGTCCTCCCCCAGCCCGTCGGCCCGCTCCACGGAGAGCCGGCAGGAGTCCACGCGGTTGACCTGGCCCATGCCGATGCCCACCGAGGCGCCCTGGTCGGCGAGCAGGATCGCGTTGGACTTCACGGCCCGCAGCGCCTTCCACGCGAAGGCGAGGTCGGCCAGCGTCCGCTCGTCGGCCGGCGCCCCGGCGGCGAGGGTCCAGGAGGCGGGGTCGTCACCGGCGGCGTCGAGCCGGTCGGCGACCTGGAAGAGGGCCCCGCCGGAGACCTGCCGGTACTCGAGGGCGTCGCGGGCGAAGCCCTCGGGCAGCTCCAGCAGGCGGATGTTCTTCTTCTCCTGCAGGAGCTCCAGGGCCTCCGGCTCGAAGCCGGGGGCCACGACGACCTCCGTGAAGATGTCCTTGACCGTCTCCGCCATGGCCCGGGTGACGGTCCGGTTCGCGGCGATCACCCCGCCGTAGGCGGAGAGCGGGTCGCACGCGTGGGCCTTGCGGTGGGCATCGGCGATCGGGTCCTCGGCGCCGGGGGTGGCCACGGCGATGCCGCACGGGTTGTTGTGCTTGACCACGGCCACGGCCGGCTCGTCGAAGTCGTAGGCGGCGCGCAGGGCGGCGTCGGCGTCCACGTAGTTGTTGTAGGACATCTCCTTGCCGTGCAGCTGGTCCGCCTGGGCGATGCCGGGGGCGGCCGCCTCGTCGACGTACAGGGCGCCCTTCTGGTGCGGGTTCTCGCCGTAGCGCAGGGAGGCGGAGCGCTGGAAGGCCAGCCCCGCGTAGGGCGGCCAGAAGTTGGCGTCCTCGTCCTGCTCGAACTGCTGGGCCGTCCACGTGGCCACGGCCGTGTCGTAGGCCGCGGTGTGGGCGAAGGCCGCGGCGGCCAGCCGGCGCCGGGCCGCGAGGTCGAAGCCTCCGGCGCCGGCGGCCTCGACCACCGCGCCGTAGGAGGCGGGGTCCACCACCACGGACACGGCCGCGTGGTTCTTCGCGGCCGCGCGCACCATGGAGGGGCCCCCGATGTCGATCTGCTCGACCACCTCGTCCTGGCCGGCGCCGGAGCGCACGGTGTCCACGAACGGATAGAGGTTCACGACCACGAGGTCGAACGGCTCGATCTCCAGCTCCGCGAGCTGGTCCACGTGCTCCTGCTTGCGGCGGTCCGCGAGGATCCCGGCGTGCACGCGCGGGTGCAGGGTCTTCACCCGCCCGTCCAGGCACTCCTGGAAGCCGGTGATCTCGGAGACCTCGGTCACCGGGACCCCCGCCTCCGCGATCCGCCGCGCGGTGGAGCCGGTGGAGACGATGGCCACCCCGGCCTCGTGCAGACCGCGGGCCAGGTCGTCCAGCCCGGTCTTGTCGTAGACGGACAGCAGCGCCCGTCGGATGGGCACGCGGTCAAGTCGGATGGGGCTCACAGGTTCTCCAAGCGTCGGGGTCGGGGCTGCCGGCGGAAACCGCCGGAGACCATTTTACGGACCCGCGCCGCCACGCCCCTGCGTGCGCCCGGACCACCGGGCGGGCGGGCGTCCGGACCGGGGCCGGGGGGAGGGCCCCCACCCCGTCCGCGGGACCCCGGCGGGCTCAGCGGGCCGGGACGGAACGGGCGAGCAGGCCGAGGGCGTCCACGAGCAGCTCCCGTTCGGCGGCCTTGATCCGCTCGTGCAGCTGCGCCTCGGTGTCCTCCTCCCGCACCGGCACCGCCGCCTGGGCGAGGATCGGGCCGGCGTCGACGTCGGCCACGACCTCGTGGACGGTGACCCCGGTGACCTTGACCCCGTGGGCGAGGGCGTCCCGGACCGCGTGCGCGCCGGGGAAGGAGGGCAGCAGGGACGGGTGGGTGTTGACGATCCGTCCGCGGAACGCCTCCACGAACTCGGCGTCCACGATCCGCATGAACCCGGCGAAGAGCACCCGGTCGGGGGCGTGGGCGGCGACCGCCTCCTGCAGGGCCCGGTTCCACCGCGTCCGGTCCGGGTGGTCCGCGGGCCGGACGAGGAAGGTGGTGATCCCAGCCGCCTCCGCGCGCTCGAGCCCGAGGCAGGGCTTGTCCGCCCCCACGGCGGCGACCTCGACTTCGATCCGGCCCGCGCCCACGGCGTCGAGGACCGCCTGCAGATTGGTGCCGGACCCGGAGACCATGACCACGATGCGCATGCGGCCGAGTCTAGTCGGGCGGCGCGGGCCGGTCCGCGCGGTGCCCTAGAGTGAGGAGCATGACCCCTCCCCGCCCGCATCCCGAGCCGACCCCCGCGGACGCCCGGCGTGCCGCCACGACGCGCACGGCGGGAGCCGCGCTGGTGTGCGCGGCGGTGGCCCTCGTGCTCGTCGGCTCCGGGCTGTGGCCGACGGTGGCCGGGCTCGTCGCCGCGGCGGCGGGCCTCGGTCTGGGCATCGCGGCGCTCGTGCGCTCGCGCGGGTCCGGCCGGCGCGCGCTGCTGGTCGTGAGCGCGGTCGCCGCGATCGTGCTGGGCGCCCTGAGCCTGGCCACCGGCGGAGCGCGGCTGCTGCTGTGGCCGGTGGCCGAGGCCTATCAGCAGTGCGTGTCCAGCACCCTGACCCTCTCCGGGACCGCGCAGTGCCAGCAGCAGCTCGAGGACGGGATCTGGAGCTACCTCTCCGGGGACCCCGGGACCTCGGAGGGCGCCGCGGGCGCGTCCACGTCGAACGCCTCGGCCGACCCCGCGGCGTCCCCGGCGGCCACCCCGCGCCCCTGAGCCGGGCGCGGGACCGCGCTGCTGCCCGCTCCCCCCGCCGGACCGGCCGAGCGCATGGCCCGCCGCGCCGCGGCCTCGGCCCGGCGGCGCCGGCGGGCCTCCCGCCGGCCCGCCCGCCCGAGGTCCTCCCCGGTCCCGTCCCCGGGATCCTCCTCGGGGTCCGCCCCGGCGGCGCCGCCGCGCAGCGGCGCGAACGGCGGCTCCCGCTCCAGCCACGGGCCCACCACGTAGCCCACGACCGCCCCCACGGCCACCTCCGCCCCGAACCACAGCAGCACGTCCGGACCGTGCGGGCCGATCACCGTGAGCCGGCCCAGCCCGAGCGAGCCCTGCGCCAGCCAGCTCAGCAGCATCGCCAGCACGCCCGCGACCGCGCCGATGAACAGCGCGGTCAGCAGCGTGGAGAGCGGGAAGGTGATCCAGCGGGCGGGCAGCCGGATGGCCATCCAGTCGTCGAGGTGGTTCTCGCCCTCCCGCAGGAACCACCAGCCGGCGAGCACCCCGGCCAGCACCGGCAGCACGACCACGACCGCCGACCAGGACGGCAGCTCGCCGGGGGGCAGCGCGGCCAGGGCCGGGAGCAGCGGGACCGGCCCGGTCTGCGTGCCCAGCGGTGACGTGTGCGTGCCGTCCCCCACCTCGAAGCCCGCGCCGGTGGCCCACGCGAGGGCGTAGACCGCGAGGTTCGGCAGGTAGCCCAGCTGCAGGCCCGTCAGGGCGGTGTCCCCCGGGACCCCGGTGCCCAGCCGCTGGTAGACGTTCACCACGTCGTTCCAGTTCCACAGCAGCGCGGCGGCCAGCAGCGCCGCCCCGGCACCGACCCCGGCGACGGCCGCGACGAAGCCCGCCCGCAGCACCGCCCACACGTAGGAACCGGCCCACCGCGAGTACTGGCTCGTGCGCTCGACCCACGCGGCGGCGTTGACGCCGATCAGCCCGGGCAGGGAGCGGGAGGCCCGGTACGCCCCGACGAACGCGCCCAGGGCCACCGGCACGAGGGGGAACACCGCGGCGGCGGCCGGTCCCGCCGCGATCTCGCCGGTCCCGAAGAGCAGCGCGGCCACGGCCCCCGCGGCGGAGTACACCGCGAGCCCGCTCAGGTACGGCTGCCAGAACTGGCCCTCCCAGCAGGCCCGTGCCAGCCGCCGGCCGGCGTGCCAGGCCAGCACGAAGGGCACGAGCGTCAGGCCCAGCGGGACGAGGTTGACGGTCCCGGTGGTCGCGGGCAGTCCGGCCCCGGGGTCCAGGGCGACCTGCAGCGGGGTGAGGTGGGCCAGCAGCCACACCTGGCCGGAGAGCACGAAGCTGCCGGTCAGCCCGAGCGAGTCGAAGCCGTCGGCGAGCCACACCATGAGAACGGTCAGCAGGATCAGCAGGTAGGAGACCACGGCCACGGAGCCGAGCTCCACCACGCCCTGCAGCCACAGCGGCATGGGCACGCCGCGGCGGTCGGCGGACGGGGCGGGGGAGGAAGAGCCTAGGGAGTTCATCACCGCCCATCTTCCCACGCCTCCGGGGCCCGGGCCGAGGCTTCACGGGGCCTTCACCGGCGGGCCACGTGCCGCTCCCCCGGCGGACGCCCGTGCCGGGAAGGCTCGGCGCCATGAGAGTCGCCGTGGTCGCCGAACAGTTCCTCCCCCACCTCAACGGTGTCACCCACTCGGTCCTGCGGGTGGTCGAGCAGCTGAGCGCCCGCGGGCACGACGTCGTGGTCCTGGCGCCCTCCTACGACCCCGCGCCGCTCGGGCGCCTCGCCGAGGACGTCGTCGAGGGCCTCGACGGCGTGCCGGTGCACCGGCTGCCGGCCCTGCCGCTCACCGGCTATCCCGACGTGCGCGTGGCCGGCGGCACCGTGGCCCGGGTGCGCCGGCACCTGGAGCGGTTCGGCCCCGACGTCGTCCACGTCGCCTCCCCGTTCGTCCTCGGCCGGCGGGCAATCCTCGCGGCCCAGCAGCTCGGCGTGCCGGCCGTGGCCGTGTACCAGACGGACGTGCCCGGCTACGCGGCGAAGTACGGAGCGCCCTTCCTCGAGCAGCTCCTGTGGGGGCACGTGCGGAGCATGCACAACGCCGCGGCCCTGACCCTCGCCCCCTCCTCCTCGGCGGTGGCGCAGCTCACCGTGCACGGGGTGCGCGACGTGCACCTGTGGCGGCGCGGTGTGGACACCGCCCGCTTCTGCCCGCGGCACCGCGACGAGCGGTGGCGGGCGGAGGTCGCGGGCGGCCGCCGGATCGTGGGCTACGTGGGCCGGATCGCCCCGGAGAAGCAGGTCGAGGACCTCGCCGCGGTCGCGGACCTGCCCGGCACCCGCCTCGTCGTGGTGGGGTCCGGGCCGGAGGAGGAGGCGCTGCGGCGCCGCCTGCCGGACGCGCACTTCACGGGTCGCCGCTCCGGGGCCGAGCTCGCCCGCATCATGGCCTCCCTCGACGTGTTCGTGCACCCGGGCGAGTTCGAGACCTTCTGCCAGACCGTGCAGGAGGCCATGGCCTCGGGGGTGCCGGTGGTGGCCACGGGCCGGGGTGGTCCGGTGGACCTCGTCGACTCCTCCCGCACCGGCTGGCTCTACCCGCCGGGGGACCTCGCGGCGCTGCGCGGGCACGTGGCCGACCTGCTCGGCGACGAGGCCAAGCGGGCCGCCTTCGGGGCCGCCGCGCACGCCGCCGTGCAGGGCCGGACCTGGGACGTGCTGGTCGGGCAGCTGCTGGAGCACTACGACCGGGCCGTGGCCCTGGGCGCCCGCGGCCCGCGCCACCGCCGGACCGTCTGAGGCCTATCCCCGGGCGGGGACCGCGTCCAGCACGGGCACGCCCGTGCCGGCGTACCGTCCGGGCTCGGCGCTGAGCACCGTCAGCCCGTGCACCAGGGCGGTGGCAGCGGTCAGACCGGCCACCGGGTCGGCCGTCCCCGCGGCGCCGAGAGCGCCCCACGCCCGGCTCACCGCGGCGTCCACGGGGAGCACACGGTCCGGGAAGCGCGCTTCCAGCTGCTCGGTCCACGGCGTCTCGTCGGGCCGGTCCGACAGCAGCTCCCCCAGCACCAGGGCGGACAGGAACAGCCGCCGGTGGCCGTGCCGGCGCAGGGCGGCGGTCAGCTCGGGCGCGCGCTCCGGGGTGCGCACCCCGAGCAGCACGGAGCGGTCCAGGAGCAGGTCCATGGCGTGGATCCTCCGCCGGTCCTCAGGCCGCGGCGGCGAGGCGGCCGCGGACGGGCGCCAGCAGGAAGTCCACGAACTCCGTGCGCGCCTGAACCACCCGGGCGTAGTCGTCGATGCTCATCGCCGCGCAGCCGAGCACGGCCGGAGCCTCGGGAACGGGGGCGGGCCCACCCGGGCGGGCGGCGACGACGGTGGGAAGGGCGTCTGACATGACCAGGATCCTTCGGGCGCTCTTGCTCGCAGCGGGTGCCGCCACGGCGGCGATGCGAGCCGCTTCGTCATCCGAACCACCCGTGAACATGGGGTTGGTGCCCGGTCTAGTCGGAGCTTGGCGACCGGATCTCTTGAAGCTGCCCCCATTCAACCACATCCTCCCCGCCGGGTCCCGCCCGGCCGGTGTGGCCGGGCGTGTGAGCCGACCTTCCCCGTCCCGTCACCGCGGCGACACCTCGCCGACACATCGTTGCGCTGGAATGGGCTTCGAGCACCCGGGCGGCCCCCGACATTGCGGCCGACATCACGGTTCGGTCACACAAGTCATGGCCGTCTTGCCGGTCTGTCGGAGGCGCGGGGTAGCCTGGATCTGCTTCTCGAGATGCGGCATCCGCGTGCTCGACGGAGGGCGCACCGCCTTCCGGAGGGACCGCGGAGGGGCTCCGACCCGCTGTGCGCCAACCCGATGTTCCCGGGTGGATCGGATGACGAAGCGGCGGGCAACGGCATCGGATGCCCGCAAGAACGTCAGGAGAAAACATGACCATGTCCGAAGAAAGAATCACTTCCACCACCGATCAGCGGGAGGAATGGGTCGACGTCACCGTCACCGCCCTCCCCGATCTGCACCTCGTCCGGATCACCTCGACGGACGGCGACGTGCAGGAGTACCTCAGCGCGGAGGCCGACGACCTCGCCGCCGCGGCCGAGCACACGGCGGGCACCGCGCAATGGTGCGCCAAGTACCGCCAGCTCCTCGTCCCCGGCGCCCTGGCCGCGACCGGGCGGCACCCGTTCTTCAAGCTCCACCCCGCGTCCCTCCCGCTGTCGGCGTAGCCGGCGGGCCGGACACGACGAAGGCCGCAGCCCGATGGGCTGCGGCCTTCGTCGTGCGGTCGGCGCCACGGCGCCGGACGTCCGGGAGCCGCCGTCGCGCGTGCGGCGCCGTGGCCCTCGGCGGAGCGGCTCCCGCGGCGCGGCGGCTCACTCCAGGCCGTAGTCCCCGGCCGAGCCCCAGCCCTCCCCCGCCTCGTCGGCGGAGCCGTCCAGCTCCCACTCGCAGACCTCGAGCTCGAAGGGCACGAAGACGTCGAGCTCGGCGTCGGAGACGCGGTTCACCACGAAGGGGTCCTCCTCGTCCGGCGGACGGGACGGGACGGGTCCGGTCATGCGAGCTCCTCCCGGTCGGCGACGGCACGAGATCCGACGGCACGACATCCGGCGGCGCGGCACCCACCGGCGCCGCGTGCGAGAGTCCGCAGGCTGTTGCCGGCGGAACGACAGAACCGCCGCCGGGCGCAGGCCCGGCGGCGGTTCTGGACGATCAACGGGCCCGTGAGCCCTTCGAGGAGAACGTCAGGAGATGACGGTGATGTTCGCGGCCTGGGGGCCCTTGGGGCCGTCCTGGGTCTCGAACTCGACGCGGTCGTTCTCGTTCAGGGAGCGGAAGCCGCCCGAGTTGATCGCGGAGAAGTGGGCGAAGACGTCCTTGGAGCCGTCCTCGGGGGTGATGAAGCCGAAGCCCTTGTCAGCGTTGAACCACTTGACGATACCGGTAGTCATGGTGAGACCTGATCTTTCGTGAGATGAACGTTTCCCGACGTTCGAGAAACACAAGAGTTGTGATGCGTGGAAAACGTCTTCTCAGAAAAACTGCTGCACCCGGATGGGCCGAACTGCTTGAAATACAAAAACGACAACCTCAACAACTTCGCTCCACTGTACACGAGTTCCGGCGCCCCGCCACCCCGGTGCGGGGCGCCGGACGCGGCCGCCGGCTCCGGCCGGCGGCGTGCCGCTCAGCCCGCGAGCAGCTCGTCGGCGATCGCGCGCACCCGCGCCCGCTCCTGCGGGTCCGGGGGGAAGACGTCGGCGGCGTCGGCGAACCACACGCCGTCGGCCAGCAGACGCACGGCCAGCAGACGGGTGCGCTGCTCGACGGGCAGGTCGTCGGGGAGGTCCACCCAGGGGGCGATCCGCTCCACCCAGTGCTTCTTCAGCTTGGCCCGCAGCCGCTGGTCGGTGAGCATCACGAGGTCGGTCTCGTCCACCTCCCCGGACAGGCACCAGTCCAGGTAGGCGCGCACGCGCTCCTCTGCGGGCACCTGCTCCGGCGGGGCGGACAGGCGCCGGGCCATCTCCGCGTCCCAGCCGTCCAGCACCCGGTCCACCAGGGCGAACATGAGCGCCTCCTTGGTCCGGAAGTGGTACATCACCCCCGGCTTGCTCAGCCCCACCCTGCGGGCGGTCGACTCCAGGGACACCGTGCCGCCGCTGCGCACGAGTTCGAGGGCGCCGCTCAGGATGCGGTCGCGGCTGGAGGAGTTCATGCACCCCACTTTACCAACCGGAAGGTTGGTGACACTATGTGACGCAGGCCGCTGTCCCGTCCAGGCGGAACAGCGGCCGTCGCGGGGACGACGACGTCCCGCTCCCGCCCGGTCCGCCCGGACCGGTGTGCGGGCGACCCCACGAGATCCGGACCACCCTTCTCAGGAGGACCCGACATGACCGCTGCCCCGTCCACATCCGCCCCCGAGAGCGAGGGTCCGCCGGGTGCGCGGACCCACCCCAAGGTCAACCGCGCCGTCTTCGCCGGCTCCGGCGTGAGCATCGTCCTGTTCTCCCTCTGGGCGATCCTGGCCCCCGCGCAGGCCTCCACGGTGATCGGCGCCGTGGTCGGCTGGATCGCGACCAACATGGGCTGGTTCTACGTGCTCACCGCCGCCGTGGTGACGGCCTTCGTGGTGGTCGTCGCGGTCTCGCGCGAGGGCACCATCAAGATGGGCCCGGACCACTCGAGGCCGCAGTACAACCTGTTCACCTGGACCGCGATGCTCTTCGCGGCCGGGATCGGGATCGACCTGCTGTTCTTCTCGGTGGCCGAGCCGGTCACCCAGTACTACGGTCCCCCGGCCGGCGAGGGCGGGACCATGGAGGCGACCCGCATGGCCGTGGTGTGGACGCTGTTCCACTACGGCGTGATCGGCTGGGCCATGTACGCCCTGATGGGCATGGCCTTCGGCTACTTCGCCTACCGGTGGAACATGCCGCTGAGCATCCGCTCGGCCCTCTACCCGCTGATCGGCAGGCGGGTGCACGGCAGAGCCGGGGACGCGGTCGACATCGCCGCGCTGCTGGGCACGATCTTCGGCGTGGCGACCTCCCTGGGCATCGGCGTCGTCCAGCTCAACTACGGCCTGTACCTGCTGTTCGGGATCGAGGAGGGCGTCGCCGCGCAGACCGCCCTGATCGTCGTGGCCGTGGTCATGGCCACCGCCTCCTGCGTCTCCGGCGTGGACAAGGGCATCCGCCGCCTCTCCGAGCTCAACGTCCTGATGGCCGTGGCCCTCGTGGCCTGGGTGCTGCTCGCCGGGCGCACGTCCTTCCTGCTCGACGCCACCGTGAAGAACCTCGGCGACTACGTGGCCGAGCTGCCCTCCATGGCGCTCGACACCTTCGCCTACACCGGGGCGGCCGAGTGGATGGCCGGCTGGACCCTGTTCTTCTGGGCCTGGTGGATCGCCTGGGCGCCGTTCGTGGGGCTGTTCCTGGCCCGGATCTCCCGTGGCCGCACGCTGCGCGAGTTCGTGGTCGCGACCCTGACCGTGCCGTTCGTGTTCATCCTCATCCTGGTCTCGGTCTTCGGCAACAGCGCCCTGGAGATCGTCACCGGCGGCGACGACGCGTTCGGACAGGCCGCCATGAACACCCCCGAGCGGGCCTTCTACTCCCTGCTCGAGCAGTACCCCGGCGCGCCGCTGCTCATCGCGCTGGCGACCCTGTCCGGGCTGCTGTTCTACGTCACCAGCGCCGACTCCGGGGCACTCGTGATGTCCACGTTCACCTCGACCATCCAGGACCCCACCCAGGACGGGCCCAAGTGGCTGCGCGTGTTCTGGGCCGCGGCCACCGGCCTGCTGACCCTGGCGATGCTGCTCGTCGGCGGGGTGCCGACCCTGCAGGCAGCCACCCTGATCATCGGCCTGCCCTTCTCGATCGTGATGTACCTCGTGATGATCGGGTTCTGGAAGGCCCTGCGCGCCGAACGCTCCCAGCGCGAGGGCCGCTCCGCGACCCGTCGCTCCGTGACGGCCTCCCGCACCCCGGGACCCGACAGCCAGTGGCGGCGCCGGCTCACCCGCATCGGCTCCTTCCCGGGCCCGCGGGCGGTGCGCCGCTACGAGGAGCAGGTGCTGGCCCCCGCCCTGGCGGAGGTCGTCGAGGAGTTCTGCGCCCAGGGCCACGCCGCCGAGCTGTCCAGCTCGGAGGTCGGCTACCAGGAGCTCTCCGAGTACACGTTGACCGTGCCGATGGGCGACGACCGGGACTTCTGCTACCAGATCTACCCCGTGGCCACCCCGGTCCCGGCCTTCGGCGGGTTCCGCACCAACCCCGACTCGGACCTCTACTACCGCCTCGAGGTCTTCAACGAGACCGGCTCGCAGGGCACCGACGTCATGGACTGGAACCGCGAGCAGCTCATCAACGACGTCCTCGACAACTGGGAGGCCCACCTGGCCTTCCTCAGCATCCACACCGGCCCGTCCAAGATCCAGGCCGGCGCCGAGGGCCACCCCGACTGGTCCACCGACATCCACGACGTGCCGACGGGGCAGACCCCCGCGGTGACGAAGGAGGCACACCCGTGACCGCGACCCTGTTCATCGACGGACGCTGGCAGACCGCCGCCGCCGGCGACACCCGCACCATCGTCTGCCCCGCCGACGGCACCGAGGTCGGCGTCGTGGCCGAGGCCACGGCCGAGGACACCGAGCGCGCCATCGCCGCGGCCCGCCGGGCCTTCGACGACGGCCGCTGGTCCTCGGTGCCCGGCCCGCAGCGCGGGGACCTGCTGCTGCGGGTCGCCGACCGCCTGCGCGAGCGCCGGGACGAGTTCGCCCGCGCCGAGTCCCTGGACACCGGCAAGCGCCTGGTGGAGTCCGGGATCGACATGGACGACATCGCCGCGTGCTTCACCTGGTTCGGCAAGAACGCCGCCGAGCAGGCCGGCCGCGTCGTCGACGCCGGGAACCCGGCCGTGGTGTCCAAGGTCGTCACCGAGCCTGTGGGCGTGTGCGGGATGATCACGCCCTGGAACTACCCGCTGCTGCAGGCCGCCTGGAAGATCGCCCCGGCGCTGGCCGCGGGGTGCACCTTCGTGCTCAAGCCCGCCGAGCTCACCCCGCACACGGCGGTCCTGATGATGCAGGTCCTCCAGGAGGCCGGCCTGCCCGACGGCGTGGCCAATCTCGTGCTCGGCGCCGGCGCCGAGGCCGGCGCGCCGCTGGCCGACCACCCGGACGTGGACCTGGTCTCCTTCACCGGCGGGGTGCTGACCGGCCGGACGATCGCCGCCGCGGCCGCGCCCACCGTGAAGAAGATCGCCCTGGAGCTGGGCGGGAAGAACCCCAACGTGGTCTTCGCCGACGCCGACTTCGACGCCGCCGTGGACAACGCCCTCAACGGCGCGTTCGTGCACTCCGGCCAGGTCTGCTCCGCCGGGGCGCGGCTGGTGGTCGAGGAGTCGATCGCCGAGCGCTTCGTCGACGAGCTCGTCCGCCGCGCCGAGGGCATCCGCCTCGGCGGGCCCTTCGACGAGCAGGCCGAGACCGGCGCGCTGATCTCGGCCGCGCAGCGGGAGAAGGTGCACGCCTACGTCGAGCGCGCCCGCGAGCAGGGCGCCCGGATCCGCACCGGCGGCGGGTTCGCCACCGGCGCCTCCGCCGACGGCTCGCTGAACCTCGAGCGCGGCTTCTTCTACCGGCCCACGGTGATCGACCGCTGCACCCGCGAGATGGACTGCGTGCACGACGAGGCCTTCGGCCCCACCGTCACGGTCGAGACGTTCACGACCGAGGACGAGGCGGTGGAGATCGGCAACGA
Source organism: Kocuria oceani (assembly GCF_029524215.1). Classification (NCBI taxonomy): domain Bacteria; kingdom Bacillati; phylum Actinomycetota; class Actinomycetes; order Micrococcales; family Micrococcaceae; genus Kocuria; species Kocuria oceani. The sequence continues at coordinate 60,333 of NZ_JARAMH010000009.1, read as the reverse complement.
CACCATCTACGGCCTCGCCGGGGCGGTGTGGACCTCCGACGCCGGGCGCGCCCAGCGGGTGGCCGCCCGCCTGCGCCACGGCACGATCTGGATCAACGACTTCCACCCCTACCTGCCGCAGGCCGAGTGGGGCGGGATGAAGCAGTCCGGCATCGGCCGCGAGCTCGGCCCCACCGGCCTGGGCGAGTACCAGGAGCTCAAGCACGTCTACCAGAACACCGCCCCCGCCGTGACCGGCTGGTTCGCCGCCCGATGACCGGCGCCCGCCGCGGCGCCGTCGTCGCCCCCGGGGACGACGGCGCCGCGGCGACCGCGCCCCGGGATCGGCCCCGGACCCCGCCCGAGACCCCTGAGACCCCGAGATCCCGAGACGTCGAGGAGAGACATGAGCACGCCCAGCCCCACCCCCGCCCCCGAGGCCCCGCAGGAGTTCGACTACCTGGTGGTCGGCGGCGGCTCCGCCGGAGCCGTCGTCGCCGCACGGCTGTCCGAGGACCCGGCCGTGACGGTCGGGCTCATCGAGGCCGGCCCGCACGACCAGCACCTCGACGAGGTGCTCACCCTCAGCCGCTGGATGGAGCTGCTGGAGTCCGGCTACGACTGGGACTACCCGCTCGAGGAGCAGGAGAACGGCAACTCCTTCATGCGCATGGCCCGGGCCAAGGTGCTCGGCGGCTGCTCCTCCCACAACTCGTGCATCGCGTTCTGGGCCCCGGCCGAGGACATCGACGAGTGGGAGGAGGTCCACGGCGCCGAGGGCTGGAACGCCGAGACCGCCTTCCGGCTCTACCGGAAGCTCGAGACCAACGACGACGAGGGCGCCCACCACGGCCACGACGGCCCCGTGCACCTCATGCAGATCCCCGACGGCGACCCCTGTGGCGTCGCGCTGCTGGAGGCCTGCGAGCAGGCCGGCATCCCGCGCACGCCGTTCAACACCGGCAAGACCGTGGTCGAGGGCGCGAACTTCTTCCAGATCAACCGCCGGCCCGACGGCACCCGCGCCTCGGCCTCCGTGTCCTACCTGCACCCCGTCGCGGACCGGGGGAACCTCACGGTCCTAAACTCCACCCAGGCCAGGCGCGTGGTCGTGGAGGACGGCCGGGCCGTGGGCGTGGAGGTCGTCGGCAACGCCTTCGGCACCGCGCGCACCGTGCGCGCCCGCCGCGAGGTGGTCGTCTCCGCCGGGGCGATCGACACCCCCAAGCTGCTGATGCTCTCCGGGATCGGTCCGGCCGAGCACCTGCGGGAGGTCGGCGTGGACGTGCTCGTGGACTCCCCCGGTGTGGGCTCCCACCTGCAGGACCACCCCGAGGGCGTGATCCAGTGGGAGGCGCGGAAGCCGATGGTCACCGAGTCCACCCAGTGGTGGGAGGCGGGGATCTTCACCCGGGTCGACCCCGACGGCGACCGGCCGGACCTGATGATGCACTACGGCTCCGTCAACTTCGACATGCACACCTACCGGCAGGGCTACCCGACCGCGGACAACGTCTTCTGCCTCACCCCCAACGTCACCCACGCCCGCTCCCGCGGCACGGTGCGGCTGCGCTCGCGGGACTTCCGCGACAAGCCCCGGGTCGACCCCCGCTACTTCACCGACCCCGAGGGCTACGACATGCGGATCATGACAGCCGGGATCCGCAAGGCCCGCGAGATCGTGGCGCAGTCCCCGCTGGCCGAGTGGGCCGGGCGGGAGCTGTTCCCCGGCGAGGACGTGCAGACGGACGAGCAGATCGCCGACTACGTCCGCCGGACCCACAACACCGTCTACCACCCGGCCGGCTCCTGCCGGATGGGCCCGGTGGAGGACGCGATGTCCCCGCTCGACCCGCAGCTGCGGGTCAAGGGCGTGCGCGGGCTGCGGGTGGCCGACGCCTCGGTGATGCCGGAGCTGACCACCGTCAACCCCAACATCACCGTCTACATGATCGGTGAGCGGGCCGCCGAGCTGATCGCCGCGGACACCGAGCTGATCGCCGCGGACGCCGGCGACCGGGCGGCCGACCCGACCGTGTAGCCGCGGACCGGACCGCGCCCCGGGCGCGGACGTGGACGGGCCCCGGGTCGTCCGACCCGGGGCCCGTCCACGTCGCCGGCCGGCAGCCGCTCAGCTCATCAGCTTGTCGACCAGCGCCTGGGCGAACTCCGGCGAGACGTCCCCGTAGTTGAGCGAGAAGTCCTCGTCCACCTTCGCCGGGAGCAGGCCCGAGCACAGCACCGCGGCGCGGGCGTAGAGCCCGGCCAGCTCCGCCCCGATGGGCACGGACAGCAGCTCCAGCTCCGGGTCGTAGGAGACGATCGGCACCCCGGCCTGCCGGGCCGCGAAGTGCTTGCCGATGCCCGAGGCCACGAACCGTGCGTGGCCGGACTCGACGTCGGCCGGGGTGCGGAAGGCGTAGCGCGTCCGGTGGTGGTGGTTGATCCGGTACAGCCCGGGCCGGTCCCGGTCCTCGGTGGGCTCCCAGGTGGCGTCCTCGGGCACGAACCGCTCGGCGACCCCGTTGTACTGCATCTCCGCGCGGCGCAGGTGCTCCTCGACCTCCGACAGCGGCGGCAGGGTCTCCAGCATCGCAGGACCGGCGTCGAGCACCACGTCGCAGAGACCCGCGGGCAGGGCCGCCTGCAGCTTCTCGAGGTCCACGTCCTGCAGCAGGGTCGTGCCGTGGTCCTCCGGGGAGAGCACCACCACGGAGGCGTCCTGCGCGGCGGCCGCCTCGGCCACCACGGCCTCCTTCTCCGGCGTCCACCCGCCGGTGAGCAGCACGGAGCCGTCCACGAGCTGGGTCAGGGTCGGGCCGCAGACCTGCCAGCGGCGCACGGTCCAGTGCTCGTCGCGGACCACCTCGAGGAAGCCCAGGGCCTGCAGGTGGCCCACGAACCACTCCTCGAACCGTTCCGAGTCCTCCAGCTGCCGGGCGAGGATCGACAGGCTGGATCGCTTGCCCCCGCCCAGGAAGGTGAGGGCGTCGCGGAACGGCGCCCAGGACGTGGGGTACTCCCCCTCGTCGGGGCCGATGAAGCGCAGCGCGTCCACGGACCCGGTGGAGGTGATCGCCGACGGCTTCGTGAGCCGCCCGGGGTAGCGCTTCTGCAGCCCGCACTGGGCGCACTCCCCGAAGATCCAGGGCGCCTTCGCCTTCGGCTCCATGGCGGGCAGCACGATCCGGTGCCGGCCGGTGGCCAGGCAGGAGCGTCCCTCCGGCTCGGGCAGCACGTTGGTGCGCTCGAGCAGCAGCTGCCCCTCGGAGGAGTGCCAGCCGGGGGCGCCCGGCACCTCGTGCTCCTCGGGCGCCGGGCGCGCGGGCAGGTTGTCGAAGGCACCCTGCACGTAGTGCTCGGGCAGCTGCCCCACGGTGGAGGCGGTGACCGGCCACAGCGGCTCGTCCGCCACGTGCACCATCTCCCCCTCGTAGCCGAGGGAGCGCTGGGTCAGGTAGAAGGACGAGTCCCGCAGCTTGAACTCCCGGCGCTGCTTGACCGTGCGCCCGGCCTTGAGCACCAGGGTGTAGTCGTTGGGCCTGAGCGTGCCGTCGGCCCGGGCCAGGGGCGTGCCCTGGAGGGAGATCTGGAACGGCGGCACCCGGGCCTCGGCGAGCTTCGCCTTCTCCAGCTTGAAGGAGTGCGGGTTGCGCCACTCGCACTCCACGGTCAGCGGGACGTCCGAGTCCGAGGTGATCGTCACCTGCGGGGGCCGCTGCGTGGACCAGCGCACCACGTCGCCGGGGATGCGCAGGCCGCCCGAGAGGGTCACCGCGGGCACCAGCCGCGGCACGAGGCCGGAGAAGTTGTCGTTCGCGGTGAGCTCCGGATTGCCCGCCCGCAGCACCTGCACGTCGTCGAACATCACCCAGCCCTCCGCGAGGCCGTGCGTGCCGGCCTCCACGAAGCGGTAGTCCGGGGACGCGGAGTCGTCGAGCACGCGCTTGATCTGGGCGATCCACTCCGGCTCGTCCCGGACCATGATCCGGCAGGGCCAGGCCGCGGGGATGTGGTCCACCGAGATGAAGGTGTCCGAGAACCCGTCCTTGGCGAAGATGACGACCGGGCGCGGGTTGCGCTCGAAGCGCACGTCCCCGGCGCTGAGCCGCAGCGCCCCGCCCAGCAGCGTCCCCGGGTCCGTGCGGGCGGTGTAGGCCGACACGCCCAGGAAGGCGTCCCCGATGAAGGACAGGAACACCGTGCGGGGACCCGCGGTGGTCTCCAGCTCCACCTCCCGGCCGGAGAGGAACCGCTTGGGCACCACGAAGCCGAGTTCGAACACGGGGTTGCCCACGTAGTCGGTGCTGTCCGTCAGGGACAGCGAGCACGACTTGACGGCGCTGCGGCCCGGCCCGCGGACGTGCGCGCGGACCTCGGCGCGGGCCTGCTCGCGGGACTGCTCCCACACGGCGAGCTCGGCGAGGGCGATCTCCAGTCCCGGCTCCCGGGTCAGCGGGTTCGCCCAGACCTGCTTCATGGCCTTCGAGGCCTTGGTCTCGGCCATGTCCAGCCAGAAGTCGAGGTAGACCCCGAGCTCGGCCGCGGAGAGGCCCTGGGCGGTGGTCATCCCCAGGTCCTCGAACATCCGGTGCAGCTGGCGGCGCTCGGCCTCCCCGAACATCGTCTGGGACAGCGCGAGCCCCACGGGCCGCTGGTTCACCGCGTAGGCCGTGGGCAGCCCGATCTCGCCGTCGCGCAGCTCCAGCCAGTAGCGCAGCGCGTCCCAGTACGCCTCGGTGTCCTTCTTGAACGAGGACTCGAGGGCCTTGGCGTTGTCCGGGCCGGCCTGCAGCAGCACGATCAGCGGCAGGAAGAACGTCGAGACGGACTTGTTGCCCGTGCGCGCCGCGAGGGTGGACATGTGCCGCCCGGCGAGCGCGAACAGCGCCAGCAGCGCGACGACGGGCGGCGGCGGGATCTCCGCGATGGAGTCCAGGCTGCGGCGGGTGGCGCGGTACCACTGGCCGTTGAGGCGGTTGAACACGTCGAACACGGACCGCCGGCCGTCCTCGGTCACCAGCAGGGGGGTCACGGAGTCCGCGAGCGCCCGCAGCGCCGAGGGCCCGTCGAGCCCGTGCTCCTCGCCGATCGCGGCGAGGACCTTGTCGTCGAGGTCGAGGTAGATCAGCTCCCCCGCCCGCTCCGGGCCGAAGAAGGCCGCGCAGACGGCGTCGTTCCACCGGAGGTAGGCGAGCTCCTCGGCACTGTCGGCAATGGCATGGTCTCCGAGGCGGAGCCCAGCAGTGTCGGGCACGAGTCCTCCGTCCGCGGCCGCACGTGGGGCCGCTGTCGTCGTTCGAGGGGTCGCCTCGATTATAGATAGCCCGCGAGGGGGCCTCCGCACGCTCGTGGTTCGTCCGCGCGGGCGGATACGGTGGGGGGATGCAACCCCTCCCCGGTCCCCTCGTGGACGCCCGGCGGCTCGTGGCCGCCTCCGGGCCCGCGGTCTTCCAGCGCGGCCAGGAGTACTTCCGCGCCGGGCGCGTCCGGACGGTGCGGTGGTCCCCGGGGGCCCAGGAGGCGGGCAGCCTCTCCGCCGAGGTGGAGGGCTCGGGCTCCGTGTACAGCGTCACCGTGCGCGTCGGCACCGGCGGCGCGCCGGGGCCGGCGTGGTGCAGCTGCCCCGCCGGGGGGTTCTGCAAGCACGCCGTGGCCACGGTGCTGCGTCACAACTTCGAGACCGCCGTGCGCGCCCACCGGCCCGGCGGCAGCGCGGCCCCCGTCTCCCCCGGGGCCACGGCCGGGGCGAGCACGACCGCCGGGCCGGAGGAGCCGCCGGACTGGAAGGACGCCCTGGCCGAGATCCTCGGCGGCGCGGGGCCGGTCGCCCCGGACCCGGAGGACCCGTCCGGGGTGGCGCTGGAGTTCGACCTGCGCCGCGAGCCCTACCGCTACGTGCACGGCACGGGCCGGGCCGGCTCCCCGTGGCACCTCTACGTGCGGCCGGTCCGCCGGGGCCGCCGGGGCCAGTGGATCAAGGGCGGGCTGGACTGGGAGACCGTCGGCGGGGAGTTCGGCGCCGGGCCGCTGAGCCCCGGCCAGGCGGACTGGTTCGACGAGCTCCGGGCGCTGAGCGCCACCCGCACCCCCTACGCGGTGCACGACCGGCACTGGATCCGCCTGGACTCCTACGCCTCGCCGCTGCTGTGGGGCATCCTCGCCCGGGCCGAGGACGCCGGGATCACCCTGGTCGGCCGGGAGCACGGGCTGCCGGTGACGGTGGAGGAACCGGGACGCTTCCACGTGGACGTCGTCCGCGGCCCCGGGAAGGACCTCGAGCTGCGGCCCACCGTGGACAGCGGCGGGCGCCGGATCGCGCTGGACACCGCCCGGATCATCGGCGATCCCGGGCACGGGCTGTTCGCCCCGGACGGGGACCCCCGGGACGTCGCGGACACCGAGGACCTCAACCTCTTCCCGCTGCGCCTCGTGCCGCTGGCCACCCGGCTCACCCGGGAGCAGCGACGGTTCCTGGACACCGCGGGCGGTCTGACGATCCCCCAGGACGAGGTGGAGGAGTTCTTCGACCGCTACTTCCCCCGCCTGCACCGCAGCATGGACGTGGACAACGGGGACGGGTCGATCGAGCTGCCGCAGGTCGCTGACCCCGAGCTGGTGTTCACCCTGGAGCACCAGGAGCTGACCATCCGCGCCCGGTGGGAGTGGGAGTACCAGAAGGGCCGGGACCGGGTCCGGCTGCCCTTCCGCCCGGTGGACCCCCTCGCCGACGAGCCGGTGCACCGCGAGTCCTCCTGGGAGACCGCCGTCACCGCCGCGGTCCGGCACCGCGCCCCGGGCGTGGACCTCCGCCGCTCGAGCTACGTGGCGGGGGACGCCCTGGTGCTCGTGCGGCAGTGGCTGCCCGCCCTGGAGAAGATCCCGGACCTGCGGATCGAGCACACCGGAGGGCGCCCGGCCTATCAGCAGATCACCGACCCGCCCACCATCACCGTCAGCACCGCCCCCACGGAGCGCCGCGACTGGTTCGACCTCGGGGTCACGGTGAAGGTGGGCGAGTTCTACATCTCCTTCGCCGACGTCTTCCGCACCCTGGACCTCGGGCAGGACGTGATGCTGACCCCGGACGGGTCGTGGTTCTCCCTGGACCGGCCCGAGTTCGACCGGCTGCGCGAGCTCATCGCCGAGGCCCGTTCCCTGCAGGAGACCCCCGAGGGCCCGCTGCGGATCCACCGCCACCAGGCCGGGCTGTGGGAGGAGTTCGAGGACCTCGCGGCCGAGACGGACCAGGCCGAGGCCTGGCGGGCGTCGGTGCGCTCCCTGCTGGAGCTCGAGACGGTGGAGGCGCCGGCCGTGCCCGCGTCCCTGCACGCCGAGCTGCGCCCGTACCAGCGCGACGGCTACGCCTGGCTGAGCGTGCTGTGGGACCACGGTCTCGGCGGGATCCTCGCCGACGACATGGGCCTGGGCAAGACGGTCCAGGCGATCGCCCTGATCTGCCGCGCCGTCGAGCGCGACCCGGACCTCCCGCCCTTCCTCGTGGTGGCGCCCACCTCCGTGGTGCCCAACTGGGTGGCCGAGATCCGCCGCTTCGCCCCGTCCCTCACCGCCGTGGGCGTGACCGACACCCAGGCCAAGGCCGGCACCGCGCTCGCGGACACGGTGGCCGGCGCCCAGGTGGTCGTGACCTCGTACACGCTGCTGCGCCTGGACGAGCACGCCTACCGGGGGGTCGCCTGGGCGGGGGTGCTGCTCGACGAGGCACAGTTCGTGAAGAACCCCCGGACCAAGGCGCACCGGGCGGTCCGGGACCTCGGGGCCCCGTTCACGCTCGCGATCACGGGCACCCCGCTGGAGAACAGCCTCGTGGAGCTGTGGGCGCTGCTGTCCCTGACGGCGCCGGGCCTGTTCCCGTCGCGGCGGAAGTTCACCGAGACGTACCAGCGCCCCATCGAGCGCGGGGAGGACGCCGCGGCGCTGGCCCGCCTGCGCCGGCGCGTGAAGCCGCTCATGCTCCGGCGCACCAAGGAGTCCGTGGACCTGGAACTGCCGCCCAAACTGGAGCAGACCATCCAGGTGGAGCTCTCCCCCGCGCACCGCCGGCTCTACGACACCCGTCTGCAGCGGGAGCGGCAGAAGGTCCTGGGGCTGCTGCGGGACCTGGACCGGAACCGGTTCACGATCTTCCAGTCCCTGACCACGCTGCGTCTGCTCAGCCTCGACGCCTCCCTCGTGGACCCCGAGGCGGAGGTCTCCTCGAGCAAGCTCGACCTGCTCTTCGAGCACCTGCCGGAGATCGTGGCCGAGGGCCACCGCCCGCTGGTGTTCAGCCAGTTCACGAGCTTCCTCAAGAAGGCCGCGGCCCGCCTGGACGAGCTGAGGATCCCCTACGCCTACCTGGACGGCTCGACGACCGACCGGGCGCGGGCGCTCGAGCGCTTCACCTCCGGGGAGGCGCCCGTGTTCCTGGTGAGCCTCAAGGCGGGCGGCTTCGGGCTGAACCTCACCCAGGCCGACTACTGCTTCCTGCTCGACCCGTGGTGGAACCCCGCCACGGAGGAGCAGGCCGTGGACCGCACCCACCGCATCGGCCAGCAGAAGAAGGTCATGGTCTACCGGCTCGTCGCCCGGGACACCATCGAGGAGAAGGTCATGGCGCTCAAGGAGCGCAAGGCCCGGCTGTTCACGGCCGTGCTGGACGACGACCGGATGTTCTCGAGCGCGCTCACGGCCGAGGACATCCGCGGGCTGATCACCCCCTGACCTGCAGTTTTACCGCCGGGGGCGCCGGCGTCATCCGCCGGTCACAATCCCCTGGGACAGGCGGGCGCCACCCCCCACCGACTAGGATCGGCAGTGGGCCCCCCGTTCCCCGTGGGCACCCCAACCCGGTCTTCCCGACCGGGCACCCGACGACCGACCGACCGGAGGACCCTCCATGCCCCACGCCGTGGCGGGCCTCGCAGCCTTCGTGCAGCGCTATGGCTCCCTGATCCGTGCCATGGCCGACCGCGGCATGACGCGCGGGCAGGTGCGGATGCGCTTCCAGCTGCTGTTCCCGGAGGAGTCCACCGTCCTGCTGGATGCGGCGATCGCCGAGCTGGGCCAGCGCTTCGCGCAGGAGGCCACTGCCCCCGAGGTCACCGACGGCGCCGTGGGCGCCGGTGTCTGGCTCGTCATGGCCCAGCACCTGGGGGTCGGCCCCGCCCGCGACTACGCCGCCCTGCACCTGAGCGCCGACGTGGTGCGCGACGTCACCGCGCTGCTCGCCGGCGCGGACCCGGACGGCACCCTCACGCAGCAGACCCTGGCGCTCATCGGCGCGGCCCAGCAGCACTGCGCCGAGCAGACCGCCTGCCGGCCGCTCAGCGCGCACGCCTACGAGCTCGCCCGGCTGAGCCTGTGCACGGACGCGAACTTCCTGTGCGGCATCGCCCACTACTGGCCCGTTCCCGAGCGCGTGGTCGCCCAGCGCCTGGGCGGCGGGCACTGGGACGCGGCCCTGGAGCGGGTCGGCCTGCGGGCCGGCACCGAGCCCGCCCACGAGCACGTGTTCACGGAGGAGGAGTACGCCGCGGCGGTGACGGCCTTCCTCAGCCACTGCCGCAGCACCGGCCACCATCCCACCACGGCTCGGTACGGCCGCTGGGTGGTCGAGCAGGAGGCCTCCAGCACGCGCCGGCCGTACTTCGACGGCGTCCGGCGGTTCTTCGGCTCCTGGGAGGAGGCCATGCGCTTCGCCTCGACCCGCCAGCCGGCCGGGGAGCCGGTCGGCGAGGGCTTCTCCGACACGCGGACCTGGTCGGACCTGGCCACCCCCGAGGCCCAGGAGATGCTGGGCCGGGCGGGGATCGGCGTGGTCGGCCCCGGCACGGCCGCCGAGGTCGTCGGCGAGGACGTGTGGGAGGACCTGCGGCGGCTCATCGCAACCGTGCTCGCCCGGCTGTCCTGGAACGACTTCCTCGTGGTCGAGTACGAGCGCGACGACGACCGCTCGGAGGCCCCGGTCGCGTGGGCCGGGGTGGGACCCCACGGCGTGGAGTGCTCCGTGGTCTCCGGCGGCCAGCTGACCCACGCGGCCTGGCCCGTGGACGCCACGTTCTTCCACGAGGACGAGTGGCACGAGCCCTCGGCGTGGAACCAGCCCTGGACGATTGGCCCGCTGGGCTTCCCGGAAGCGGCGCAGAAGCTGGTCGAGGGACTGCGCTTCGGCTGGGGCTGCTCCGACCCCTACCGGTTCCACTGGGGGGTGGGCTCCTTCCCCGCCGAGACGCGGGAGGACAGCTCCGTGATCGCCCCCGAGGGCCACCGGTGGCGGGCCCCGGACGCCGCGGACAGCATCGACTCCTGATGTGCCGGGGCCCGCGCCCCTTCGGTGCACCGAAACCGGGGGCCGTGACGGCCGGTCTACACTCGTCGGGAAGCGAAGGGGAGTAGTTCCCGGGTGCGCGCACCCGTCGGTCTGTCGCCATCCCGGTCTCGACGTGGAGTCCCGGCAGCCCACCCGCGCCGTCGGGCGAACGAGACCTTCCGGACCATCCCCGTCCCCGGTCGGGCCCCGCGCGCCGTGCGCCGCGACGGGCCCGAGGAAGGCCCTCATGAGCCCCGAACAGACAGCCCCCTCCCCCGCTCCCGGGGAACGCCCGCCCCGTCCGGGTCCGCCGGAGCGCGGCCAGATCCGGCGCTGGCGCAAGTACCTCGCGGAGGAACGGGCCGAGGCCCGCATCTACCGTCTGCTGGCCGCCCGCAGCACCGGCCGGGAGGCGGAGATCCTGCACCGGGTCGCGGAGGCCGAGCAGCGCCACGCCGAGCACTGGGTGCGGCTGCTCGGCCCGCACGCCGCCACCGACGCCCGCCCGTCCCTGTACTCCCGGCTGCTGATCTTCCTCGCCGCGCACTTCGGCTCCGTCTTCGTCCTGGCCCTGCTGCAGCGCGCCGAGAGCCGCTCGCCCTACGACGGGGAGCAGGACGCGTCCGACGCCATGGCCGCCGACGAGGCGGTGCACGAGGAGATCGTCCGGGCGCTGGCCACCGAGGGCCGGCACAAGCTCTCCGGCAACTTCCGGGCGGCAGTCTTCGGCGCCAACGACGGACTCGTCTCCAACCTCGCGCTGGTCATGGGCGTGGGCGCCACCGGCACGGCCCCCACGATGGTGCTCTTCGCGGGGATCGCCGGCCTGCTCGCGGGGGCGCTGTCCATGGGGGCCGGGGAGTACGTCTCCGTGCGCTCCCAGCGGGAGCTGCTCGACGCCTCCCAGCCGACCCAGGTCACCCTGCACGTCGCCCCGAACCTGGACCTGGACGCCAACGAGCTGGTGCTCGTCTACCGTGCCCGGGGGATGAGCGAGGAGGCCGCCGAGCACCGGGCGGCGGAGCGCCTGGGCTTCTACGAGTGCGACTGCGACCCGTCCCGCTCCTTCCAGGCCCCCGCCGAGGACCAGCCCGAGCAGCGGGCGCACGTGGCGCTGGGCACCGACCTGGGCGCCGCGGCGTCCAGCTTCTGCTTCTTCGCCTCGGGGGCCGTCATCCCGATCCTGCCCTACCTCCTGGGCCTCACCGGGTTTCCCGCCATGGCCGTCGCCCTCGCGCTGGTCGGCCTCGCCCTGCTGGTGACCGGAGGGCTGGTCGGCCTGCTCTCCGGGGCCTCCCCCTGGAAGCGGGGTCTCCGCCAGCTGGCCATCGGCTACGGGGCCGCCCTGGCCACCTATGTCCTGGGCCTGCTCTTCAACACGACCGTGGCCTGAGACCGGGCTCGGGACGGGGCCGGGGACGCCGCGCCCCGCCCGGAGGGCCACCCAGGCCTGTCCCCACTTGAGCGGACAGCGCGGCGCGAGTGCCCGGCTGCCTGCACCGGCCCCCGCGCACAGAGATGCTGGTCGGACGCGAATTCTCGCGGGAACGCCCGGCCGGGGACGCGGGCAGCAGGCCCGGAGCCGCCCGGCGGCAGAGCCTCGGCGCGGCTTCCTGACAATTTCCTGGGGACAGCGGGTGCCGACACGGCTCTGGGTCGGATAAAGTTGCGATCGTGGTGAGAACCACAGCAATGGGGGAAATTGCGCGGGCACGACCGATTCGGACGCACTGGGGGGTGCACCGTCTGCGGCGCCCGCGCTCTGAAAGCCGCTCAGCCCACGGCTCTCCTCTGTTGAGGCGTGCAACGCCTGCCGATGGCCGCGGGTCCTCCGAAGCGAGGCGCATCTCTCCCCGCGCCGGGCGGACTCCTACCGCCCGTTCCCGCGGCCATCGGTCTACACCGCGCCGGCCCGGCACCGAGCCCGTGGCGCCGCTCCCGCCGTCCCTACCCTCTGCCCGCGCGGGCTAGGATCGTAGGGCCGCACCGGCCGATGCCGTGCCGTGCGACCCACCACCCGCCCAGCGCCGAGGAGTTCCGCCATGCCCGACCAGGTCCCGGGGACCGTCGAACACGTCCTGACCGTCCACTGCCCCGAGGCCCACGGGCTCGTCAGCGCCATCACGTCGAACCTGACGGAGCAGGGCTGCGACATCTTCGACGTCAAGCACTTCTCCGACCGCTTCACCGACGAGTTCTTCATCCGCTGCCACACGGTCAGCGAGGTCGGGACGGCCACCGTGGAGTCCCTGACGGAGGGCTTCGCCCCGGTGGCCGAGCAGCACGACATGCGGTTCCGGCTGGTCTCCGCGCAGCGCAGGACGCGGGTGCTCGTGCTGGTCTCCCGGTTCTCCCACTGCCTCACCGACCTGCTGCACCGCACCCGGATCGGCGAGCTGCCCATCGAGATCGTGGCCGTGGTCTCCAACCACCTCGACCACAAGAGCCTCGTCGAGTGGCACGACGTCCCGTTCCACCACGTGCCCGTCACCCCCGAGACGAAGCCGCAGGCGGAGGCGAAGCTGCTCGGGCTGGTCGAGCACTACGACGTCGAGCTGGTGGTGCTCGCCCGCTACATGCAGGTCCTCTCGGACGAGCTGACCCGCGAGCTGTCGGGCCGCTGCATCAACATCCACCACTCGTTCCTGCCCTCGTTCAAGGGCGCCAAGCCCTATCACCAGGCCTACGCGCGCGGCGTGAAGATGGTGGGCGCCACGGCCCACTACGTGACCTCGGACCTGGACGAGGGCCCGATCATCGCCCAGCGCGTCATCGCCGTGGACCACGCCCACACGCCCGCGGACCTGGTGGCGGTCGGCCGCGACGCCGAGATGCAGGCCCTCTCACGGGCCGTGAGGTGGCACGCCGAGGGACGCGTGGTGCTCTCCGGCAACCGCACCATCGTCCTGGTCTGACCGCGCGGACGGCGCTGCGGCCGGTGGGGTGCCGGTCCGGCCACCGGTCCGGCCGCGGCACCTGCCGCGGCCGGGCCGGCGCGGCGGCCGGACGGTGCTACCCCGCGCTGCGCACCGGGTCGGCGGCCACCCGCACCGGGACGCCGGTGCGCAGCGACTCCTGCGCGGCATCGGCCACCCGTGCGGCGGCCACGGCGTCCTCCGGAGGGCACGGGTTGGCCCGGCGGCCCAGGACCAGCTCCACGAAGGCGACCATCTCCGCCCGGTAGGCCGCGGCGAAGCGCTCCGCGAAGGTCCGGTGCGGGGTACCGGCCGGGAAGGTCACGCCCGGTTCGGCCGAGCGCACCGCGGTCCGGTCGTCCAGGCCCACGGCCAGCGAGGCTCGGGAACCCTGGATCTCCAGGCGCACGTCGTGGCCCGCACCGTTGTAGCGGCCGGCCGAGACCGTGCCCACGGTGCCGTCGTCGAAGGTCACCACGGCGAGCGCCGTGTCCACGTCCCCGACGGACCCGATGGCGGGATCGCCGTTGTTGGAGCCCCTCGCGTAGACCTCCACGATCTCGTGGCCGGTCAGCCAGCGCAGGATGTCGAAGTCGTGCACGGAGCAGTCGCGGAACAGCCCGCCCGACGCGGCGAGGAACTCCACCGGGGGCGGGGTCATGTCGCAGGTGACGGCGCGCAGGGAGTGGATCCAGCCGAGCTCGCCGGCGGCGAGGGCCTCCCGGGCCCGCAGATAGCCCGCGTCGAAGCGGCGCTGGTGGCCGATCTGCACGGTCCCGCCGGCCGCCCGGACGTGCTCCAGCACGGGCAGCGAGTCCGCCACGTCCAGGGCCACCGGCTTCTCGCAGAACACCGGCACGCCCGCGTCCACGCCCGCCCGGATCAGCCCCGGGTGGGTCGCCGTCCCGGTGGCCACGACCAGCCCGTCCACCCCGGACCCCAGCATCTCCGACACGGAGGGCACGAACCGGGCCCCCAGCCGCTCGGCGACCGACCGGGCGTGCGCCGCGGCGACGTCGGTCAGCACCAGCCGGACGTCGACCCCCCGCGGGTTCAGCTCCTCCTCGAGGGAGGCCAGGTTCTCGGCGTGCATCACGCCGATCCGGCCGACGCCGACGAGGCCGAGGGTGATCTGCTCCATGGTGCTCCTTCGTGCAGGACTGAGGGCTGACGCCCGGGTCCGGTATCGGGCGGTGGATCGGGCGGAGGGGGCCGCCGGCCGGGCCGGGCGGCGCGGACCGCGCTCCGCCCCCCAGACTGGGTGACCCTGGTCACGGATGTCAATAAAATGTATGGACATATTCACATCACCCCGTGGACAATGGGCAGCAGCGCCATCCGTCCCCGCCCGGCCCACCCCTGGAGGCACACCATGTCCGGCCCACTCCGTCTCACGGTCGACAAGTCCTCCCCCGTACCGCTCTACCACCAGGTGGCGCAGGGCCTCGAGGACGCGATCCGCAGCGGAGAGCTGCCGCCCGGGACGAAGCTCGACAACGAGATCGACCTGGCGAACAGCCTCAACCTCTCCCGCCCCACCATGCGCAAGGCGATGGACCAGCTCGTGCGCGCCGGGCTGCTGGTGCGCAAGCGCGGGGTGGGCACGCAGGTGGTGGGCACCCAGGTGCGCCGTTCCCTGGAGCTGACGAGCCTGCACGAGGATCTCCGGCGCAGCGGCAGCGCGCCCAGCACCGACGTGCTGGACTTCGCCGTGGTGCCCGCCGACGATGAGGTGGCCCTGCTGCTGGGGCTGCAGCCCGGGGACGAGGTCTACCACCTCGTGCGGCTGCGCTGCACGGACGGGGAACCGCTCGCGCTCATGGAGAACTGGATCCCGCGCGCGCTGTGCGAGCTCAGCCGGGACCGGCTGGCCGAGGAGGGGCTCTACTCCCTCATGCGCGGCCAGGGCGTCAACTTCCAGCTGGCCCACCAGCGGGTGGGTGCCGTCTCGGCCGACGCGTTCCAGGCGGAGCAGCTGCGCGTCGACCCCGGTGCCGCGCTGGTCAGCATGCACCGCACCGCCATGGACGACCTCGGCCGCCCCGTGGAGACCGGCCGGCACGTGTACCGGGCGGACAAGTACACCTTCGAGCTGACCCTCGTCCAGCGCTAGGTATCGTCCGGGCACCGCCGGCCCCGGATCCCGCCGCCCCGGGCGGCAGCTCCTCCACGGGCCCGGCCCCGCCCGCGTCTCCCCGCACACCGCCCGGCCCCCGGGCCCCGACATCCGACCAGCACCACCCGACGACACCGGAAGGCACATCGACCGCATGCACACCGACAGCTCCCGCCCCGAATGGGTCCACCCCAAGGACTCCGCCGCCCAGGACGGCTGGTTCGTCTCCCTCGGCGGCCACGACTCCGCCACCCAGGTCCCCGGCTGGGCCCACACGGGCCTGCGCGTGGCCGATCTCGGCCCGGGCGACCGGATCACCCTGGACGCCGCCGAGGAGGAGCGCATCGTGGTGCCCCTGACCGGCAGCTTCACCGCCGAGACCGGTGGTGAGACGTACGACCTCGCCGGGCGCCCGTCCGTCTTCGCCGGCCCCACCGACGTCCTCTACACCGGGGTCCGCCGGGACCTGACCGTGTCCACCGCGACCGGCGGCCGGGTGGCCGTGGCCTCCGCCCCGGCGCGCGAGGAGTACCCGACCCGGCTGGTCGCCCGTGCGGAGATCCCGGTGGAGCTGCGCGGGGCGGGCCAGTGCTCCCGGCAGGTGCACAACTTCGGCACGCCCGCGGCGCTGGAGGCCGACCGGTTCATCGTCTGCGAGGTGCTCACCCCGGCGGGCAACTGGTCCTCCTATCCCCCGCACAAGCACGACGAGGAGAAGGACGGGGAGACGGCCCTCGAGGAGATCTACTACTTCGAGACGCAGCTCGCCGCCGGCATGCCCGCCCCGGAGGAGGGCGGTCCCGATCCCATGGGCTACCAGCGGGTCTACGCCTCCGACGACCGGCCCATCGACGTGGCGGCGGAGGTGCGCTCGGGCGACGTCGTCCTGGTGCCCTACGGCTGGCACGGCCCGGCCATGGCGACCCCCGGCTACGACATGTACTACCTCAATGTCATGGCCGGTCCCGGCCGGGTGCGGGAGTGGCTGATCAGCGACGACCCGCACCACGGCTGGATCCGCCGGACCTGGGACGAGGCGGCGATCGACCCGCGCCTCCCCTTCGGGCGCTGAGCACGTCCGCGCCGCCGCCGGGCGAGCGGCCCCGGACGGGCCCGGCGGACCCGGAGCCCGCCCGGCCGTGGAGCCGCCGGCTCGCGCTGCTCGTGGCGGCGGTGCTGTTCATGGAACACCTCGACGGCACGATCCTCGTGACGGCGGCTCCGCGCATCGCGGCCGATCTCGGCGTGGGCAGCGCCGAGGTCGGCCTCGCGATGACCGTCTACCTCGTCACGGTGGCCACCTTCATCCCCGTGGGCGGGTGGCTGGCCGGCCGCTTCGGGGCCCGGCGGGTGTTCTGCACGTCCATCGTCGTCTTCACCCTGGCCTCCGTGCTGTGCGCGGCCAGCGGCAGCCTGCCGGCCCTCGTGGCCGGACGGGCCCTGCAGGGCCTCGGAGGGGCCCTCATGGTCCCCGTCGGACAGCTCGTGGTGCTGCGGGCCACGGACCGGCGGGACCTGCTGCGGGCAATCGCCTGGATCACGTGGCCGGCGCTGCTCGCCCCCGTGCTGGCACCGCTCCTTGGCGGGCTGCTGACCTCCTGGGCGAGCTGGCACTGGATCTTCCTGGTCAACGTCCCGGTGGGGGCGGCCGCCCTGCTGGCGGCCCTGTGGCTCGTCCGGGACGTGGAGACCGAGCGGCGGCCCCTGGACGCACCCGGCCTGCTGGGCGCCACGGTCACCGTGTTCGGACTGGTGGCCGGGCTGCAGCTCGTCGCGGACCCGCGGTGGGCCCCGGCCGGGGCCGGGCTGCTGTGCGCGGCCGCGCTCAGCGGTGCCGCGGCCGTCCGGTGGCTGCTGCGCAGCGCGCACCCCCTGCTGGACCTGCGGGTCTACCGGATCGCCGGCTACCGGGCGGCGAACTCGGGCGGGCTGGTCTACCGTGCGGTCGTCAGCTCGGTCCCGTTCCTGCTCCCGCTGCTGTTCCAGGACGGCTTCGGCCGCTCGCCCGTGGAGTCGGGGCTGCTGGTCACCGCGGTCTTCCTCGGCAACGTGGGCGTCAAGCCGGCCACCACGCCGCTGCTGCGCCGGTTCGGGTTCCGCGCCGTCCTCCTCGGCTCCGTGGCCGGTGGTGCCGCCTGCATCGCGGCGTTCCTGCTCCTCACGCCCGCGACGCCCCTGTGGCTCGTGACCGCCCTGCTGCTGCTCAGCGGGGCGCTGCGCTCGATCGGCTTCACCGCCTACAACTCCCTGCAGTTCGCCGACGTGGAGCCGGGCCGGCTCTCCTCGGCCAACACCCTGTCCGCCACCGGCGCGCAGCTGGCCACCGGTCTGGGGATCGCCGTGGGAGCGCTGGTCCTGCAGCTGGCCACGACCACGGCCCCGGCCGGGCCCGAGGCCGGCGACCTGTTCCCGTACCGGGTCGCCTTCGCCGCCATGGCGGCCCTGCTCCTGGTGCCCCTGCTCAGCGTGCTGCGGCTCCCGCCGGGGACCGCCGCGCACGTCGCCGGGCGGCTCCCCCGGGCGGCGGCGTCCCGGCGGGCGGGGTGAGGGTCCCGGGTCCGCGGCCCTGCCGTCCGCACTCGCATGAGCGGCAGGCACCATGTCCTGCCCGGGCGGGCGACGGGGTGCCCCGGGTGCACCGGGTAGTCCCGCCGAGGACCGGCGTCGGGGCGCAGTGGAGCCGTGGCTCCGCCGCGCCCCGACGCCGGCCCGTCGTGGCCCCTCAGGCGCGGGCCGGCATCTGGGCCGCGCCGTAGAGCTCCGGCTTCGGCTGGAGCTGCACGGTGACGATCTCCCCGCTGGCCTGCGCGCGGACGCCGGCCTCGCAGCACGCCGCCGTGGCGTAGCCGTCCCAGGCCGAGGGCCCGCCGATCCCCCCGCGGGCGGCCGCGTCGACCCAGGCCTGGATCTCGCGGTCGTAGGCCTCGACGAAGCGCTCCTCGAAACCGGGGGTCACGGACCCGCCCCAGGTGCCGGCGGTGCGGACGTAGGGCTCCTGGTCGCCGCCGATGCCGACGATGCCCGTCTCGAAGGACGCCTGGGTGGCGACCTGGTAGCCGAACTGGGCGTTGACGTAGACCTCCACCTGCGCCAGGATCCCGGACTCGGTCTCCAGGAGCACGAGCTGGGGGTCCCGCTGGCCCGCCGGCGCGTTGCGGGTGGAGCGTCCGATCCGGACCTGCACGGAGGTGATCTCCTCGCCGGTGAAGAACCGCACGGCGTCGAACTCGTGGACCACAGAGTCGTTGATGATCATCTCGTTGGTGAACCCGGCCGGGGTGGTGGGGTTGCGGTGCTGGTGGTGCAGGGTCAGCAGCTCGCCGTAGGTCTTCTCCTCGATCATCCGGCGCAGGCTCAGGTAGCCGGCGTCGAAGCGGCGCATGAAGCCGACCTGGACCAGCCGGCGGCCCGCGGCGACCTCCGCCTGGACCACGCGCCAGGAGGAATCGGCGTCGGGGGTGAGCGGCTTCTCGCACAGGATGGGCAGGCCGTGCTCGATGACGGGCAGCAGCACCTGCTCGTGCAGGAAGCCGGGGGTCGCGATCAGGACGGCGTCCGCGGCGTCCCGGTCGAGGACCTCCTGCAGGTCCGTGTGGGCCGCGGCGCCGGGGATGTGGGCCACGGCGGCCTCGGCGCGGGGCCGGTCGATGTCGACGACGGCGGCGACCTCGGCGCCGTTGATCCGTCGGTGGAGGCGCTCGATGTGGTCGGCGCCCATGCGTCCTGCGCCGACGACGGCGACGCGCAGCGGGGTGTTCATGGTCGGTCTCCTTCATCTGCCCCGGTGGGGCACGGGTGGTTCGGGACCGCGCCCCCGCCGGTGGGGCACCGGCGGGGGCGCGGGGGCGGGGTGCGGGTCAGTGGTCCCCGGAGGACGGGAACGCGAAGGACGCCCCGGAGGCGTGGTGCGGCTCGGGCCAGCGCTCGGTGACGGCCTTGCCGCGGGTGTAGAAGCGCACGCCGTCGGGACCGTAGATGTGGTGGTCGCCGAACAGGGAGGCCTTCCAGCCGCCGAAGGAGTGCCAGGCCACGGGCACCGGGATCGGGACGTTGACCCCGATCATGCCCACGGTCACCCGTCGCTTGAACTGGCGGGCGTAGGCCCCGGACGAGGTGAAGATCGCGGTGCCGTTGCCGTAGGGGTTGGCGTTGATGATCTCGATGCCCTCCTCGAGGCTGTCCACGCGCAGGACGACCAGCACGGGGCCGAAGATCTCCTCCTCGTAGGCCTCCATGTCCTGGCGGACCCTGTCGAGGACGGTCGGGCCGACGAAGAAGCCGTTCTCGTGGTCCTGCACGATGAGCTCGCGGCCGTCCACGACCACGGCCGCGCCGGCCTCCTCGGCGGCGGTGACGATCCGGACCACGCGGTCGCGGGAGGCCGGGGTGATGACCGGGCCCATGTCGGAGGAGGCGTCCATGCCGTTGCCCACGGTGATGTCCTTCGCCCGCTCGGCGAGCTTGTCCACGAGCAGGTCCGCGGCCTCGCCCACGGCCACCGCGACCGAGACGGCCATGCAGCGCTCACCGGCGGATCCGAAGGCCGCCGCCGTGAGGTTGTCGGCCGCGGAGTCCATGTCGGCGTCGGGCAGGACGATGGCGTGGTTCTTCGCCCCGCCCAGGGCCTGCACCCGCTTGCCGTGCTTGGTGGCGGTCTCGTGCACGTACTTCGCGATCGGGGTGGAGCCGACGAAGGAGATGCCGTCGACGTCGGGGTGGGTCAGCAGCCCGTCCACGGCCTCCTTGCCGCCGTGCAGCACCTGGAAGACGCCGTCCGGCAGCCCGGCCCGCTGCCACAGCTCGGCGATCAGCAGGGACGGGGACGGGTCCCGCTCGGAGGGCTTGAGGATGAACGCGTTGCCCGTGGCGATGGCCACCGGGGCCATCCACAGCGGCACCATGACGGGGAAGTTGAACGGGGTGATGCCGGCGACCACGCCCAGGGGCTGGCGGAAGGAGTAGACGTCGATGCCGGTGGAGAACTGGTCGGAGAACTCCCCCTTGAGCTGCTCGGCGATCCCGCAGGCGAACTCGACGACCTCGAGGCCGCGGCCCACCTCGCCCTTGGCGTCGGAGAGGACCTTGCCGTGCTCGGCGGTGATCAGCGCGGCCAGCTCGTCGGTGTGGGCCGCCACCAGCTCACGGAACTTGAACAGCACCGCGGTGCGCTTGGCCAGGGACACGTCGCCCCACGTGTCGGCGGCCTTCCGGGCCGCGGCCACCGTGGCCTGGAGGTCCTCGTCCGTGGTCAGGTGCAGGATGCCGGACACCTCACCGGTGGCGGGGTTGTAGATCTCCTGGGTGCGGTCCCCGGTGCCGGCGGTGCGCTCCCCGTTGATGAAGTGCTCGACGTGCTTGATCTGCTGCTGGGTCTGCTGCGTCATGGGTTCCTCCTTCAGTTCCCGAGCAGCGGACGCTGCCGGGCCTTGTGCTGCTGGTAGACCTCGTAGGCCTCGTTCGTGGAGTCCAGGGTGGCGGTGCCCGTGACGGGCACGTCCCACCAGGACTCGGAGCTGGGCGCGTCGATCAGCGGGTCCGACTCCACGTGCACGAGCACGGGGCCGGAGCCCTCGGGCACGGCCTTCGCCTGCGCCACGGCTTCCTTCAGCCGGTCGATGACACCCTCGCCGGACTCGACGCGCAGCACGCGCACACCGAGGGACTCCGCATTGGTGGCGAGGTCGATCGGCAGCGTGGAGCCGTCGTCGAAGCTGTGCCGCTCCCCGTCGAGGTAGCGGTACTTCGTGCCGAAGCGCTGGGACCCCAGCTGCTCGGACAGCGCGCCGATCGAGGCGTAGCCGTGGTTCTGGATCAGCACGACCACGAGCTTGAATCCCTCGGCCACGGCCGTGACGAGCTCGGTGTGCATCATCAGGTACGAGCCGTCGCCGACCATGACGACGACGTCGCGGGCGTCCTCCGGGGCGCCGGCCTGCTCGGCCTCGGCGACCGCGGCCCGCTTCACGCCGAGTCCGCCGGCGATCTCGTAGCCCATGCACGAGAACGCGTACTCCACGTGGTAGCCGTACGGGTCCTTGACCCGCCACATCTTGTGCAGGTCCCCGGGCAGCGAGCCGGCGGCGCACACGACGACGTCGCGGTCGTCCATGGCCTCGTTGACGGCCCCGATGATCTCGTTCTGGCTGGGCAGCGGCAGGTGCCGCTCGCCGAAGGCGGCGTCCACGGTGGTGTCCCAGCGCTGCTTCTCGGCCTCGACGGTCGCCGCCAGGTCCCCGCCGACCCGGTACCCGCCGAGCGCCTTGGTCAGCTCGACGAGGGTCTTGCGGGCGTCGGCGACGATCGGGACGGAGCTGCCCTGCTTGTAGGCGTCGAACGCCGCGACGTTGACGTTGACGAAGCGCACGTCCGGGTGCTGGAAGGCGGTGCGGGAGGCCGTGGTGAAGTCCTCGTAGCGGGTACCGATGCCGATCACGAGGTCGGCATCGGCGACCACCGCGTTGGAGGCGGTGGAGCCGGTCGAGCCCACGGCGCCCAGGCACAGCGGGTGGTCCCAGTCCATGACCCCCACGCCGGCCTGGGTGTAGGCGACGGGGATGCCGGTGGCCTCGGCGAACTCCCGCAGCGCCTCGGTGGCGAAGGCGTAGTGCACGCCGCCGCCGGCGATGACGACCGGCCGCTCGGCGGCGCGGATCGCCGCGACGGCCGCGCGGACGTCCTCCTCCTCCGGGGCGGGGCGACGGATCCGCCACTCGCGCGGGGCGAGGAACTCCTCGGGCACCTCGAGAGCCTCCGCCTGCACGTCCTGCGGCAGCGCGATCGTCACCGCCCCGGTCTCGGCCGGATCCGTGAGCACGCGCATGCCGGACAGCAGCGCCGAGAAGAGCTGCTCGGGCCGCACCACGCGGTCGAAGAAGCGGGAGACCGGGCGGAACACGTCGTTGACCGTGATGTCGCCCGCGTCGGGGCGCTCCAGCTGCTGCAGCACCGGGTCCGGGGTGCGGGTGGCGAACTGGTCCGAGGGGAACAGCAGCGCCGGCAGCCGGTTGGTGGTGGCCAGCGCGGCGCCCGTGACCATGTTCGTGGCCCCGGGGCCGATCGAGGTGGACACCGCGAAGGTGGCCCGGCGGCGGGTGTGCCGGGCGTAGCCGACGGCCTGGTGCACCTGGGCCTGCTCGTTGCGGCCCTGGTAGTAGGGCATGACCGTGGGGTCCTCGGCCTGGAACTGCTTGAGCGCCTGGCCCACGCCGGCCACGTTGCCGTGCCCGAAGATGCCGAACATGCCCTGGATCGTGCGCTGCCGGTGCTCCTCGGCGCCGATCCGGTCCACGGTCCACTGGTTGGCCAGGAACGCGACGAGCGCCTGGGACACGGAGAGGGTGCGGGTGCTCATCGGGCGGCTCCTTCCTCGACGGGGTGGCCCTTCAGCAGGGAGGCGGCGGTGGCGACGGCCCCGGCGACGTCGCCGTCCTCCGGGTACAGCAGGGTGCGCCCGACGGTGAGGCCCTGGACGCCGGGCAGCGCCAGCGCGGCCTCCCAGGTCGCGAAGACCTCGTCCGGCCGGCCGCTCGGGTCCCCGCCCAGCAGGACGGTGGGCAGCGTGGTGGCCGCCATGACCCGCTCCATCTCCTCCACCACGGGCAGCTTCATCCACGTGTGCGACGACGTGCCGCCGAGTCCCTGGGCGATGGCCACGGACTGGATCACGGCGTCGGCGGAGAGGTCGTTGACGATCCCGGTGCCGGTGGCCCGGGAGATGAACGGCTCGACCATGGCGATCAGCCCCAGCGCCGCGAGGGAGTCCACCGCCCGGGCGGTGTTCTCCAGCACCGAGGTGGTGTGCGGGTCCTCGAAGCAGATGCGGGTGAGCATCTTCCCGCCGTCGGCGCCGATCTTGTCCAGCGCCTCCGCGGTGTGCCCGGTGAAGCGGTCGTCGATCTCGTTGACCAGACCGGGCAGGCCTCCGCGGTTCATGGAGCCGAAGACCAGCTTGCCGTCGAGCGCCCCGAGCAGCAGCAGGTCGTCGAGCACGTCCGGGGAGGCGAGGACGCCGTCCACCTGGGGGTTGGCCAGGGCGATCTGCAGCCGGTCGAGCAGGCTGCGCCGGTCGGCCATGGCGTCGTGCTCCCCGCGCACCCTGAGGGCGCCGCGGGCGGCGTGGTCGGCGGCGACCACGAAGTTCTGCCGCCCGTGCACGGGGCCGGGGTGGCGGCGCCGGGAGTCGGCGGCGCGCTGGACGGCCCGGGGGTCCTCGAGCCGGATCCGGGACAGGTGCTCGTAGCGGCGCGGATCGGCCGTGTCGAGCTCGACGGGGGACGTGGTCGTCATCGGGTGGCTCCTTCGGGAACGGCGCGGCCGCGCTCGCGCAGCAGCTGGAATACCTCGTCGGGGGTGGGCATGGCGTCCGAGCAGGAGATCCTCGACGCGACGATGGCACCGGAGGCGTTGGCGTAGTCGAGCACCTGCTCGAGCGGCCAGCCCTGGTTGATGCCGTGGCAGAAGGCGCCGCCGAAGGAGTCCCCGGCGCCGAGGCCGTTGACGGTCTCGACCGGGACGGGCGCGGAGACCACGCGCTCGTCGCGGGTCTTGGCCATCACGCCCTCCGGGCCGAGCTTGACCACGGCGATGCGCACGCCGGCCGCGAGCAGCCGGTCGGCCTGCTCGTCGGGGGTCCCCTCCCCGACGGCCACCGCGCACTCCTTGTCGTTGCCGATGGCGATGCTCACGTGCTGCAGCAGCTCGTGCACCTGGGCCCGGGCCTCCTCCTCGGTGCTCCAGAACATCGGGCGGTAGTCGAGGTCCAGGATCGTGTGCTGGTCCGCGCGCAGCTGTTCCCGGGGGCGGGCCTCGTGCGCGGCGAGGTGGGCGGAGCGGGACGGCTCCTGGCACAGCCCGGTGACCGTGGACCACAGGATGCGCGCCTCGCGCACGGCCTCGGCGTCGATCTCCTCGGGGCGGATCTGCAGGTCCGGGGCCGTGGGGAACCGGCCGTAGAAGTACAGCGGGAAGTCCTCCGGCGGGCGGATCGCGCAGAACGTGGCGGGGGTCTGCAGCCCCGGCACGGCCGTGACGAACCGGTCGTCCACGCCGTAGCGGACGAGTTCGCGGTGCAGGTAGGTGCCGAACGGGTCGTCGCCGGTGCGGGTGATCACCGCGGCGGACTCGCCGTGGCGGGCCGCGGCCACGGCCACGTTGGACGGGGAGCCGCCGAGGTACTTGCGGAACGTGGTCACGTCCTCGAGGCCGACCCCGACGTCGTCGGGGTAGATGTCGACGCTGATGCGTCCCAGGGTCACGACGTCGTAGCTCACGCCTTCACCTCCACCTTCTGCGCCGCGGCGGCGCGCTCGCGCATCTGTTCCAGCTGGTACCGGGAGACCTCCACGGCGTTCTCGTTCTCGGCGAAGACCGAGGAGACCATCACGGTGTCCTCGCGGTCGAGGAAGCCGTTGGCCGCGAGCCCGCCGAAGAACTCGTCCCAGTCGACGTCGCCGTCCCCGATCTTCAGGTGCTGGTGCACCCGGGCCGGGGCGCCCGGCGGGTTGGTGATGTAGCGCAGCCCGTGCGAGCGGTGGTGGTCCATGGTGTCGGCGACGTGCACCACGCGCAGCCGGTCCCCTACGGCGGCCATGATCTCGAGCGGGGCGTCCTCCATGTGGAAGGTGTGCGGGGCCACGTAGGCGAAGCCGAGGTGCGGGGAGTTCACGCCGCGGATGACGCGCCACGCGGCGAGACCCTGCTCGACGAAGTCGTCGGGGTGCGGGTCGATCGCGATGTGCACGCCCTCCCGCTCGATCAGCGGGAGCAGCTCCTCCACGGAGCGGTAGAACGCCCGCTCGGACTCCTCGGCCAGCTCGGGCCGGCCCTGGAACTCGGTGTTCATCTGGGTCACGCCGAGGTCCACGGTCATCCGGATGGCGCGCTTCCAGTAGCGCACCGCGGCCTCCCGGGCGTCCGGGTCCGGGGAGGACCAGCGCAGCACCGGCAGCACCGAGGCGATCTGCACGCCGGCGTCGCGGCAGGCCCGGCGCAGGTCCGCCACGAGCTGGTCGTCGGCCTTGGGGTGGTTGAAGAAGGGCAGGAAGTCCGCGTGCGGGGTCAGCTGCAGGTACTCGTAGCCGAGCTCGGCCGCGAGCGCGGGGAACTCGAGCAGGGAGTGGGAGTGGTGGAACGGGGTGGGGTCGAGAGCGATCTTCATGGACGGTTCTCCAGGTCTGTGGTGCCGGGGCGGGTCAGCGGACGCTCGTGCGGGAGCCGCAGCCCAGCAGGTAGGAGCGGGTGCGGGTGGCGATGGGCAGCGGGACGTCGAAGGAGGAGACGGGGTACATGTCCTGCTCGACGATGCCGAAGATCGGCCGGTCGAGCTTCTCGACCTCCGCGATCACCGCGGCGAGGTCCGGCAGGCCGGCGGGGGGCTCCACCATGACGCCGGCGAGGTTGGCGGCGGCCCAGGTCATGTTCTCCCGGCGCACGCGCTCGAGGACCACGGGGTCGATCTGCTTCAGGTGCAGGTAGCCGATCCGGTCGGGGTACTTGCGGATCAGGTCCACCGAGGACGCCCCGCCGTACTCGGCGTGGCCGGTGTCCAGGCACAGGGTCACGAGCTCGGGATCGGTGCGCTGCAGGAACGTCTCGATGTCGGGCTGGCCGCAGACGTGGGAGTCCGCGTGGGAGTGGAACTGCTGCTGGAGGCCGAAGTCCTCGCGCAGCACCTTCCCGAGCCGGTCGTGGCCCTCGCACAGGGCGTTCCACTGCTCCGTGCTCAGGTGCTCGTTCTCGAGCGCGTCGCCCGTCACGTCGTCGCGCCACATGGCGGGGATGACCACGATGTGCTCGCCGCCCATGGCGGCCGTCAGCTCGGCGACCTTCCGGGCGGGCTCCCAGGCCTCCTGCCACTGGTCTGCCCCGCGGTGGAAGGCGGTGAAGACGGTGCCCGCCGAGACCTTGAGGTTCCGCTGGGCGAGCTCGTCGGCGAGCCGGGCGGGATCGGTGGGCAGGTAGCCGTAGGGCCCCAGCTCGATCCAGTAGTACCCCGCCTCGGCCACCTCGTCGAGGAACCGCTCCCAGGGGGTCTGCTGCGGGTCGTCGGGGAACCACACGCCCCACGAGTCCGGGGCCGTGCCGATGAGCACGGGGTTCTGCTGCTGTGCCGCCGCGCCGGCGGTCGCGGTGGTCGCGTTCTGCTGCGCCATGATGACCTGCTTCCTGGTTCTGGTACCTGGTCACCGCCACGGTCCGTCGTCCGGGCGACGGGGCGATCAGTGGTCGGGATCACAACCAGAATACCGACCCAGGTCAGTTTGTAAAGACATACCGTCTTATGCGTCCCGCACCCGCCGGGCACGGGAGGCCACCAGCACCTCCGAGCCCCGCAGTGGCGCGCCCGGAGCGGGACGGACGCCAGCCGGCACCGCCCGCCGGCAATTATGTAAATATGTCTTGACATAATGGGCGGCACGGGTGATCGTGGAGGAGCTCCGACCGCACGGAGCCGGATCCACGGCGTCCCGGGGCCGGGCCGACGCCGCCCCGAGCGGCGCCACGACCCGACCGCCGCTCCGCCCGGCCCAGGCCCGGCCTGGACCGCCCTGCCCGTGACCCCTTCCGCACCATTCGACCGAAAGGCCCCGCCGTGCCCCTCGTGCGCATCGACGTCACCGAGAACCGCCGTACCCCCGAGCAGCTCCGCGCCCTGGCGGACGTCGTCCAGGGCGTCATGCTCGACACCTTCGCCGCCCCGCCCCGGGACCGCTACCAGATCATCACCGAGCACCGGCCCGGACAGATCATCGCCGAGGACACGGGCCTGGGCCTGAGCCGCACCGACGACCTCGTCGTGGTCCAGGTCGTCCAGCAGGGCCGCAGCGAAGCCCAGAAGCAGGCCATGTACCGGGCCCTGGCCGACCGGCTCGAGCAGCGGACCGGCCTGGACCCGCAGGACCTGATCGTCTCCGTCACCGAGAACACCCGCGAGGACTGGTCCTTCGGCCGGGGCGTCGCCCAGTTCCTCACCGGAGAGCTCTGAGCCGCACGAGCCGGCACACGGGAAGGCCCCGTCCACGAAACACCGTGGACGGGGCCTTCCCGTGTGCCGGTCGACGGGCCGGGGCCCGCCGGGTCACTTGCCCTCGAAGATCTCCCGCATCAGCTGGGCGGTCTCGGACGGCGTCTTGCCGACCTTCACGCCGGCGGCCTCGAGCGCCTCCTTCTTGGCCTGGGCGGTGCCCGAGGAGCCCGAGACGATCGCGCCGGCGTGCCCCATGGTCTTGCCCTCGGGGGCCGTGAAGCCCGCGACGTAGCCCACGACCGGCTTCGTGACGTTGGCCTTGATGAAGTCCGCGGCACGCTCCTCGGCGTCGCCGCCGATCTCGCCGATCATCACGATGGCCTCGGTCTCGGGATCCGCCTCGAACGCCTCGAGGGCGTCGATGTGGGTGGTCCCGATGACCGGGTCGCCGCCGATGCCGATGGCGGTGGTGAACCCGATGTCCCGCAGCTCGTACATCATCTGGTAGGTCAGGGTCCCGGACTTGGAGACCAGGCCGATCTTGCCCTTGCCGGTGATGTTCGCCGGGGTGATCCCCACCAGCGACTCGCCCGGGGTGATGATGCCGGGGCAGTTCGGGCCGATGATCCGGGTGGTCTGCCGGCCGTCCGCGTCGGTCTTCGACTTCGCGTAGGCCCAGAACTCCGCGGAGTCCTGCACCGGGATGCCCTCGGTGATGACCACGACGAGCGGGACCTCGGCGTCGATGGCCTCGATCACGGCGTCCTTGGTGAAGGCCGGCGGCACGAAGACGATCGACACGTCCGCGCCGGTCTTCTCGACGGCCTCGGCGACGGTGCCGAAGACCGGCAGCTCGACGTCGTTGCCGTCCTGGTCCCGGTGGGCCACGGTGGTGCCGGCCTTGCGGGCGTTGACCCCGCCCATGACCTGGGTCCCCGCGGCGAGCATCCGGCCGGTGTGCTTGGTGCCCTCGCCGCCGGTGATGCCCTGAACGATGACCTTGGAGTCCTTGTTCAAAAAGATAGACATTGCTGTTCGTTCCTTAGAAGTGTTCGTCCGGTCGGCGGATCAGTTGGCGGCGTGGGCGAGCTCGGCGGCCTTGTCCGCACCCTCGTCCATCGTCTCGGCGAGGGTCACCAGCGGGTGGTTGGCGGCGGCGAGGATGCGCCGGCCCTCCTCGACGTTGTTGCCGTCCAGGCGGACCACGAGCGGCTTGTCCTCCTCGTCGCCGAGGATCTCCAGGGCCTTCACGATGCCGTTGGCCACGGCGTCGCAGGCGGTGATCCCGCCGAAGACGTTGACGAACACGGACTTGACCTGCGGGTCGTTGAGGATGACGTCCAGGCCCGCGGCCATGACCTCGGCCGAGGCGCCGCCGCCGATGTCCAGGAAGTTGGCCGGCTTGACGTTGCCGTGCTTCTCCCCCGCGTAGGCGACGACGTCCAGGGTGGACATGACCAGGCCCGCGCCGTTGCCGATGATGCCGACCTCGCCGTCGAGCTTGACGTAGTTCAGGTCGTGCTCCTTGGCCTTCTCCTCGAGGGGGTCGGCGCTGGACTTGTCGACGAGCTCGGCGTGGTCGGCCTGACGGAACTCGGCGTTCTCGTCGAGGGTGACCTTGCCGTCGAGGGCGATGATCTTCCCGTCGCCGGTCTTGACCAGCGGGTTGACCTCCACCAGGGTGGCGTCCTCCTTCTTGAAGACGTCCCACAGCTTGACCAGGACCGGCACGACCCCGGCGGCGGTCTCCTCGTCGAACTTCGCCTGCGCCACGATCTCGCGGGCCTTGGCCTCGGTGATCCCCTCGGTGGGGACGACCTCGACGCGGGCGAGGGCCTCGGGCCGCTCCACGGCGAGCTGCTCGATCTCCACGCCGCCCTCGACGGAGCACATGGCCAGGTAGGAGCGGTTGGCGCGGTCCAGCAGGATCGAGAAGTAGTACTCCTCGGCGATGTCGGCGCCCTGGGCGATCATCACGCGGTGGACCGTGTGGCCCTTGATGTCCATGCCGAGGATCTGCTGGGCGTGCTCGTAGGCCTCGTCGGCGGTCTTGGCGACCTTCACGCCACCGGCTTTGCCGCGCCCTCCGACCTTGACCTGGGCCTTCACGACGGTGACGCCGCCGATCTTCTCGGCGGCGGCCTTTGCTTCTTCCGGGGTGGTCGCGACGATGCCCTGGAGCACGGGGACGCCGTGCTTCTCGAACAGGTCGCGTGCCTGGTATTCGAACAGGTCCACGGGTGAATGCCCTTCTTCGTCGAAGTCGTGGATCGGCGACGGCCCGGGCAGTAGGCGGGTCGTCCTCCGACCTGATGGTGAACGGAGCGCCGCGCATCCCCGGGCCGAGACCTGAGGCATGCGTCCGGACCGTTCCGCGGAGCCGTTCCCGGGCGCGGGACGTGCCGGGGCACTCCCTGTACGAGACTGTAGTCCATGCTGAATCGGCGGCCACAACCGGGCCCGCGCACGAGTTCCCGGGCGTTTCTTGATTGACTGGCCCCATGAGCTCCGTCGACACCCCCGAGAACCGGGCGTTCGCCCCCGCCGACCCCGGCTTCCTCGTCTCCATCGCGACCTTCGCCTTCGTGGCCCTCGGCCTGGAGGCCGTGGTCGACGGCACGGTGCTCACGGTCACCGGGGAGATCCCCGACGTGTATCCCCTGGGCTGGCAGGTCTTCGCCTGGCTGTGCCTGGGCGCGGCCTGGCTCGGGATCCAGCGCGGGCTCGTGGCGTGGCTGCGCCACCGGGCGGCGGACCCCGTCACCCCGCAGCCCCCCACCTACTCCCCCGCGCTCGATCACCGGCGGACCACCACCGCACTCGTGCTGTTCGTGCTCGCGGTCCTGCTCGGGGTGATCCTGCCCGTCTTCCTCGTGGGCCAGTGGCGGCTCCAGCCGGTCCAGCTCTACCTCGACCTCTACGCCGACTACGGCGGGGGCGCCTGGCTGGGCATGGTCGGCTTCGCGGCCTACCACGTGGGCCGGTCCCTGCTGCTGGCCCTCGTGCTGACGTGCGTGCAGCGGGCGGTGGAGCTGCGCCGCCCCGGTCGCTGGACCCAGGCGGCTCCGGTGGGCGGGCTGGTCCTGGGGGTCCTGCTCGCCCTGCTCGGCCTGGTCCTGGGCGGGTGGACCTCCGCGGCCACGGCGCTGATCTGCTGCACGCTGCTGGGGATGGTGCACAACCTCACCGGCCGGTCGCTGCGCTGGACGGGCCCCGCGGCGGTCGTGGTGCTCCTGTTCGTCTAGACACCTCCGCCGCGGCACCGCCGGCGCGCCCGGCGCTCAGGACGTCACCGGGGCGACCGCGACATGTTGCGCCGATCACAGGAATTTCCTGGAGGGGTTTCCTGGCCGCGCCATATGTCCTAACATAAGGACATTCGAACCAGTGAGACGTGCGTCACTCCGTGAGGGACGCGCCGACCCGGCGAGATCATCACACTGTGCAGAGCGCACCGGTTGCGCACGAACAAAGGAACCTTCGATGGCCACATCGTCACCACGCGAGACAGCGGCTGCGCTGCCTCCGCTGACCTCCGGACCACATCGCAAGCGCCTCGGCCTCATCTCCATCGTGGCCTGCTTCGGCGGTCTGCTCTTCGGCTACGACACCGGCGTGATCAACGGTGCGCTGCGTCCCATGTCGGAGGAGCTCGGTCTGACGCCGTTCACGGAGGGCGTGGTCACCAGCTCGCTCGTCTTCGCCGCCGCCGTCGGCGCGCTCTCCGGAGGTCGCATCTCCGACGCCTGGGGGCGCCGGCGGACCATCCTCCTGCTCTCCGTCCTGTTCTTCGTCGGGACGATGATCGTGGTGTTCACGCCCGGCTACGAGGTGCTGGTCGCCGGGCGCATCTGCCTCGGGCTCGCCGTGGGCGGGGCCTCCGCCGTGGTGCCCGTCTTCCTCGCGGAACTGGCCCCCTACGAGATCCGCGGCTCGATCGCGGGCCGCAACGAGGTGGCCATCGTGATCGGCCAGCTCTCGGCGTTCGTGATCAACGCGATCATCGGCAACGTCTTCAGCGAGTCCCCGAGCGTGTGGCGCGTCATGTTCGCGATCTCCGCGCTGCCGGCCGTGGCCCTGTTCATCGGGATGCTCCGGATGCCGGAGTCCCCGCGGTGGCTCGTGGAGAAGGGCCGCCACCGTGAGGCCCTCGAGGTGCTCAAGACGGTGCGCTCCGAGGAGCGGGCGATCGCCGAGCTCGGCGAGGTCGAGCACGTGGCGGAGGAGGAGCGCGCCGAGAACCAGATCGGCCTGGGCGCGATCCTGTCCAACAAGAACCTGATCCGCATCCTGCTCGTCGGCATCGGCCTGGGCATCGCCCAGCAGCTCACCGGGATCAACTCGATCATGTACTACGGGCAGATCGTGCTGATCGAGTCGGGCTTCAGCGCCAACGCGGCCCTGATCGCCAACATCGCCCCCGGCGTGATCGCCGTGGTCGGCGGCTTCATCGCCCTGTACCTCATGGACCGGCTCGACCGGCGCAAGACCTTCATGATCGGCCTGACGCTCACCACCGTCTGCCACCTGCTGATCGGCGCCTCCTCGATGCTGCTGGAGGAGGGCAACCCGCTGCGGCCCTTCGTGATCCTGGCCCTGGTGGTGGCCTTCGTCGGCTCCATGCAAACCTTCCTCAACGTCGCCGTGTGGGTCTACCTCTCCGAGGTGTTCCCGCTGCACATGCGCGGCGTGGGGATCGGCGTGTCCGTCTTCATGCTGTGGGTCGCCAACGGCGTCCTGTCCCTCTACTTCCCCTCCCTGGTCGCCGCGGTGGGGATCACGGGGACGTTCTTCCTCTTCGCCGGGGTCGGCGCGCTGGCCCTGCTCTTCGTCTACACCCAGGTCCCGGAGACCCGCGGCCGGACCCTGGAGGCGCTCGAGGAGGACGTGACGACCGGCGCGATCTACACGGTCAAGGCGCCGAACTCCTAGACGGCCGCCGGCCCCGAGGACCTCGTGGCGCGGAAGAGCCCCCGGGTGCGGTGGGATCCCTCGAGGGGCCCCACCGCACCCGGGGGCTCTTCCGTTGCGCCGAGGCGCCCGGCCTCCTGCCGGGCCGCGGCACGCACGTCGCGCAGGCGCCGCGGCGGGCCGCCGTGGGCCTGGTTCAGCCCACCTTGGTGAGGGGGGCGTAGCGCAGCAGCAGCCGCTTCTCGTCCCCGCCGAAGCGCACCTTGGCCACGGTCTTGTCCCCGGCCCCCTCGACGGACACCACGGTCCCCTTGCCGAAGGCCTTGTGGTCCACGGTGTCCCCGACGGACAGGCTCGGGATCTCCTTGTTGGGCTGCACCCGCCCCGCCGCGGCGGCCCGGGACGGCGCCATCCGCTCGAAGGCGGCGTTCGAGGAGGCCGCCGCGCCCCAGTACGAGCCGCGCATCGCGTCCCGCTGCCCGGAGCCGCCGGCGTGCAGCGAGGAGCCCCAGGAGGCCGGGGCCGAGGATCCCTCGCGCTTCCACTCGAGCAGCTCCGCCGGGATCTCGTCGAGGAACGGGCTGGCCGGGTTGTACTGGGACTGGCCCCACATCGAGCGGAACTCGGAGCGGGTGAGGTAGAGGCGCTCCCGGGCGCGAGTCAGGCCCACGTAGGCGAGGCGCCGCTCCTCCTCCATCTCCTTCTCGTCCGTGAGGGAGCGCTGGTGCGGGAACAGCCCGTGCTCCATGCCGGTCAGGAAGACCACGGGGAACTCGAGGCCCTTGGCGGTGTGCAGGGTCATGAGGGTGACCACGCCCTGGACGCGGGCCTCGGCGACCTCCGCCGCGATCTGCTCGGCGCTCGGCCCGTCCTCGGAGGACCCCGCGGGCCGGTTGGGGATCTGGTCGGCGTCGGCCACCAGCGAGACGTGCTCGAGGAACTCGGGCAGCCCGGCCTCGGGGTTGTCCCGCTCGAACTCGCGCACCACGGCCACGAGCTCGGCGAGGTTCTCCACCCGGGACTCGTCCTGCGGGTCGGAGGACCCGCGCAGCCCGGCGAGGTAGCCGGACTGCTCGAGCACCGCCTCGAGCACCGTGGCGGCCCCCGAGGCCTCCGCCACCGAGGCGAGGTCGTCCATGAGCTGGACGAACGCCTTGACCGCGTTCAGCGAGCGGGTGGCCATCCCGGGGGCCTCGTCGGCGCGGCGCAGGGCGTCCATGAACGAGATCCGCTCCCGCTCGGCGAGCGCGGCCGCGGCCCCCTCGGCGCGGTCGCCGATGCCGCGCTTGGGCTCGTTCACGATGCGCCGGACGTTGATGTCGTCGTCCGGGTTCACGATCGAGCGCAGGTAGGACAGGGCGTCCTTGATCTCCTTGCGCTCGTAGAAGCGGGTGCCGCCCACCACCTTGTACGGCAGGCCCACGCGCATGAGGATCTCCTCGAGCGAGCGGGACTGGGCGTTGGTGCGGTAGAACACGGCGACGTCACCGGGACGGTAGCCGTCCTCGTCCTGGAGGCGGTCGATCTCCTCGGCGATGAACCGGGCCTCCTCGTGCTCGTTCTCCGCGGCGTAGCCGGTGATCTTCGCGCCGTCGCCGGAGGCGGTCCACAGCCGCTTGTCCCGGCGGGCCTTGTTCTTGGCGATCACCGCGTTCGCGGCGGTGAGGATGTTCTGGGTGGACCGGTAGTTCTGCTCCAGCAGGATGGTGCGCGCCTGCGGGTAGTCCTTCTCGAAGTCGACGATGTTGCGGATGTCGGCCCCGCGGAACGCGTAGATCGACTGGTCGGAGTCGCCCACGACGGTCAGCTCGGCGGGCGGCACGGGGTTCGCCCCCGGACCGGGATCAGCTCCGGCGCCCGTGCCGACGAGCTCCCGGACCAGGGCGTACTGCGCGTGGTTGGTGTCCTGGTACTCGTCGATGAGCACGTGCCGGTACCGGCGCCGGTAGTACTCGGCGACCTGGGGGAAGGCCCGGAGCATGTGCACGGTCTGGCCGATGAGGTCGTCGAAGTCCATCGCGTTGGCCGCGCGCAGCCGCTCGGTGTAGCCGCGGTAGACCTGGGCCACCGCGCTCTCGAAGGGGTCGGTCTCCGAGACGCGGGACAGGTAGGTCTCGTCGTCGACGAGCTCGTTCTTCAGCGCGGAGATCCGGTGCTGGATGCTCTTGGGCGCGAAACGCTTCGGGTCGAGGTCGTGCTGCTTGGCCACGAGGGTGATCAGCCGCAGCGAGTCGGCGGAGTCGTAGATCGAGAAGGTCGACTTCAGGCCCACGCTGGCGGCCTCCCGCCGCAGCACCCGCACGCAGAACGAGTGGAACGTGGAGATCGACATCGACTTCGCCGACTCCCCCACCAGCTCGACCACGCGCTCGCGCATCTCGGCGGCGGCCTTGTTCGTGAACGTGATCGCCAGGATCTCCCCCTGGTGGGCACGGCCGGTGGCCAGCAGGTGGGCGATCCGGTGGGTCAGCACCCGGGTCTTGCCGGAGCCCGCGCCGGCGACGATCAGCAGCGGCGAACCGGAGTGCTCCACGGCGGCCCGCTGCGGTTCGTTGAGACCCTCCACGAGGGCCTCCGCGGGAACGGCGCCGCGGCGCGGGGCCGCGTTCGCGGCGGGACGCGCCACGGAGGAGGAGGGCAGGAGCGGGTTGTCGAAGAGGTAGTCCATCGTGGTCCCAGTCTACCGAGGGCCGGTGACACCCGGGCCGGGGTGGGGAGCGGGCTCAGACGAAGTGCAGCTCCAGCCGGTGCCGCCCGTTGTCGTCGTCGACCCACAGCTCCGAGTCGGCCACGGTGACCCGGACGGGCCGCTGCAGCCGGATCTCGTCGTCGAACTCCGCGGCCCCGGCCTCACCGCCGCCGTAGACGGTGTCCAGCTGCCGGTCCGCCAGGTCCAGGTGGCGGATCGCGTCGTTGCCGGTGTCGGCGATCACGATCGACCCGTCGTAGAGGATCTGCAGGTCCTCGGGGTGGTCCAGCTGGGCGGCGTCCGCCGGCCCGTCGGCGAAGCCCGGCCCCGCCCGGCCCACCACCGTGCAGACCCGCGGGTCGCCGTCGGGCTTGTCCGTGTCGATCTCGATGCAGCGCAGGGACGAGGAGTCGCGGTCCACGAACCAGAGGGTCCCGTTGCCGTCCTCGGTGATCGAGACGGTGGCCGCGAACGTGGCCTGTCCCGCCTTCCCGTCCCGCTGCCCGGACTCCCCCGTGCCCGCGAACCCGTACAGCACGTCGGTGTACGGGTCCCAGCGGAACAGCCGGTGCAGCGACGGCACCGCCACGATCACGGCCGAGAGCTTGTGCGACCACACCATGTCCGTGATGGGGGCGCCGCCGAGGACGGAGCAGTCCACCGTGCGGCGCACCGTCTCGTGGTCCTTCTCGAAGAGCCTCAGCGCATTGCCCTCGGTCAGCCGCATGAGCAGGCCGTCCGGGAGTCCGATGGACAGTTCCATGACGGGCACCTCCGTGTCGTCCTCGTCGCGCGCCCGGTCGTCGTCGGCCGGACCGTTCCCCCGCGGGTCGCGAGGACCGGTGCGGGTGGCCCCAGCCTACTCCTGGGTCGAGCGCCCCGCGGGGGGACGCACAGCCGGACCGCACGCCCGGCCACCGGACGGATAATGGGGGCATGGCACTGACCCGGGCGCAGAAGGCACGCAAGCACGGCAGCACGGCGGTCGAGCCGCCGCCGCGGGGGGCCCGGCTGCACGAGGCGCGGCCCGGCGAGCTGCGGCCCGAGCCCGCCCGGTCGAGCTCCGGGCTCGTGGTCGGGGTGGCCGTGGGCGTCTCCGCGCTGCTGTGGCTGTACGTGCACGCGTGGGTGCTCCCCCAGTTCGGCGCGGCCGTCGCGGACGGCCTGCTCCTGCCCGAGTGGATGCCCGGCGGGTTCGACCAGGCCCACGCCGCACGGCTCGCCGTCGCCCTCGGCGAGGAGGGACGGGCCCAGTACGAGGCCGTGCACCGTTCCGCCGGTCTGCTGGCCCCGCTCTTCGTGGGTTTGGCGTGGCTGCTCCTCGTCGCCCTCCACACGGCCTCGCGCGCTCGCCGGTGGCTGCGCTCGGCGGTCGTGCTGGGCTTCGCGGCCGTCTCCCTGGCGGGCAACGCGGCGATCGACGCCGCGCTCGCGGACCCCGGCGACGCCTCGGCCGTGGCCACGGCGTCCGCCCTCGTGGTGGCCCGCTGGGTGCTGCTGGTGCTTCTGCTGGCGGTCACCGTGGCCGTGGCCGTGGAGGCGCTGCGGCGCCGGGCGCCGCGGCCTCCGGCCGGCGGCCCGGAGCGCCCCGGGGTCCTGCCGCGCTGAGCGGCAGGACCCGGGCAGCGCAACGCCCCGGACCGGGCGGTCCGGGGCGTTGCGGTGGTGCCCCCGATTGGATTCGAACCAACGACACCGGCTTTAGGAGAGCCGTGCTCTATCCCCTGAGCTACGAGGGCGACGCCGAACAGTCTAGGTGCTGCCCGGGAACCCCGCGAACCGTGCGCGTCTAGGATCGGTCGCATGCCCGTCTACATCGATCCGCCGCTGTGGCCCGCCCACGGGACGCACTTCTCCCACCTGGTCTCCGACTCCTCCTACGAGGAGCTGCACGCCTTCGCGCACCGGCTGGGCGTGCCCCGGCGCGCGTTCGACCGGGACCACTACGACGTGCGGGGCAGCCTCTACGACCGGGCGGTGGCCGCGGGCGCGCGGCCGGTCGAGGGCCGTGAGCTCACCCGGGTGCTCCTGCGCAGCGGTCTGCGCGTGCCCGCCCGGGCCCGCCCGGAGCGGATCGGCCGGGTGCTGGGCCGGCGCTGGGACGGCCGGTTCCCCGGTCTGCCGCGGCTCGGGGCGGAGCTCGTCGAACGGTGGGGGGAGCCCCACCGGCACTACCACGGCCGCTCGCACCTGCTGGCGGTCCTCGAGGCCCTCGACGAGCTGGCCGCCGGAGCCGGGCTGGACCGGGAGCAGCACGACGCCCTCCTGCTGGGCGCGTGGTTCCACGACGCCGTCTACGCCGGCCGGCCCGGGCAGGACGAGCGGGACTCCGCCGAACTGGCCGGGGAGCGCCTGACCGCGGCCGGTCTCGCCCCGGACGTGGTCGCCGAGGTCCAGCGCCTGATCCTGCTCACCCTCGACCACGCGGCCGCGGCCGAGGACCTCCCCGGGGCGCTCCTGCTGGACGCGGACCTCGCCGTGCTGGGGTCCTCGCCCGCCGCGTACGCGGCCTACGCCGCCGCCGTGCGCCGGGAGTACGCGCACGTGCCCGACACCGACTTCGCCGCCGGGCGGCTGCGGGTGCTCGAGGGACTCTGGCACCGGCAGCCGCTCTACCGCACGCCGGCCGCGCAGCGGCGCTGGGGAGCCCGCGCCGCCCGCAACCTGGAGGCCGAGATCCAGCAGCTGCGCACTGCCGCGGGCCGGGGCGCCCCCGCCGACGTGGAGGTACTCACGATCACGGCGGTGTGCCTGCGCGACGACGACGGCGCCCTGCTCACGGTGCGCAAGCGGGGCACGGACCGGTTCATGCTGGTGGGCGGCAAGCTCGACCCGGGCGAGTCCCCCGCCGAGGCGGCCGTGCGGGAGACGGCCGAGGAGGTGGGACTGGCGCTGCGCCCCGGGCAGCTCCGCCTGCTGGGAGAGTTCGAGGCCCCCGCCGCGAACGAGACCGCCACGTGGGTGCGCTCCACGGTCTTCACCGCGCCCCTCACCGGGCGCCCGGAGGCCCGCGCGGAGATCGAGGAGCTACGGTGGCAGCCGCTGGACGACGTCTCGCCCGCCGCGCTGCCGGCCGATCTGGCGCCGCTGCTCCGGGAGCACGTCATTCCCGCGCTGCTGGGCTCCCCTGCGGATCGTCCAGCTCGCCCGCGGCGCGGTGCCGCCGGTGGAGCAGGAGCCCGGTGACCAGGCCCAGCACGATGCCGACACCGCCGAAGACGGACAGCCACATGGCGGCGTGGCCGACGAACGCGGCCACCACGAGGCCGACCACGATCCCGGGCACGGCGCCGCCGATCATGCCGTAGGCCATGTAGGCGTACTCACGGTCCAGGCTGGTGCGGGCGTTGCGGCTGAGGTCGGTGGCCATGGGTCCAGTCTATCGGCGCCGGGCGACGCGGGCCGGGCAGTGGCCGGACCGGTCGGCGGCGCGCACCGGGCACGGTGGGCGGGCGGCCGCCGGACGAGCAGCGGGTGCGCGGAACCTGTCTGGCCGACCAGGATCCGCGCACCCGAACCGATGTCCTCGCGTGCGGTCAGCGCACGCGGACGTAGATCGGGCCGGAGCCCACGTTGACGCTGTCGATGACCGTGGTGCCGCCGTTCCAGCCGCCGTGCACGGCCTTGCCGCCGCCGATGTAGACGCCGATGTGGGCCGAGCCCATGCCGCCGTCGGCGTAGTAGACGAGGTCGCCGGGCTTGGCCTGGCCGGCGGAGACCTGCGTGCCGAGGCTCAGATAGGAGGCCGGCCAGCCGTGGTGGTTGATGCCGGCGGCGCGCAGGGCGTTGGTGACCAGGGCCGTGCAGTCCTGGCCGACGCCGAGCTGGCCCAGAGCGGCCGAGGAGATGGTGGCGCCCTTGCCGGAGGCGGAGCTCTGCGGGGCGACGGTGCGCTCGGCCGCCGGGGCCGCCTGGACGGCCGGCTTCGGCGCCGGGGCCTGCTTCACGGCCGGCTGCGGGGCGGCCTGCACGGCGGGGGCGGCCGGCTGCGGGGCCGGGGCGGGCTTCGGGGCGGCCACGGCCTTCGGCGCCGGCTGCGCCACGGGGGCCACGACAGGGGCGGCCTGCACGGCGGGGGCGGCCGGCTGCGGGGCCGGGGCGACGACCGGCTGCGCCGCCGGCGTCGCTGCCGGCCGCTGGACGGTCTCGCGGGCCTCGGGCTCCGCCTTCTTCTCGGCCGCCTTCTTCTCGTTCTTTTCGGCCTTCTCGGTCTGCTTCTTCTCGGACTCGTCCTGGGCCTTCGTCACGTGGGCGACCGGCGCGAGGGAGACGGTGGGGGCGGCGGACGGGGTCGCCGCGGCCACGGCGGACAGCGGGGCGTCGGCGGCGGCCTCCTGGGCCGGGGCCTCGTGCGCGGAGACGGTGGTGGCCAGCGCCAGGCCGGAGAGGGCGGCGACGGCGGCCACGGTGCGGGCCCGGCCGGTCAGGAGGGAGGTGACGCCGGTCGAGGAGTTCAGGTCACGAGTCATGGGGGTTTCAGCAGGCTTTCTGGAGGGCCGGGCGAACCTGCCGGGAGACTGCGGTGACAGCACGGATCACCCCGCGCGCAGGCGCGCGGGGTGATCGATCTCCGGCAGCGCGGCCGTCCGGATGCGGAGGGCCGCGCACGGCGGGGGGAACGGAGGAGGGCGTCCGAAGGCGGACGGGGCGCACGG
The DNA here is from genome assembly GCF_029524215.1 of Kocuria oceani. NCBI lineage: Bacteria > Bacillati > Actinomycetota > Actinomycetes > Micrococcales > Micrococcaceae > Kocuria > Kocuria oceani. The sequence continues at coordinate 20,791 of NZ_JARAMH010000009.1, read as the reverse complement.
CGTCGGAGAGGACGGATGTGCGGGGGGGGGACCCGGGAGTGCGGGTCCGGGTGGTCCGGGAGGGACCGGGTGCCTCCCGCGGGGACCCTGGGGTCTCCGCGGGAGACGAGCCGGATCAGCCGATCCGGTAGTAGCCGTCGAGCTGCATGGCGTTGACGGAGTGGATCTGCGTGCCCTGCGAGGGGTTCAGCGCCGAGATCATCTTGCCGCCGCCGATGTAGATGCCCACGTGGCCCCCACCGTTCTGGGAGACGAGGTCGCCGGGCTGCGGGTTGGACACGGGGGTGCCGGCGGCGAACTGGGCCCAGGTGGTGCGGGGCAGGTCGATGCCGTTCTGGGCGAAGACCCACTGGGTGAAGCCGGAGCAGTCCCAGGCGCCGAAGGCGGTGCCGCCGTAGACGTAGCCGGAGCCGATGCCCTGCTGGGCGGTGCCCACGATGCCGCCGGCGGCCGCGGTGATCTCGGTCGTGGCGTTGGCCTGCGGGGTCACGCTCGCGGTGGAGACCGCCGGCTGCGCGGCGGGGGCCGGGGCCTGGTAGGCCGGGGCGGCGGGCTGCGCGGCAACGGGGGCCTGGTAGGCGGCGGGGGCCGGGGCCTGGTAGGTGTAGGAGGCCAGCGAGGCGGCGGCCGGAGCCGGGGCCGAGTAGGCGGCACCGGAGGCCGCGGGGATCTCGGCGTAGGCCTGGGCCGGGGCGATGGAGCCGACGATCGCGGCGCCGGCGGCGGCGGCGATCGTGGTGTTGCGCACGGCGTTCGAGGTGGTCTCGGCGCGGTGGCGGGCGGTGCTCTGCTTGAAAATAGCCATGGGTGTGTTCCTCCCTTTGCCTACGAGGTGAGCTGTCGGATTCGGGTGGGAGACACCCGGCCGCGGAGCGCATGCGCTCCGGCGACTTAACCCCAAGGCCCCGGATCACCGGGACCGGAAATGGTTCCCCCGCTTCTGCCAAGCAGTTTCTGTGCATGGGCCCCGGGCACCGGCAGAATTCGGCGATGTGCACGAGGATGCCGATCCGACCAGTGATCAGCACGGGTTGAACAATACATGACCGGTTACGGAAGTGTCACGTTTTGATCACGGCCGATCACGGAATTGCATCTCGGGCCGGACGAAAACCTGTGGATTATGTCGCTCCGGACTATCAGTGCGATCCGGCGGCGCACGGTGGAGCGAGGGTCCGGGCACCCCTGAACCCGCGGCTCACCAGGGCATTCGCCGCCGGCGGGGCACGGTCCGGCCGAACTGGCCGAAAGTGCCTTGTGAACGTCCCCACAAGGGTGGCCGGGTCTCGCGCAGGGCCCCGTGACCTGTCCCGTGACCTGCCCTCGGGCCGGGCACGACCCGACGGGCGCTCAGACGGCGAGGACCCGGATGGCCCCGGCCGTGCGCAGGTCGATCTCCGCGGACCGGCCGGTCTCGGCGACCTCGATCCGCACCCGCTGGCCCTCCACGCGGGCCCGAACGACGGCCCCGGTGAGCACGCCGACGTCGCTCAGCACGCCCAGCAGCGCGGCGTCGGCCTGCACCACCTCCGGCAGCAGCGCCACGGTGTGCGTCGCCTCCGGATCCGCGCGGGCGGCCTCCAGCAGGGAGGGGTGCCCCGCCGCCGAGGGGCTGTCCCCGACGCCCAGTGCGGCCAGGCCCGGGATCGGCGTGCCGTACGGGGAGTATCGGGGGCTGTGCAGCAGGTCCACCAGCCGCCGTTCGACCTGCTCGCTCATCACGTGCTCCCAGCGGCACGCCTCGTCGTGGACCTGGGCCAGGTCCAGTCCGATGACGTCGGCCAGCAGCCGCTCCGCCAGACGGTGCTTGCGCATCACCTGCACCGCGCGTTCGCGGCCCAGCTCGGTGAGGACCAGGGAGCGGTCGGCCCCCACCGTCAGCAGTCCGTCGCGCTCCATCCGGGACACCGTCTGCGAGACGGTGGGCCCGGAGTGGTCGAGGCGCTCGACGATGCGCGCCCGCATGGGCGTGATGCCCTCCTCCTCGAGCTCGAGCACGGTCCGCAGGTACATCTCCGTGGTGTCGATCAGATCGCTCATGCCTCAGTCATCCTTCGTCCGGCCGTCCGTCCCCGGGGATCCCGCCCGGTCCGGTCTTCCCGCACGAGCTTAGTCCGCGGTCCCCTGCCGCGGAGGGGACCGGGCCGCGGCGGGGCCCGGGTCCGGGTGGGGCAGAATGGGCCGGGGCCCGGCCGTGCACGCCCCTGCACCACCACCGCCGCGCCCGCCGCCCGCCGCACGTCCGTCATGAGGGAGCACCCGTTGTCCGCACACGTCACCATCCCCCAGCACCTGCTCCCGGCCGACGGCCGGTTCGGCGCCGGGCCCTCCAAGGTCCGCCCGGAGCAGGTCGACGCCGTCGCCCGGGCCGGGGCCGGGCTGCTCGGGACCTCCCACCGGCAGGCCCCGGTCCGGCGGCTCGTGGGCTCGGTGCGCGAGGGCCTGGCGCAGTTCCTCCGTCTGCCCGAGGGCCACGAGGTCCTGCTCGGCCTCGGCGGGGCCACCGCCTTCTGGGACGCCGCCGTCTTCGGGCTGGTCGAGGCCAAGGCCCAGCACCTGGTGTTCGGCGAGTTCGGCGCCAAGTTCGCCCAGGCCACGGACGCCGCGCCGTTCCTGGAGGCCTCCTCCGTGGTGGAGACCCTGCCCGGCACCCGTCCGGAGCCGCGGGCGGAGGACGGCGTGGACGTCTACGCCTGGCCCCAGAACGAGACCTCCACCGGGGTGGCCGCCCCCGTGGTCCGGCCCGCCGGCATCGCGGACGAGGCGCTGGTGCTGGTCGACGCCACCTCGGCGGCGGGCGGAATGGCCGCGGACCTCTCCGCGGCGGACGTCTACTACTTCTCCCCGCAGAAGAACCTGGGCTCCGACGGCGGGCTGTGGCTGGGGGCCTTCTCCCCCGCCGCGATCGAGCGGATCGAACGGATCGGCGCCTCCGGGCGCTGGGTCCCCGACTTCCTGAAGCTGACCACGGCCCTGGAGAACTCTCGCAAGGACCAGACCTACAACACCCCGGCGCTGGCCACGCTGGTGATGCTGGACGAGCAGCTGCGCTGGCTCAACGACCGGGGCGGCATGGCCTGGGCGGCGGCCCGCACGAAGGAGTCCTCCGACCTGGTCTACGCCTGGGCCGAGGCCTCCCCCTTCGCCGCCCCCTTCGTGGCCCGCCCGCAGGACCGCTCCACGGTGATCACCACGGTGGACTTCGACTCGGGCGTGGACGCCGCCGCCGTGGCCGCCGTGCTGCGCGCCCACGGCGTGGTGGACGTGGAGCCCTACCGGAAGCTGGGGCGCAACCAGCTGCGGATCGCCACGTTCGTCTCGATCGAGCCCGACGACGTCGCGCGGCTGCTGGCCTGCGTGGACCACGTCGTCGACCGGCTGCGCGCGGCGGACGGCGGGCGCTAGGGAGCCGCCCCCGGGGACGCCGCCCCGGCCGCGGGGCCCCGGGCGCGCAGCCGCAGCCAGAACAGGGCGCCGACCAGGGCCCCGCCGAGCCCGGCGGCCACGGCCACGCCCATGCCCCACCGCGCCCCGAGGGCGTCCGTGATCCACCCGACCACGGGCGCCCCCACCGGGGTGCCGCCCATGAAGATGGCCATGTAGAGGCTCATCACCCGGCCGCGCATCACCGGGGAGGTGGTCGACTGCACATAGGCGTTGGCGGTGGTCATGATCGTCAGGGAGGACAGCCCGCACGGGACCAGCCACAGCGCGAACACCGTCAGGGTGGGCGCCGTGGCCGCCCCGAGGCAGCTGAGCGCGAAGACGGCGCTGCCGCCGTAGACGTAGCGCAACCGGGCGCTGCGCCGCCGGGCCGAGAGCAGGGCGCCCGCCACCGTGCCCACCGCGAGGACCGAGTTGAGCACCCCGAAGGTCTCCGGTCCGCGGCCGAACTCGGGGCCGGCCATGGCGGCCAGGAACACGGCAAAGTTCAGCCCGAAGGTGCCGATGAGGAAGATCGTCACCAGCACCGCCACGATGTCGGGACGGCCGCCGACGTAGGCGAGTCCCTCCCGGATCTGCCCGCGCCCCCGCCCGGAGCGCGGCATCCCGCGCAGCTCCTCGGACCGGATGGCGAGGATCGCGGCGAGCATGGCGCCGAAGGTGAGCGTGTTGAGCAGGAACACCCACCCGGAACCGATCGAGGCCACGAGCACGCCGGCGGCGGCGGGGCCGATCATCCGGGCCGCGTTGAACGAGGTGGAGTTCAGGGCCACGGCGTTGGAGAGGTAGTCGTCGTCGACCATCTCGGAGACGAAGGTCTGGCGCACGGGAGCGTCCGCGGTGGACGCGACACCGAGGGCCAGGGCGAAGGCGTAGACGAGCCCCAGGCTCGCCACCCCGGCCAGCACGGCCGCGCCCAGTCCCGCCGCGAGCGCGGCCATGGCGGTCTGCGTCCACAGCAGCAGGCGGCGCCGGTCCAGCCGGTCGGCGAGCACCCCCGCCCAAGGCGCCAGGAAGAGCTGGGGCAGGAACTGGAGGGCGGTCACCACGCCCATCGCGGTGGCGTCGTGGTCCGAGAGCTCGTCGAAGACCAGCCAGGACTGGGCGGTGCGCTGCATCCACGTGCCGATGTTGGACACCAGGGCGCCCAGGAACCAGATGCGGTAGTTGCGGAAGCGGAAGGACCGGAACATGCCCCGGGCGGGATCGGGGGCGCCCGCGGCCGCGACGCCGCTCCGCGGGGCGCTCAGGGCCGTTCGCCGTCCGGCGACGGCACGGTCCCGTCCTGCGGGCCGGACCCGGGCTCGTCGCCGCCCGCGGCCGGCTCCTCGGCGGCGGTCCCGGGGGCCTGGTCGGCGGGTGCCGCCGCGGCCTCCTCCTCGGCGCGCTCCTGCTCCTCCTGGGCCTTCTCCTCGGGGCTCACACGCTCGGACCAGGGCACCCACTCGGGGGCCAGCAGGGCGTCCTCCCCGGGCAGCAGGCCGACCTCGCAGACGGTCACCGTCCTGCTGCGCGGGGCCCGGGCGAGGCTCGCGAACCAGTTCCAGCCGCGGTAGCCGGGCAGGGTGCACTCGAAGAGGTGGACGACCAGCCGGTCCTCCTCGACCTGCACGCGGTGCCCGGGACCGATCTGCTGAGGCTCCGCGATCTGCTCCACGCCGGCACGGGCGGTGGCGGTGTCGGCGATCAGCAGGGCGTCCTGCTTGGGGGCCCGGCGGCGGGCCGGTCGCGCCGGGCGGGCAGGAGGCTCGGGGGCCGCCTCGGCGGGCGCGTCCTGGACGGTCTCCTCGGTCACTGCTGGTCTCCCTCGGGGTGAGTGCTGGGTGGGGCGCCCGGGCCGGGGCCCGGGCCGGTCGGCTCAGACGTCCAGGTTGTCGGCCACGGTGCGCAGGATGGCGGCGATCTTCCGGCCGTGCGCGGAGTCCGGGTAGCGGCCGCGGTGCAGCCCGTTGGACATCTCGTCCAGGAGCTTGATGAGGTCCTCGGTGATGACCGCCATCTCCTCGGCCGGTTTGCGGACGTTCTTGGCGATCGACGGCGCCCGGTCCAGGATGCGCGCGGACAGCGCCTGCGCGCCGCGCCGCCCCTGGGCCACGCCGAACTCCATGCGCGTCCCCGGCTTCACCGTGGTGGCGCCCGCGGGCAGGGCCGAGGAGGGAAGGAACACCTCCTGGCCGTCGTCGGTCGCCAGGAAGCCGAAGCCCTTCTTGGAATCGAACCACTTCACCTTGCCGGTGGGCACGCTGTCTCCCTCGTCGTCGTCCTCGTGGAAGGGCGGCCCCGCCGTCCGTGCTGCCGGGCCACCCTGTGGAACCTCCCATTCTAGCCCTGCCGCAGGCGCCGGGACGCCCGCGGACGCGGTCACGGCGGGGTCCCCGGCTCGCTATTCTGGACCCATGCCTTCCCACGACGACCGCGCCGCCACGCCCGAGGACCGCCCCGCCCGCCGCCCGGGGGTCGACGTCCTCGGCGCCGCCGCGGTCGTGCTGGGCCTGGTCTGCGCGGTGTGCCTCGGGCTGTTGCTGGTGCTGAAGGCCGTCGGCGCGGACCCGTGGGACGGGCTGACGGTCATCCCGTGGTTCGTGCTGCCCGTGGCCTTCCTGCTCTTCTGCGCCGCCCTGGTGCGCTCCGTGCTGCGCCGGCGCCGGGCCTGACCCGTGGTCCCGGACGGACTGCTCCGGGACCTCGCGGCCCGCTCCCCCGGTGAGCTGGCCGCGCTGCTCGACGCGCGACCCGACGCCGTGCGCCCCGGGACGACGACGACCGCCGAGCTCGCCGAGGCACTGCTCTCCCGGGCGGGCCTGAGCCGGGCCCTCGACGAGCTCTCCCGGCCGGAGCTGGACGCCCTCGAGCGGGCCGTGGTGCTCGGCACCCCGGACGGTCCCGCCGGCCCGCTGCTGGCCGCCCCGCCGTGGGACCGGCTGCACCGGCTGGCCCTGGTCCACAGGGACGGGAACGCGCTGCGGCTCGTGCCCGGGGTGGCGGAGGCCCTGGGCCGCTACCCCGCCGGGCTGGGCCGCCCGCACCGGGTGCTGGCGGCCCGGGCGGCACGCCTGCGCGGCGGCGAGCCGGCGGCCCCCGCGTCCCCCGCGTCCCCCGCGGAGATCGTGCGCTGGCCCGCGCCGGTGCGGGAGGTGCTCGAGCGGTTCCGCTCCCGCCCGGTGGGCCTGCTGCCGGACGCGCTGCGCCGTCCGGACCCGGAGGCCGCCGCCGCCGCCCGGCCCGTGGACTGGCTCCTGGCCCGCGGCGTCCTGCTCCCCGTGGACTCCCGCCACGTCGAGCTGCCCCGGGAGTTCGGCCTCGCCCTGCGCGGGGGCGACCCCTGGGCCCGGTCCCCGCAGGACCCGCCCCTGCCCCCGGGCACGCGGGTGCCCGACCGGCTGCGGGACAACGCCGCCGCGGCGGCCGTCGAGCAGGTGCTGCGCCGGCTGGCCGCGCTGCGCGCCGAGCTGCGCGAGCGTCCCCTGACCACGCTGCGCGCCGGGGGGATCGGCGTGCGCGAGCTGCGCCGCCTGCGCACCGCCCTGGCCCTGGAGCACCCGGAGCTCGTGCGCCTCCTGGGCCTGGCCGAGCTCGCCGGGCTCGTGGAGCTCGACCCGGACACCTCCGCGTGGCGGCCCGCGCCGGCGCCCTTCGAGGACGCCGAGCGCCCCGAGCAGTGGCTGCACGTCGTCAGCTCGTGGTGGGCCGCCGACGTCGTGCCCTCCGCGGTCGGCCTGCCCCTGGCCGACGGCACGGTCGTGGGGGTCCTCACCCGCGGGACGCACTCCCCGGAGGCCCCGCCGGTGCGCCGGGCACTGCTGCGGGCCCATGCCGACCTCGCCGAGGCCGCGCCGGGCGGGCACGCCCCCGAGGACGTCCTGGCGCTCGCCCGGTGGCAGCGCCCGCGCCTGGCCCGCCCCCTCGACCGGTGGGGACCCGGCATGCTCGCCGAGGCGGCCGAGCTCGGCCTCGTGGGCGCCGACGCCCTCTCCCCGGCCGGGCGTGCGGTCGCCGCGGGCCGGGCCGAGGAGGCCGCCCGGGCGGTGGCCGGCTGGTTGCCCGCTCCCGCACGGACGGTGCTGCTGCAGGGCGACCTCACCGCCACGGCCACCGGCTACCTCGCCCCGCCCGTGGCCCGCGCCCTCGGCGAGCTCGCGGACGCGGAGGGCCACGGCCCGGCGGCCCGGCACCGCTTCACCGAGCGCTCCCTGCACCGGGCCCTCGACGCCGGGTGGGACCCGGAGAGCATCCTGGCGTGGCTGGCCGAGCACAGCCGCGGACCCGTGCCGCAGGCCCTGGCCTACCTGGTCGAGGAGGCCGGCCGGGACCACGGCCGGGTCCGGATCACCCCCGCCGACTGGGTGCTCACGGGTGAGCAGGACCTCCTCGAGGCCCTCGCCCGCTCCCCCCGCCTGGCGGGGCACCGGCTGCGCCGGCCCGCCCCGGGCGTGCTCGTGGTCACCGGGGACGAACCGGGTCCCGGCCGGCGCCGGGCGGGACCGGCGCGCGGGGGCAGTCTCGAGCAGCTCGTCGCCGCCGTCCGCGCCACGGGCACGGAACCGGCGGTGGAGACCGTCCGGCCGGCACCGCCGCCGTCCGCCGGCGACGCCGGCCCGGACCTGCTGCCGCAGGCGCCCGCCCCGCGCCACCCGGGGCCGTCGGCCGAGGAGGTCGAGGACCTGCTGGCCCGCCTCACCGGCGCGGACGACGTCCCGCCGCCGCCCGACCGCACCGACCCTGCAGGAGAGCACTGATGGGACCCCTGATCGTCCAGAGCGACCGGACCGTGCTGCTCGAGATCGACCACGAGGACGCCGACGAGGCCCGCCGCGAGCTCGCCGCCTTCGCGGAGCTCGAGCGCGCCCCCGAGCACGTGCACACCTACCGCATCACCCCGCTGGGCCTGTGGAACGCCCGCGCCGCCGGCCTGGACGCCGAACAGGTGCTGGACGTCCTGCTGACCCGCTCCCGCTTCCCGGTGCCCCATGCCCTGCTCGTGGACATCGACGAGACGATGTCCCGCTACGGCCGGCTCGTGCTGGAGAAGGACCCCGTGCACGGGCTCGTGCTGCGCTGCCACGACGCCCCCGTCCTGGAGGAGATCGCCCGGCACCGGAAGATCGCCCCGCTGCTGGGCCCGCGGATCGACGGGGAGACCACCGTGGTGCACGCGAGCGCCCGGGGCGAGCTCAAGCAGCTGCTGCTCGCCGTGGGCTGGCCGGCCGAGGACCGGGCCGGGTACGTGGACGGCACCCCGCACCCCATCTCCCTGACGGAGACGGACCCCGTCTCCGGCGAGGCCTGGGCGCTGCGGCCCTACCAGCGCCGGGCCGTGGAGAACTTCTGGGCCGGCGGCAGCGGCGTCGTCGTCCTCCCGTGCGGCGCGGGCAAGACGCTGGTGGGCGCCGCGGCGATGGCGGCGAGCTCGACGACCACGCTCGTGCTGGTCACGAACACCGTCTCCGCCCGGCAGTGGAAGGCGGAGCTGCTGCGCCGGACCACCCTGACGGAGGACGAGATCGGCGAGTACTCCGGGGCGCTCAAGGAGGTCCGCCCCGTCACCATCGCCACCTACCAGGTGCTCACGGCCCGCCGCGGCGGGACCCACCCCCACCTGGAGCTGCTCGACGGCCACGACTGGGGGCTGATCGTCTACGACGAGGTGCACCTGCTGCCCGCCCCCGTCTTCCGGATGACCGCCGAGCTGCAGGCCCGGCGCCGGCTGGGCCTGACCGCGACCCTGGTGCGCGAGGACCACCGGGAGGGGGAGGTGTTCTCGCTCATCGGCCCGAAGCGCTACGACGCCCCGTGGCGGGAGATCGAGGCCCAGGGGCACATCGCCCCCGCGGACTGCGTGGAGGTGCGGGTGCAGCTGCCCGTCGGGGACCGGATGGCCTACGCCTCCGCGGAGGACGCCGACCGGCACCGGCTCGCCTCCTCCTCCCCGCACAAGCTCGACGTCGCGGCCCGCCTGGTGGCCCGCCACCGCGGGGAGCCGGTGCTGGTGATCGGGCAGTTCCTGGACCAGCTCGACGAGCTGGGCGCGCTGCTCGACGCCCCCGTGCTCAAGGGCAGCACGAGCACGGCCCGGCGGGAGCGGCTCTTCGCCGCCTTCCGCGCCGGGGAGCTACCGGTGCTGGTGGTGTCCAAGGTCGCGAACTTCTCGGTGGACCTGCCGGAGGCCTCCGTGGCGGTGCAGGTCTCGGGCGCCTTCGGCTCCCGCCAGGAGGAGGCCCAGCGCCTGGGGCGGCTGCTGCGGCCCAAACGGGACGGCCGCCCGGCCACCTTCTACACGGTGGTGGCCCGGGACACCGTGGACGCCGACTACGCCGCCAAGCGCCGCCGGTTCCTCGCCGAGCAGGGCTACGCCTACCGGATCCTCGACGCGGCCGACCTCGCCGCCTCCGGCGAACTCCCCGGGTAACAGCGAACTGCGTTCAGACGGCTCTCAGGGTGTTCCGAGAAAATGGTGCCTGTGAAGAACGAGAACCCCGAAGCGAAACTGCTCGTCGTCGACGACGAGCCCAACATCCTCGAGCTGCTGGCCACGTCCCTGCGCTTCGCCGGCTTCGAGGTCGTCACCGCCGCCAACGGCCGCGACGCCCTGGCGAAGGCGGAGTCCGAGGACCCGGACCTCGCGGTGCTCGACGTCATGCTCCCGGACATGGACGGGTTCTCCGTGACCCGCAAGCTGCGCGCGGCCGGGCGGCACTTCCCCATCCTCTTCCTCACCGCCAAGGACGAGACGGAGGACAAGGTCACCGGGCTGACCGTGGGCGGCGACGACTACGTCACCAAGCCCTTCAGCCTCGACGAGGTGGTCGCCCGCATCCGGGCCGTGCTGCGCCGCACCCAGCCCGCCGAGGAGGACGACTCGCGGCTGCGCGTGGACGACCTCGTCCTCGACGACGACGCCCACGAGGTCTTCCGCGGCGACCGGGAGATCGACCTGTCCCCCACCGAGTTCAAGCTGCTGCGCTATCTCATGCTCAACCCGAACCGGGTGCTGTCGAAGGCGCAGATCCTCGACCACGTCTGGGAGTACGACTTCAACGGGGACGCCTCCATCGTGGAGTCCTACATCTCCTACCTGCGGCGCAAGATCGACAACGACCCCGAGCTGCCGCCGCTGATCCACACCAAGCGCGGGGTCGGCTACCTGCTGCGGTCCTCGCACAAGCACCACTGACCCGGTCCGGGATGCAGACCCTGTCCTCCCGGTGGCGCTCGGCGTCGCTGCGCTCGCAGCTGATGGTGCTGACGGGCGTGCTGCTGGCGCTGTCCATCCTGGTGACCAGCTTCGTGGCGATCTCGGTGCTGCGCACCTCGATGCTCAACGGCATCGACGGCGAGCTGCGCGACTCCGTCCGGACGGTCTCCGCGGTGCTGGTCGCCGACCTGCAGGGCGAGGAGGGCGTGCAGGTCCCGCACGCGGGCTATCTGCTCGACGCCGAGGGCGCCGTGGTGGCCGAGGCCGTCAACACCCCGGACGGCGTGCACACGCTGCGCCCGGACCTGTCGAGGATCGACCTCGAGCACGTCGAGGAGAATCCCCTCGAGGCGGCGACCGTGGGCTCCGTGGGCGCCCCGGACCGGACCTGGCGGGTGGTCACGGCCAAGCCGCAGCGGCTGGACCTGGTGGTGGCCGTCGCGGAGCCGCTCGACGACACCAACGCCATGCTCAGCGCGGTGACGCTGCTGACGCTGAGCTTCGGGGTGGCGACCCTCTTCGCGGCGATGGCCGTCGGCTGGGTCCTGGTCACGCGCGCCTTCGCGCCGCTGCACCACGTGGAGCAGACGGCCGCCCGGATCGCCGAGGGCGACCTCTCCCAGCGCATGGAGGGGTACAACCGGCAGACCGAGATCGGCCAGCTCTCCGCGTCCCTGAACACGATGCTCGGCCACATCGAGGACGCCTTCGAGGCCCGCACCCGCTCCGAGGGCAAGCTGCGCCGGTTCGTGGCCGACGCCTCCCACGAGCTGCGCACCCCGCTGGTGACCATCCGGGGGTACTCGGAGCTCTACCGGCACGGCGCCCTGCAGAAGCCCGAGGACGTGGGCAGCGCGATGGCCCGGATCGAGTCCGAGGCCAAGCGGATGACGCAGCTCGTGGAGGACCTGCTCATGCTGGCCCGCCTGGACGAGCGGCGCCCCGCCGAGAACGTCGACGTGGACCTGCTCCACCTCGCCTTCGACGCCGCCGGCGACGCCCATGCCTCCGACCCCGACCGGCGGATCGAGGTCGTGGGCCTGCAGGGCGCGGGGCCCGTCTCGGCCTGGGTGCACGGCGACGAGTCGCGGCTGCGCCAGGTCGTGGCCAACCTGGTGACCAACGCCCTGCGCTACACCCCCGACGGCAGCCCGATCGAGATCGCGGTGGGGGTGGAGCGCTCGGTGGACGAGACCTTCAACGCGGTCCTGCAGGTGCGCGACCACGGCCCCGGCATCCACGGGCCGGACGCGGAGCGCGTGTTCGAGCGCTTCTACCGGGCCGACTCCTCCCGCACCCGCGAGACCGGCGGCACGGGCCTGGGGCTGTCCATCGTGGCCGCGATCGTCCAGCAGCACGACGGCACGGTCCGCCTGACCGAGACGCCCGGCGGCGGGGCGACGATGACCGTGCGCGTGCCGGGCATCGAGCGGGCCGACGACGCCCCGGAGGTCTGAGCGGGCCGCTCAGGACTCGTCGGTGCCCTGGTGGAAGCGCAGCTGCCAGGGCCCGAGTTCGGCGCGGGAGTCCTCCCGGACCCACAGCGAGCTGCGCAGGCTCGGGCGGTCCCCCGCGACCAGGCGGTAGACCAGGTGCACGGCCGCAGGGCCGAGCTCGGTGGCGGAGAGGACGTGCACGTCCACCGGGCCGAGCCCCGGTTCGCGGGAGAGCCGGTCGAGGACCTCGGCCCGGGAGCACCACGTCCCCGAGGTGCCGATCTCGGCGAAGGACTCGTGGAGCAGCTGGCCGACCCGCCCGGCGTCGGCGCGGACCTCCGGGCGCAGCAGGTCCCGCTCCAGGGCCTGGACCGTCTGCGCCGCCGACCGCCCGCGGGCCAGGTCCTCCTCGTGGGCGAGCAGCTCGCTCAGCAGGTCCGGGTCGTGGCGGTCCTCGGGCGCCACGGGCGCCGGGAGGCGTCCCGCCGCGGCCGCGCGGTCCGGGGACGCGGTGCGGCCCCGCGGGCTCCCGGCGGCCCGCGCCGGGGCGCTTCCGGCGCCCGGGAAGCCGGGGCCCTCCGGCGCCGGCCGGCCGGTCTGGAACGCGGTGGCGACCGCGCGGGCGCGGGCGTCGGCGGCCTCGTTGAGCTCGTGGCCGGCGTGGCCCTTGACCCACTCGAAGCGCACGTCGCGCCCGGCCATGGCGGCGTCCAGGGAGCGCATGAGCTCCACGTTCAGCACCGGCTTGCCGTCCTTCTTCTTCCAGCCCTTCTTCTTCCAGCCCGGCATCCACTTGGTGATCGAGTTGATGACGTACTGGCTGTCGCACAGCACCCGCAGGGGCTCCTCGGGGCGGTGGGCCGTGGACTCGAGCAGGTCGAGCACGGCCTTGAGCTCGCCCATGTTGTTGGTGCCGTGCGGCCAGCCGCCGGCCCGCCAGGTGTCGTCGTCGATGTACCAGGCCCACCCGGCGGGACCGGGGTTGCCCAGGGCGGAGCCGTCGGCGGCAGCAGTGATCGTCATGGCGTCCATCTTTTCACGGCCCCGGCGGCGCCCCGGACCGCGCTCAGTCGCCGCGGTCGTCCTCGAGACGCTGCTGGGCGACGTCCCGCACGCCGTCGATCCCGGAGAGCTGCACCGCGGCCGTGCGCAGGTCGGTCTTGCCCTCGAGCCGCAGCAGCAGCTCCACCTCGGGCCGCCCCGGGCCGCCGATCCGGCGGCTGGAGACCACGGAGGCGCTGAGCTGGAGCTCCTCGACCACGGCCAGCACCTCCCGCAGCACCCCGTGGCCGTCCGCGTAGCGCAGCCGCAGTCCCTGCGGCGCCACCATGCGCGGCAGCCGGCGGGACAACGGCCCCAGCGCCACGGCGGAGAGCAGGTGCAGACCGGTGGCGACGACCGCCAGAGGCACCAGCCCGGCCCCGCAGGCCATGCCGATGGCCGCCGAGAGCCAGATGCTCGCGGCGGTGGTCAGCCCGTGCACCACGTCCCGGTTGGTGAAGATCACCCCCGCCCCCAGGAAGCCGATGCCGGTGACGATCTGCGCCGCCACGCGGGAGGGGTCCGGGCCGGCGTCGATGCCCGGCAGCGCCCCGAAGCCGTAGGCGGAGACCAGCGTGAACACGGCCGAGCCCGTGCCGACGAGGGCGTGGGTGCGCAGCCCGGCGCTCTTGCGCCGCAGCCGCCGCTCCAGGCCCACGAGCGCGGTGAGCCCGAACGCCGCCACCACCAGGGCCAGCTGAACCGGGACCCGGTCCCAGTCGGCGAAGTCCATGGCCGCTCCTCCCCGCGTGGTGACTCGATTGAACACCAAGTCCGCGTGCTGCGGAACGGGCGGCCGCTGCGGGCGGGGGAACGACGACGGGCCGGGCGCCCCGGAAGGGGTGCCCGGCCCGTGCCGGATGCGTGGCTCGCACGCTCGACGGGTCAGCCGTCGATCACATCATGCCGCCCATGCCGCCCATGCCGTCGTCGGCACCGGCGCCGGCGCCCGCGGGCTCCGGCTTGTCGGCCACGACGGCCTCGGTGGTGAGGAACAGCCCGGCGATGGACGCCGCGTTCTGCAGCGCCGAGCGGGTGACCTTGACCGGGTCGTTGATGCCCGCGGCCATCAGGTCCTCGTACTCGCCGGTGGCGGCGTTGAGGCCGTGGCCCAGGTCCAGGCCGCGGACCTTGTCGACGACCACGCCGGCCTCGAGACCGGAGTTGATGGCGATCTGCTTGAGCGGGGCGTCGATGGCGACCTTCACGATGTTCGCGCCGGTGGCCTCGTCGCCGGTGAGCTGCAGCTTCTCGAACGCCTTCTGGCCGGCCTGGATCAGGGCGACGCCGCCGCCGGCGACGATGCCCTCCTCCACGGCCGCCTTCGCGTTGCGCACGGCGTCCTCGATGCGGTGCTTGCGCTCCTTGAGCTCGACCTCGGTGGCGGCACCGGCCTTGAGCACGGCCACGCCGCCGGCCAGCTTGGCCAGCCGCTCCTGCAGCTTCTCGCGGTCGTAGTCCGAGTCCGAGTTGTTGATCTCGGCGCGGATCTGGGCCACGCGGCCCTCGATCTCCTCGGCGGTGCCGGCGCCGTCGACGATGGTGGTCTCGTCCTTGGTCACGACGACCTTGCGGGCCTGGCCCAGCAGGTCCACGGTGGCGGTCTCCAGGGAGAGCCCGACCTCCTCGGTGATGACCTGGCCGCCGGTGAGGATGGCGATGTCGGCCAGCTGGGCCTTGCGGCGGTCGCCGAAGCCGGGGGCCTTGACGGCCACGGACTTGATGGAGCCGCGCATCTTGTTGAGCACCAGCAGGGCCAGGGCCTCGCCCTCGACGTCCTCGGCGATGATCAGCAGCGGCTTGCCGGCCTGCATGACCTTCTCGAGCACGGGGACCAGGTCCTTGACCGCGGAGATCTTGGAGTTGACCACGAGGATGTAGGGATCCTCGAGGACGGCCTCCTGGCGGTCGGCGTCGGTGACGAAGTAGCCGGAGAGGTAGCCCTTGTCGAAGCGCATGCCCTCGGTGAGCTCGAGGTCCAGGCCGAAGGTGTTGGACTCCTCGACCGTGATCACGCCCTCCTTGCCGACCTTCTCCATCGCCTGGGCGATGAGGCGGCCGATCTCGGGGTCGCCGGCGGAGATGGACGCGGTGGCGGCGATCTGCTCCTCGGTCTCGACCTCCTTGGCGGAGGCCAGCAGCTCCTCGGTCACCGCGGCGACGGCCTTCTCGATGCCGCGCTTGAGGCTCAGCGGGTCCGCCCCGGCGGCCACGTTGCGCAGGCCCTCCTTGACGAGCGCCTGGGCCAGCACGGTGGCGGTGGTGGTGCCGTCGCCGGCGATGTCGTCGGTCTTCTTGGCGACCTCCTTGACGAGCTCGGCGCCGATCTTCTCGTAGGGCTCCTCGAGCTCGATCTCCTTGGCGATGGACACGCCGTCGTTGGTGATCGTGGGGGCGCCCCAGGCCTTCTCGAGGACCACGTTGCGCCCGCGCGGGCCGAGGGTGACCTTGACGGCGTCGGCCAGGGTGTTCAGACCCCGCTCGAGACCGCGGCGTGCCTCTTCGTCGAAAGCAATCATCTTTGCCATGTGACTTCGTCCCTCCTGGACGGTAGACAAACGGTCGACCTCCACGGTGCCCGCGACGGACGGCGCGCACGGCGGCGGGCTCTTCCCGACGCCGCACGGCACCTCACCGTGGTGGTTGAGGTGTCACTCCTGTGCCGGTGGCTGCCCGGGCCGGGCCGGGGACCGACCCCTTAGCAGTCCGCACGACTGAGTGCTAATCGCAATCTTGGCACTCGTCCGGGGAGAGTGCAAACCCCCTGAGCCGGTGTCGCTCAGCCCTGCCACTCCTCGCGCAGCAGGCCGTAGATCATCCGGTCGTAGTACTCGCCGCCGACCCTGCGGGCCCGGCGGAGCCGGGCCTCCTCGGTGAAGCCGAGCTTCACGGCCACCCGGCACATGCCCACGTTGCCGCTCCAGGTCTCGAGATCGAGCCGGTGGGAGTCGGAGCGGGCGAAGAGGTGGTCGATCCACAGCCGCATCGCCTCGGTGCCGTAGCCGCCGCTCCAGTGCTGCGGGGAGTAGACGGTGATGCCCAGGGAGCGCAGCGGCAGCAGGTGCGTGCCGGTCCCGGGGTCCTCGGTGGGCTTCTCCGACCAGTACCAGGACACCTGCCCGATGAAGCGGCCGGTGGCGGCGTCCGCGATGACCATGGTCTCGCGCGGGTCCGGCCAGTCCTGCGCGGTCACGTGCGCGCGCAGGGTGGTGAGCCAGCGCTGGGCGCCCTCCGCGGTGAAGTTCGGGTAGAACGGCCCGTCCGTGCGCTGCCACTCGTGCTCGCCGCCGCCCTCGGGCGGCATGATCCACGTCTCGTACGCGGCGAGGTCCTCCTCGGTCCAGTCACGGAGGTGGACTCGGCTGCCTGCGATCTGCACGGTGCTTCCTTCCGGGGCGTCTGGCACGGGGTGCGGGGGCCGGGTGCGGGTGCCCGGGTCCCCGGTGGTGGGGCGGTGCCGGTCAGGGCTGCGGGGACGAGACGGCCGGGGCGGGTGCCGGGTCCGCGGCGCCCTCCAGGAACGCGTACGCCCCCACGCCGAGGGTGAGCAGACCGGCCACGACGATGGCGGTCAGCTCCCCCGCGCCCACCCGGGCGGTCGGGCGCAGCCCGCGGTGGGCGCCCTGGCGCGGGCCGTCCTCGGGGACGTCGTCGAACTCGTCGGGCGGGTACTGGCTCATCCGAGGTCCCCGCGCTGCCGGCGCAGCCGGCCCACGAGCATCGGGTCGTGCTCGAGGGCGGCGCGGCTGTCGATGAGGACGTTGAGCCGCTGGTAGTAGTGCGTCGGGGAGAGCCCCAGGCGGCGCCGGATCTCCATCTCCTTGGCCCCCTGGTACTTCCACTGCAGGTTCTCGATCGCCAGGATCTCCCGGTCGGTCTCGTCCAGCCCCGGGCCGGCCCCGGCCGGGGCCGCGTCCGCCCCGGGATGCTCCCCCGCCGCGGGGTCGTCCCCGGTCGGCTCCTCCGCCGCCGGGTCCTCGGCGGCGGCGTCCTCCCCGGTCACCGGGACTCGGCCCGGGGCCGCAGGGTGACGGTGGTCAGCTGCGCGTCCTCGCCGGCGTCCACGACGGCGCGCACCGCCGCGGCCACGGACTCGGGGCGGATGTAGCGCTCGGGCTCGTACTCGTTGCCCAGACCGGCCTGGATGTCCCGCTGCATCTGGGTGTCCACGGGCCCGGGGTGCACCGAGCTGACCACGATGCCGTCGGCCTCCACCTCCTGGCGCAGGGAGTCGGCGAGCGCGCGCAGCGCGAACTTCGAGGCGGCGTAGACGGCGTCCCCGGCGCGTGCGGTGAACCCGGAGCCCGAGTTGAGGAACACCACCGTGCCGCGGGTCGCACGCAGGGCGGGCAGCAGGAGCCGGGTCAGCTCCGCCGGGGCCACGACGTTGAGCTCGAGCTGGCCCCGCCAGTCGTCCACCGAGGCCGCCGCCACGGTGGTGCGGCCGGCGCGGGCCGCCGAGTGCACGAGGACGTCGACCCGGTCGAGGCCCTCCAGCGCGGCCGGCAGCCGGGCGAGGTCGGTGAGGTCCGCGGCGCGGACGGTGACGTGGGGCAGCTCCGCCAGCTCGGCGAGACGGGCGGGCTCGCGGCCCAGGGCCACGACGTCGTGGTCCCGGGCCAGGTCGGCCACGCACGCGCGGCCGATGCCTCCGGTGGCCCCGGTGACGACGGCGACGGGTCGGGGATCGGTTGCGCTCATGCGCCCACTCTAACCAGTCCCCCGCCGGTCCCGCCCGCCCCGGACCGGAGGCACCGGGACGGTGGCGGCCCCGGTATCCTGGCCCGCAGCCGACCACGCGGAGGATCCCCATGGCAGTCGAAACCGAGACCTCGGGGGCCCCCGGGGAGGACCCGGACAGCGCCGAGAAGCCGTCCTCGCCCACCCAGATCAGCAAGCCGTCCTGGAGCTACGTGCTGCGCCGGACCGCGCACGAGTTCCGCCGCGACGAGTGCACGGACTCGGCCGCGGTGATGACCTTCTTCGCCGTGCTCTCGGTCTTCCCGGCCCTGCTCGCCGTGGTCTCCCTGCTGGGCGTGGTCGGCCAGGCCGAGGCGACCGCCGAGACCCTCCTCCGGCTGCTGCACGAGTTCGGCGTGCCGGACCAGGCCGTCGCCGTGGTCGAGGGCCCGGTCCGCGAGCTGGCCGGGTCCCCCTCGGCGGGGCTGACGCTGGTCACCGGACTCCTCGGGGCCCTGTGGACCGCCTCGGCCTACGTCCGGGCCTTCGGCCGGTCCATGAACCGGATCTACGAGGTCGAGGAGGGCCGGCCGTTCTGGAAGCTCTACCCCCTGATGGTCGGGATCACGCTGCTCCTGGTGGTCCTGGCCGTGGGCATGATGCTGCTCCTGCTGCTCTCCGGGCCGGTCGCCGAGCGGCTGGGCGAGCTGGTGGGCCTGCCCGGGAGCACCCTGCGGCTGTGGCAGGCGGCACGGGTCCCGGTCATGCTGGCCCTGCTCGCCTTCATGGTGGTCCTGCTCTACTCCACGACCCCGAACGTCCGGCAGCCCCGGTTCCGCTGGCTCGGCATCGGCTCGGTGACGGCGATCGCGGTGATGGCCGCCGCGACGGCCGGCTTCAGCTACTACGTCTCCAGCTTCGGCAACTTCAACGCGACCTACGGCGCCATCGGCGGGGTGATCGTGCTGCTGCTGTGGATCTGGATCATGAACACCGTGCTGCTGGCCGGGGCGGAGTTCAACGCCGAGACGGAACGGGCCCGCCAGCTCCAGGCGGGGATCGCCGCCGAGGAGAACCTGCGCCTGCCCCCGCGCGACGTCCGGGCCGCGCGGAAGCTGCGGCAGAAGGAGCAGGAGCTGGTGGAGGAGGGCCGCGACCTCCGCCGCCGGTACGCGGACGTCGACTACCGCGAGGCCGCCGGCCCCGAGCGACCGGCCTAGAGTGGTGCCCGGGCGAGGGACGCACCTCCCCGCCCGGCCGGCCACGACCCTGCCGGGCGGCCACAGGCACACCGTCACAGACACCGAGCACCGACCACCCATCACCGACCACCGACCACCGAGGAGCAGCGTGAGCGAGCCCCAGCCCCTGGACACGATCATGGCCCCCGACTGGGCCGAGGCCCTGGCCCCGGTGGAGCCGCAGATCCGGCAGATGGGCCGGTTCCTGCGCGAGGAGCACGCCGACGGGCACCGGACCCTCCCCGAGGGGTCGGCGGTCTTCCGGGCCTTCCAGGACCCGCTGGAGCAGGTCCGGGTGCTGGTCGTCGGCCAGGACCCCTACCCCACCCCGGGCCACGCCATGGGCCTGTCCTTCTCCGTCCAGCCGCACGTGCGCCCGGTGCCGCGCTCCCTGCAGAACATCTACAAGGAGCTGCAGGACGACCTCGGCATCGACCCGCCCGAGCACGGGGACCTCTCCGCGTGGTCGCGGCAGGGCGTGATGCTCCTGAACCGGGTCCTCACCGTGCGCGCGGGCGCCCCGGCCTCCCACCGCGGCCGGGGCTGGGAGGCGGTCACGGAGCGGGCCATCCAGGTCCTCGCCGCCCGCGACCACCCGCTCGTGGCGATCCTGTGGGGCAACGACGCCCGCAGCACCGCCAAGTGGCTGGACGGGCACCCCACGGTCGAGTCCGCGCACCCCTCTCCGCTGTCCGCCTCCCGCGGCTTCTTCGGCTCCCGGCCGTTCTCGCGCACCAACCACCTCCTGGAGGAGCAGGGCACGGACCCCGTCGACTGGCGGCTCTGAGCCCCGGCCCCGCTAGGGTGGAGCGCATGACGACGACGCCCGGGTCCGCTCCCGCACGCCCCCGCAAGCCGCAGCTGAACCTCACGGTGCGCCGGTGCGAGCAGCTCTCCCCGTCGATGGTCCGGGTCGTCCTGGGCGTCGACGAGCCGGAGCGCTTCCAGGACATCGCCCCTCCGGAGAAGTACGTCAAGCTCGTGTTCCTCGGCCCGGCCGCCGAGCACGCGGCCACCGGGCACCCGGTGCCCGGGCGCCCCGCCCCGGGGCCGAACCCGGACTACTGGGCGCTCAAGGAGTCCCTGCCGCCCGAGCACCAGCCCGTGACCCGCCACCTGACGATCCGGCGGTGGATCCCGGAGCGCGCCGAGCTGTGGATGGACTTCGTGCTGCACGGCGACGAGGGCTGGGCAGGGCCGTGGGCCGCCCGCGCCGAGCCCGGGGACCGGATCATCGCCCTCGGCCCGGGCGGCCGGTGGACGCCGTCCGCGGAGGCGGCATGGACCCTGATCGCCGCCGACGACGCCGCGATCCCCGCCGCGCTCGCCGTCCTGGAGGCCCTGCCGGCGTCCGCGCACGGCGAGGTGGTGCTGGAGGTGGACTCGCCCCGCGACGTCCTGCCCGTGACGGCCCCGGCCGGCATGGCGGTGCGCTGGGTGTTCCGCCGGGACACGGCCGAGGGCGTCCCCGCGCTCGTGCGGGCGGTGCAGGAGGCCGGCTGGCCCGCGGCGCCCGAGGGCGTGCAGGTCTTCGCCCACGGGGAGCGGGAGGCCATGAAGGCCCTGCGCGACGAGCTGTTCGGGCGCCGCGGCCTGGAGCGCGACCAGGTCTCGCTGTCCGGCTACTGGGCGCGGGGCCGCACCGAGGACGTGTTCCAGGCGGAGAAGAAGCTGCCCGTCGGCATGATCCTCTGAGCGGTCCCGGGCACCGCCGCCCGGACGCTCAGCGGCGCCGGTTGCGGCGGGTGCTCGTGCCG
>NZ_JARAMH010000008.1:0-198208 GCF_029524215.1 Kocuria oceani | reverse complement strand
GGATGAACCAGATCTCCACCATCGGGGCGATGTTGTTGGGCGTGTCGATGATCCCGTTCTTCTGGAACGTGTACACGACCTGGCGCCACGGCACGAAGGTCGAGGTGGACGACCCGTGGGGCTTCGGCGGTTCCCTGGAGTGGGCGACGTCGTGTCCGCCGCCGCGGCACAACTTCACCTCGCTGCCGCGGATCCGCTCCGAGCGCCCGGCACTGGACCTGCACCACCCGGAGCTGGCCGCGGAGTCCCCGCAGCAGTCGCCGGTCGACGACGCCGCCATGGCCACGCGGAAGGGCTGACCGCATGAAACTCTCCATCAAACTGTTCAACCTGCTGGGCGTCTTCAGCGTCGCGGCAGCCATCGTCTACGGCTTCCTCACCCGCTTCGAGGAGCTCGTTGGCTTCCCGGCGCTGCTGGCCGTCGGCGCGATGTCCTTCATGCTGGCCGTCTACCTGTGGCTCGTGGACCGCAACTCGGGTGGTGTGCTGCCCGAGGACAAGCTCGACGGCGAGATCGTGGAGTCGGCCGGCGAGTACGGCCACTTCTCGCCGTGGAGCTGGTGGCCGCTGCTGCTGGGCATTGGCTGCGCCCTGGCGTTCGTGAGCCTGGCCATCGACTGGTGGATCCTGATGCTCGCCGCCCCCGTGGTGTGCGTGGGCCTGCTCGGGCTCGTCTTCGAGTACTCCCGCGGTGACCACGCCCACTGATCGGCGCCGCTGAGGCGGAGCACGCGGAAGCCCCGGACACCACAGGTGTCCGGGGCTTCCGCCGTTCTCGCGTCCCGGCGGTGCTCATCCCCGCCCGGTGCATTCCTGCCCGCGCCCGTTGGTGCCTGCGCCCGTCCCTGTCGCCCAGCCCCTGGAGCCCCCGACGCGGGTGCCTCCGCTGCTGCTGGACCTGCACCGGTCCAGTCGCGGATGGACACGCGTCCGCCGGGCCCCAGGCATCCGCTTTGGGCCCGTGCGCCGCCGTACGGGTCTGCGTGACGGTTCAGGGGGCTCATGGGGCTCCGACCGGCCCGAACGCGCCAGGGGGTTCCAAGCCGCCCGGGTGCGCCCTGCAACTGGTTCGGCGTCGGCTCCCGGGCGGCCCTGGTGCCGCGAGGTCACACCGGACCGGGAACTCGGCGGCGCAGGACGTCCACGGCCGCCCTCGACACAGTGCGTGCCTGGTGCGCGCACCAGCGGGACGTACCGCTGCACGAGGCTGCGGATGCGGAGAGCACGGCATTGGTCCTGCAGCACGCCAAGGAGTCGACGCGATGACGAAGCACCTGATGTCGTTCGCGAGCGTTGCCGTGGTGCTGTCCGGCGGCGAGCGGCAGGCCGTGTCGGACACCGCCCACGCTGTAGTGCAGGAGGCGGGAAACCTCGGCGTCCGAATGCTCGGCGGGGGCATGGACGAGAGCGTTTTGCCGGTCCTGGTGGACGGTGACGGGACCGTGACCACCGGCACCTCGCCACAGACGCAGCAGCTCGACGGAGGCTTTGCGGTCCCGGCCTTGACGACCCGGGAGGCGGCTCTGGACAGGGTTGCACAGCTCGCGTCCGCGTGCCGATGCGCAGGGCACGTCCGGCCGGTCGGGAACGCCACCGCCGGCTGGCGGACACCGTCCGAGGAAGGACGTCCCCGGTCGTGTCGCCCCGGTGCCCCGAGCTCCTGTCCCGCCGGGACTCCCATGCTCCGGCCCGTGACTCGTACGTTCGGGCGGGTTCGGGCGGGTTCGGGCCAGGAGCGTGTCGGACGCTTGAGAAGCGGTCCCGTACGGCCCGGGGTGCGCCTCCGGTGCCCGTCGGCGGTGAGGCCGCCGCCCCCCCAGAAGAGGCAGGCAGGGCCTCGACGTGCTCCTCGCTGTCGGAGGGCGTGTGCCGGCCGTGTCGATCTCGGCCACGCCCGCGCCCGCGTCCGGCACCGGCCGGCACGGCGTCGGACGGCGTCGGACGGCGAGGAGCCGTTCCGGCGGCAGCACACAGTCCTTGCGGCCGTCGGACGCCGAGCCCGTCCCGCCACGGACATCGGACAGGGCCGGGTGTCCCAGGGCGAGGCGTCCCAGGGCGTGGTCCCTCCGGGCCGACGGCACCGTATGCACGTGCGAGGCGGAGCACATCCCGGGCGGAGTGTTCGGCGCAGGTGTCGCGCACGGTCACCGGCCACGACGGTACCGCCGGTGAGCACGGCCAGGCCTGCCACTGGCGCGGCGGCGCCGCAACCGGCATCCCGGAGGCACGGCTCAGGGTGGCGGGCGAGCACCGGGTGGGCAGCCGACCGGTGTCCGCCCGGATGTCCAACTTCTGCCGCGGCACGGAACCGCCGCGGGCCGCGAAGTGAGGCGGCACGTGGGCCGTCGCAGAACGATCCGGCGGCAACCCACGGGACACGGCCGGTGCCGCCGGAGGCAGCCGTTCGAGGGGGCCGCTGATCAGCTGCGCGTCCGTGCGACCACGGGGTCGACGTGGCGGGGGAGCGTCTCGGTGCAGAGACGACAAAGCCCCGGGAGGATGATCCTCCCGGGGCTCCGTCAGGCGGTCGAACGACTCAGCGGACGAGCTCCCGGTCCTGCGGACCGGCCGTCACGGCCTCCACCTCGTGGTGGTGGTGCGCGGCCTCGAGCTCGGCCGGGGTCACGGGGGCGACACGGTCCTCGAAGAAGAACCGGCTGACCCGCTCGCGCATCTTCTCCGCGCCCGTGATCCTGCCCTTGCCGTTGGGCTGGGCCGGCAGCACGTCGTAGTCCGGCATGGCGACCAGACGGTAGCGCTTGTACTCGTCGAGCGGCTCGTGCACCTCGATGAACTCCCCGTGGGGCAGCTGCTGGACACGACCGGTCTCGCGACCGTGGAGCACGATCTCGCGGTCCTTGCGCTGCAGCGCCAGGCAGACGCGCCGGGTGATCATGAAGCCGAGGATCGGCGCGATGAAGTACGCGGCCCGCAGCCAGTAGATGACGTCGTTGAGCGACACGTTGAAGTGCGTGGCGATGAGGTCACCGCTGGCCGCGACGAGCATCACGGTGTAGAAGACCACGCCGGCGACGCCCATGGCGGTGCGGAAGGGGGCGTTGCGCGGGCGGTCCAGGATGTGGTGCTCGCGGTCGTCCTTGGTCACCCACCGCTCGATCCACGGCCAGGCGGCCATGAGGCCGAACAGGATCATGATCGGGACCATGGGCAGGAGGACGTTCAGCGGGATCGACATGCCCCAGAAGGTCCACTCCCAGTTGATCGGCCAGGTGCCGGGCATGAGGCGCACGGCGCCGTCGGTGAAGCCCATGTACCAGTCGGGCTGGGAACCGGCCTGCACCGGGGAGGGATCGTACGGCCCGTAGTTCCAGATCGCGTTGATGGTGGTGGTGGCCGCCATCAGCGCCATGATGCCGAAGACGATGAAGAAGAAGCCGCCCGCCTTGGCCGCGTAGACCGGGCCCACCGGGAAGCCGACCACGTTGTTCTCGGTGCGGCCCGGGCCGGGGAACTGGGTGTGCTTGTGCACGACGACCATGAACAGGTGGACCACGATCAGACCGAGGATCGCCGCGGGGATCAGCAGCACGTGGATGATGTATAGGCGCGCGATGATGTCGTGGCCGGGGAACTCGCCGCCGAACAGGAACATCGACAGGTAGGCGCCGACCAGCGGGATGGCCTTGAGGATCGCGTCGGCGATCCGCAGACCGTTGCCGGAGAGGACGTCGTCCGGCAGGGAGTAGCCGGAGAAGCCCGCCACGATGGTCAGCAGGAACAGCCCGACGCCGACGAGCCAGTTCAGCTCACGGGGTCGGCGGAACGCGCCGGTGAAGAACACGCGGAGCATGTGCACGGCCACGGCGGCGGCGAACACCAGCGCGGACCAGTGGTGGATCTGACGCAGGAACAGCCCGCCGCGGACGTCGAAGGAGATGTCGAGGGTGGAGGCGTAGGCCGCCGACATCTCGACGCCCTGCATGGGCACGTACGAGCCCTCGTACTCGAGTGCGGCCATGGACGGCTCGAACCAGAGCGCCAGGAACGTTCCCGAGAGCAGGAGGATGACGAAGGTGTACAGCGCCACCTCGCCGAACATGAAGGACCAGTGGTCCGGGAAGATCTTCCGGCCGAACTCCTTGACCATCGGCGACATGCCGACCCGGGTGTCGACGAAGTTCGCGATCCGGCCGGTGCCGGTCTGCGGCTTGTACTGGAAATCAGTGGACGTGGACATCAGTTCGCCTCACCCTGCATCTCTTCGACATGGGTACCCCGCTGGGAGTAGGTCGGTCCGACCGGTTCCTGGAAATCGCTGCGGGCCACGAGGTAGCCCTCGTCGTCCACGGTGATCGGCAGCTGGGGAAGGGGCCGGGCAGCCGGCCCGAAGATGACCTCGCACTCGTTGGTGAGGTCGAAAGTGGACTGGTGGCACGGGCAGAGCAGGTGGTGGGTCTGCTGCTCGTACAGCGCCACCGGGCAGCCGACGTGGGTGCAGACCTTCGAGTAGGCGAAGATCCCGTCGACGTTCCAGTCGGCCCGCTCGGGCGACACGTTGACGGACTCGGGGTCCAGCCGCATGAGCAGGACCACGGCCTTGGCCTTCTCGTCCAGGTAGCCCTCGTTGTGCCCGATCGTGCTCAGGTTCTCCGGCACGACGTGGAACGTGGAGCCCAGGGTGACGTCCGAGGCCTTGATCGGCGTCCCGGAGGGGTCGCGGACCAGGCGGATGCCCTCGTCCCACAGGGTCTCCTTGAGAACGTCCAGGTTGGTGGGGCCCAGGTCCTTGAGCAGCCCGACGAAGGGCAGGGGAGCGAGCACCGCGGCGCCGATGAGGGTGTTGCGCAGCAGCGGACGGCGCTTGATGCCCGACTCGTCGTAGATCGTGGTGAGGATGCTCTGCGCCTCGGCGCGCTGCTCCTCGGTGCGGACCGCGTGCCGGCTCTCGACCAGCTCGTGGTCCGGCATGAGCGTGCGCGCCCAGTGCACGACCCCCAGGCCGATGCCGAACATGCCGAGCGCGATGCCCAGGCCAAGCAGGAGGTTCTGCAGCTGCAGCGCCTGGGTGGGGGCCGTGTTCGTCACGTCGTAGATCGGACCGTCCACCCGGACGCCGAAGTAGCCGACGAAGAACAGGACGGACCCGATGACCGAGATCAGGAACAGCAGGACGACCTGCCGTTCGGCGCGCTTGGCCGCCCGGTCGTCGACGTCCGTCAGGCGCGGGCGGTGCGGGGGCAGTCCGGGGTCAGGGAAACGCTCCATCGCCGTGGTGCCCGTGGTGGCAACTGTTCCCGACTCGTGGGGAGTGCCGTCACTGTGGCTTCCCATGTGTGGTCCCTCATTCTTCTCTTGGTGCAGTTGATCGTAGCTAGTGGGTCCGACATCTGCTGCCGGGGCGGCAGCTCAGGCGGAGCGCGAGGTGAGCCAGATGGTGAACCCGATGATGACCGCGAGTCCGATGGTCCACACGAACAGGCCCTCGGAGACCGGGCCGAGCGCGCCGAGCCCGAACCCGCCCGGGTTGGGGCTCTCCTCGAGGGTCTTCAGGTACGTGATGACGTCCCGCTTCTCCTCGGGGGTGATGTTCGCGTCGTTGAAGACCGGCATGTTCTGCGGACCCGTCTGCATGGCCTCGTAGATGTGCACCTCTTCGACGCCCATCAGGGACGGCGCGTACTTGCCGCGCGTCAGGGCGCCACCGGCGCCGGCGGCGTTGTGGCACATGGCGCAGTTGGCGAGGAACACCTTCGCACCGTTGGCGGCGTTGCCCTGGGTGACGTCCAGGTACTCCTCCTCGGGCACGGCCGGGCCGGGGCCCAGGGTCGCGACGTAGCCGGCCAGCTGAGCGGTTTCCTCGGGGTTGAACTGCGGGGCCTTCTGCGGGGCCTGCGGGCCGTTGGCCTGCATGGGCATGCGCCCGGTGCCGACCTGGAAGTCGACCGCGGCGGCGCCGACGCCGATCAGGGACGGCCCGGAGGGGGTGCCCGCGCCGTCGAGGCCGTGACAGGTGGAGCAGTTCGCGATGAACAGCTTCTCGCCCTCCTCGAGGTCCTGGGCCGAGTAGGACTCGGTCTGGGCCTTGGCCTCGTTGGTGGTGGTGGCGACTGCGTAGAGCCCACCGCTGAGGAGCAGGGCCAGGACCATCAGTACGAGGACTGCGAGAGGGTGGCGCCGCTGTTGCGAAAGTGCCTTCACGTCAAACGTTCCTTTAACTCGGTGCTGCGTTGGTTTGCTGGGGTCGTCCCCGGGAGGGCGCGGGCTACTTCAGGAAGTAGACCACGAGGAAGAGGACGATCCAGACGACGTCCACGAAGTGCCAGTAGTAGGACACGACGATCGCCGAGGTGGCCTCGAAGTGCCCGAAACGCTTGGCCACGAAGGCACGGCCCATGATGAACAGGAAGGCGATGAGCCCGCCCGTCACGTGCAGGGCGTGGAAGCCCGTGGTGATGTAGAAGGCGGAACCGTAGGCGTTGGCCGGGATGCTGATGCCGTGGCTCACGAGCTCGGCGTACTCGAACGCCTGCACCGCCACGAAGATCGCCCCCATGATGAAGGTCAGGGCGAACCACTCGACCATGCCCCACCGGCGCACGTCCAGGACGCCGCCGGCACGCCGGGGCTGGAGGCGCTCGGCCGCGAAGACGCCGAACTGGCAGGTCACGGAGCTCGACACCAGGATGATGGTGTTGGCGGTGGCCAGCCACACGTTCAGCTTGGCCGACTCGTCCGCCCACAGCTCCGGGGAGGTGGAGCGCAGCGTGAAGTACATGGCGAAGAGGCCGGCGAAGAACATGACCTCGGAGGCGAGCCACACGATGGTGCCCACGGAGGTCAGGTTGGGTCGGTTGATCGACCCGCCTACCGGCTTGGCTGGGGTCTGGGTTGCAGTCGTCACAGAGACATTATGTCGCCAAAACTGCCGGTGGACCAACCAGGATCGGATCGGGCGATTTGCGTGTCCGGCGCCCCGCCGCCCCGCGCGATCGGGCCCGGGGCCGTGTCCGGCGCCCGGGTGCCGTGGATCCCGGGCGGGAGGGGGCCTGCGGAGGGCGTCCGTGATCCGTGTCACCACCGGCCGGGGAGCGCTCGGCCGTTCCGTTGCCGGCGGGTTCCGGGCCCCCGTGGGGCGGGCGATACGATCGAAGGCGTGAACACGACGACTCCGGCGACCGCACCGCACTTCGAGTGGCCCGACCTCATCACCGCGCTCATCTCGGGGGCCGACCTGACCCGGGAGCAGGCGTACTGGGCCATGGACACCATCATGTCGGGGGAGGTGTCGGACGTCGTCATCGCGGGCTTTCTCGTGGCCCTGCGGGCCAAGGGGGAGACGGTCGAGGAGCTCACCGGCCTGGCGGACGCGATGGTGTCCCGGGCCCGGCCGGCGGACATCCCCGGGCCCGCCCTGGACATCGTCGGCACCGGCGGGGACCGGCTGTCCAGCGTGAACATCTCCACGATGGCGGCCCTGGTCTGCGCGGGCGCGGGCGCGAAGGTGGTCAAGCACGGCAACCGCGCGTCGTCGTCGAAGTCGGGCTCCGCCGACGTCCTGGAGGCCCTCGGGGTCCGCCTGGACCTGCCGGTCGAGCTGGTCGAGTCCGCCGCGGAGCACGTGGGCATCACGTTCCTGTTCGCCCAGACGTTCCACCCGTCGATGCGCTTCGTGGCCGCGGCGCGGGCGCAGCTGCGGGTGGCCACCACGTTCAACGTCCTCGGGCCCATGACCAACCCGGCCCGGGTCGAGGCCTCGGCGATCGGCGTGGCCGACCGCGCCCTGGCCCCGCTCATCGCCGGGGTCTTCGCGGCCCGGGGGCACCGCGCCCTGGTCTTCCGCGGCGGCGACGGGCTCGACGAGCTCACCGTGACGGCGCCCTCGGAGATCTGGGAGGTGCGCGGCGGCACCGTCGAGCACCACGAGCTCGAGCCCCTCGACCTCGGCATGCCCCGGGCCACGATCGAGGACCTGCGCGGGCGGGACGCCCTGTACAACGCCCGGGTCGTCGAGCAGGTGCTGGCGGGGGAGCCGGGGCCCGTGCGCAACGCCGTGCTGCTCAACGCGGCGGCGGGGCTGGTCGCGTTCGACCAGGAGGGGGATGGTTCGTTCCACGACCGTCTGGCGGCCGGGGTCCGGCGCGCCGAGCAGGCCGTGGACAGCGGCGCCGCGCGCGCGGTCCTGGACCGCTGGATCGCCCACACCGTCCGCTGAGGACACCGGAGGATCCGACGACGCACGGCCGGTGAGCACCCGCTCACCGGCCTTCTGTCGTTCCGGCCTCCCGTCGTCGTCCCGGCCCCCGGTCGTCGCCGGGCGCTTTGACCGGGGGCGGCGCCGGCGGGCTCAGTCGATGCCGAGGGAGAAGGCGGCGTCGAGGTCGTGCTTGCTGTAGGTGCGGAAGGCGATGTTCGTGTTCGTGCCCACCACACCGTCGACCTTGGAGAGTCGGTCGGCGATGACGTCCGCGAGGTCCTCGTGCCGGTGCACGCGCACCATGGCGATCAGGTCCCAGTCGCCGGTCACGGAGTACACCTCGCTGATCCCGGGGATCTCCGAGATCTGCTCCGCGACCTCAGGAATGCGGTCGGCGGAGGTCTTGATGAGGACGATGGCGGTGAGCATGGGACGCCTTTCTCGGGACGGGGCCGGCCGGGGCCGGTGGAACAGGGCGGATCAGGGCCTGCGGCGGGCCCGCGCCGCGCGCACCGTGAGAGCGAGCGCGCGGTGGCCCAGCAGGAGAACGGCGAGAGTGGCCAAGGTCACCAGCACGAAGCTCGGTGCGGTGCCCTCGCCGACGAGGACCCGCAGGCCCATGCCCACGACGACGGTCGTCAGCCACAGGGCGACGCCGCGCGGCCACAGGCCGACGGGGTGGCGGGGCAGCTGCCAGACGGCCCAGCCCAGCAGCAGTCCGGTGAGGAACGGCCAGGCGGTCTCCAGCACGCCCACGGCATCGAGGGCGTGGGTCCTGCGCCCGACGGCGGCGAAGAGAAGGACCAGGAGCACGTCGATGACGAGGACCGCCGGCCAGGAGCTCCGGCGCCCGGTGCGCCCGGTGGGCGGCGTGGTGGTGGGGGCCGTGGTGTGCATGCTCGCAGTCTAGTCGGGGTCCCGGAGCGATCCGGCGCACGCCGTTCGGGGTGAAGTCGAAGCTGAAGGTTGAAGGACTAAGTGTGGGCGAACCCTCAACCTTCGACCAGGAGTCCAGGGATGTCCGGGTGTAGTCCGGAACGGTGACGAGCGGGTTCGGCGGCCGGGGTCGAAGGGTGGTGGCGCGGGTCGGCGGTCGTGCGCCGGCCACCCGGACGCCGATGCGCTCGGCGGTGCGCGGCGCACCGAGGGGCCGGGGCCGCAGGCGGTCGGCCCCGCACCGCGTGCTCGGTGGCTGTGCGGAGCGGGTGTGGCGCACCCGGGGCGAGAGGAGGTGGAATGGCCGGACGGGGAGGCCCCTCTCGCCCCGACATTACATAATGTAGATTATCGGCGCTTTGGAGAGGAGCACCGAACAGGGCGCGGCGTAGGTCCGGAACCCACGGTTCGGGCCTGCTCATCGACTGTGCATGCAGCCTGCGCATGCGTCCCGGTGCGCAGGCGCCCCGAGGACGCGCGACCGGGACTCCGCCGAGGCCGGCCCGTTCCGCTGCGGCGTCCCGGCGCGGCTCCGGGGCCGGCGTCCCACTGTGTGGTCCGGCTGTGGTGTTCGGCCGTCGAGCCGTGCCGTGCCGTGCCGTCCGACGCCTCGGCATGCCGCCTGGGTGTGCCCGTGTCCGTGAGCGCCTTCGCCCGGGCGGTCCTCGGCGTCGGTGTGCGCGGACGGTTGCGCCCTGCGCCGGGCCCGTCCGCACGCTGCGGATCGTTCCCTGTGGCCGCGGCATCCTTGGCCGGTCCGAGGTGTCGGGAACGCCCGCGGCCGGCAACCCTGAGGTTCCCGGCGCCCACGAGCGCCCGGCTCCCACGTCTTCTGTGACATGGACCACTGCCACGCCCACGGTCCGCACAGGTCCCGGTCGTCCGTCGGAGAACTGTTCCAGCGGCCGGACCGTGCGGATCGGCCGTGCGGACCGACCGTGCGGCGTCGTTGCTCCCGGCCACGGTGGCGCCCCGGCGGGCGCGGGCGCACCCGCAGAGACCGCGGCACTCCCCCGGCCCGTGCGGTCGTTGCCGCCGACCATGGTTCGCAGGAACCCACGCGCGAGCCGGACGGGACCGGGCCCGGTGGTCACGCCCCGACGTAGGCCGCGAGGTGGCGGCCGGTGAGGGTCGAGCGGGAGGCCACGAGGTCTGCGGGCGTGCCCTCGAAGACCACCCGGCCTCCCTCGTGGCCGGCCCCGGGGCCGAGGTCGACGATCCAGTCGGCGTGGGCCATGACCGCCTGGTGGTGCTCGATCACGACGACCGACTTCCCGGCGTCGACGAGCCGGTCGAGCAGTCCCAGCAGCTGCTCCACGTCGGCCAGGTGCAGGCCGGTGGTCGGCTCGTCCAGGACGTAGACCTCCCCCTGCCCGGCGAGCTGGGCGGCCAGCTTCAGCCGTTGCCGCTCCCCGCCGGAGAGTGTGGTGAGCGGCTGGCCGAGCACCAGATAGCCGAGCCCCACGTCGGCGAGCCTGCCGAGGATCCGGTGGGCGGCCGGCGTGCGCGCCTCTCCGGCGTCGAAGAAGTCGAGGGCCTCGGCCACCGGCATCGCCAGGACCTCGGCGATGTCCCGGCCGCCGAGCGTGTGCTCCAGCACGGCGCTCTGAAAACGCCGTCCTCCGCACTCCTCGCAGGTGGACTCGACGGTCGCCATGACGCCGAGGTCCGTGTACACGACTCCTGCGCCCTTGCAAGCGGGACAGGCGCCCTCGGAGTTGGAGCTGAACAGCGCGGGCTTCACGCCGTTGGCCTTCGCGAAGGCCTTGCGGATCGGGTCGAGCAGGCCGGTGTAGGTGGCCGGGTTGCTCCGGCGCGACCCGCGGATCGCGCCCTGGTCGATCAGCACCACGCCCTCGCGGCCGGCGACCGACCCGTGGACCAGCGAGCTCTTGCCCGAGCCGGCGACACCCGTGAGCACGCAGAGCGTTCCGAGGGGGATGTCGACGTCGACGTCCTGCAGGTTGTTGGTATCGGCACCGCGGATCTCGAGGGTGCCGGTGGGCGTGCGCACCGTCTCCTTGAGGGA
Organism: Kocuria oceani; assembly: GCF_029524215.1. NCBI lineage: Bacteria > Bacillati > Actinomycetota > Actinomycetes > Micrococcales > Micrococcaceae > Kocuria > Kocuria oceani. The sequence goes on along the minus strand of NZ_JARAMH010000008.1, from coordinate 187,088 downwards.
CGCGCGGTCGTCGAGGTGCCTGCCGGTGAGCGTGCCGCTGGCCCGCAGCTCCTCGACCGCGCCCTCGAACACGACCGTCCCGCCGTGGCTGCCGGCTCCGGGACCGAGGTCGACGACGTGGTCCGCGATCGCGATGGTCTCCGGCTTGTGCTCCACGACGAGCACGGTGTTGCCCTTGTCCCGCAGCTGCAGGAGCAGCCCGTTCATCCGTTCGATGTCGTGGGGGTGCAGCCCGATGGTGGGTTCGTCGAAGACGTAGCTGACGTCGGTGAGCGACGATCCCAGGTGGCGGATCATCCGGGTGCGCTGGGCTTCTCCCCCGGACAGCGTGCCGGTCGGGCGGTCGAGCGAGAGATACCCCAGCCCGATCTGCGAGAACGCGTCGAACAGGTGCTGCAGGCCGGTCAGGAGCGGGGCGACCGACGGCTCGTCGAGCCCGCGGACCCAACCGGCGAGGTCGCTGATCTGCATCGCGCAGACGTCGGCGATGTTCTTCCCGCCGATCCTCGACGACCGGGCCTGGGCGCTCAGGCGGGTGCCGCCGCACTCGGGGCAGGTCGTGAACGTCACCGCCCGTTCCACGAAGGCGCGCACGTGCGGCTGCAGGGCGTCGACGTCCTTGGACAGCATCGACTTCTGGATCCTGGGGATCAGCCCCTCGTAGGTCACGTTGATGCCGTCGACCTTGATCTTGGTCGGCTCCTTGTACAGCAGGTCGTGGAGCTCCCGCTCCGAGAAGGCTCGGATCGGCTTGCCGGGGTCGAAGAAGCCGCAGCCGCGGAAGATGCGCCCGTACCAGCCGTCCATGCTGTAGCCGGGGATCGTGAGCGCGCCGTCGTCGAGCGACAGGGCGTCGTCGTAGAGCGCGGACCGGTCGACGTCGTTGACCGAGCCCATGCCCTCGCAGCGGGGGCACATGCCCCCCAGGACGGTGAACGTCGTCCTCTCCGCCCGCGTCCGGCCGGGACCGCGATCCACGGTGATCGCACCGCTGGCCTGCACCGAGGGCACGTTGAAGGAATAGGCGTTGGGCGAGCCGATGTGCGGCTCCCCGAGCCTGCTGAAGAGGATGCGCAGCATCGCGTTGGCATCGGTGGCGGTGCCGACCGTGGAGCGGGGATTGGCGCCCATCCGCTCCTGGTCGACGATGATGGCCGTCGTCAGACCCTCCAGCCGGTCGACCTCGGGCCGGCCCAGCGTGGGCATGAAGCCCTGCACGAAGGCGCTGTAGGTCTCGTTGATCAGCCGCTGCGACTCCGCGGCGATGGTGCCGAACACCAAGGAGCTCTTGCCCGAGCCCGAGACTCCCGTGAACACGGTCAGCCGGCGCTTGGGGATCTCGATGCTGACGTCCCGAAGGTTGTTCTCGCGAGCACCTCGCACGCGGATCAGGTCGTGGTTGTCGGCGACGTGCGGCGCGCCCGTCCGCGGTGCCGTGCTGGGCGGTGTGCTCATGGTGTGGTCCCCTCCTGGGCGGTCCCGCCGGTGTCGTCCTCGGCGACGACGCGCTCCGGTCCGGCTCGCTCCGAGCCTATGCCCGGCGGCCCCGGCCGGACAGGCGCGCCGGGCAGGTGCACGCCGGGCAGGTGCGCGCCGCCGGCCACTCGCCGTGGGCGCGCCGGAGCGGGCGACGGAGGCGGCCGGTGGGCGTCCGCGCCGCGGGGCGGGTGCGGTGGTGCAGCTCCCCCGTCGATGACGGACGTGTGACGCGGCATCTGTCCGCACATCTGTGGACCGTTGCCGCGGATGGCCGGATCCCGCGGCCCGGTGCGTTCCCGTCCGGATACGCTCCCTGTGACCGCACGGTGTGTGCACTGGCAAACGCCGGTGCCGAGGGGGAGGAACGATGTGGGACGACGGGGCGACATGAGCACGACGGACATCCGCGGACACAGGCTGGTGACGTCCCTGCTGGGCCTGTCCGTGCTGGTGCTGGCGGGCTGCGGCCAGGACGGGGGCTCGGCGGAGGCGCTGCCGCCGAGCGCCTCCGGCTCGGTGGCCCTCTCCCCCTCGCACGGCGGGCTCACGGGCGGCAACCTGGTCCTGGCCGACACCGGCGAGGACACCGACGGCCCGATCACCGCCCGTTTCGGCGAGACCGAGGTCGAGTGCCCGTTCGACGAGCGGTCGGCCCGCCACGCCTGCACGGCCCCGGCGCGAGGCACGCCCGGCACGGTGGAGGTCTCCTTCGCCGCCGGCGGGAACGACGTCGGGGAGAAGACCGCCTACACCTACACGACGCAGGGCACGCAGGACATCCCCGTGCTGACGGTGGACACGGAGACCGTGCGGCGCAACGCCGAGGAGATCCGGGCCGACTTCCCGCAGGACGTCCAGCTGGGGGCCGTGCTGAAGAACGGCGAGCCCGTGGACGTGTTCGGGAAGGTCATCGAGGACGCGGCCGACGTCGACTACCTCTTCGTGCCGAAGCTCGACGACGCCATCGCGCTGCGCGAGGCCGGCGTGGAGGCGAGGATCGCCGTGCTCTACGCCGCCCAGGTCGAGGACATCCCGCTGCTGGTGCACTACGACGTGGAGGTGCCCGCCATCGACCCCGCGTGGGTCGACGCGGCGGAGCAGGTGCTGGCCACCACGGGCGGGACGCTGAAGGTGCACCTGTGGGTGGACACCGGCATGGGGCGGGAGGGCGTGGTGCCCGAGGAGGCACTCCCCCTGGCCCGGGCCGTCGAGGACGCCTCCCACCTGGAGCTCGTGGGGATCGCCACGCACTTCTCCACGATCACCGCCGAGGACGCCGAGGCCATCGAGCGCAACGACACGGCCAACACGACCGTCGCCCAGAAGAACCGCTTCGACGGCGCGGTGGCCGCGATCCGCGACGCCGGGCTCGGCCAGGACGCGCTGATCCACGCCGGGGCCAGCGACGTCCTCGACAACGGCATCGAGGCCCTCTACTACGACCTGCTGCGGGTGGGCGGGATGTTCTTCAGCAGCAGCCCCCCGGAGAGCAGCGTGTACTCCTGGACGACGGAGCTGAGCCAGGTCAAGACGCTCCCGGAGGGCTGGTGCATCGACTACGGGTGCACCGACCCGACGACGTCGCCGAAGAAGGTGGGGCTTATCCACCACATCCCGTCCCGGGAGAACGAGCTGGACTACACGGTGGGCGGCAAGCAGGTCCCGGTGCTGCTCGACCACGGCACGGTCGTGACCCTGGACCTCTCGGGCGTCCCGGACGCCGCGGCGGGCGACGAGGTGGTCATCGACTTCAGCGCCGAGGCCTTCCACCTGCTCGACGCGACCGCGCCGCTGCCGGTGACCACCACCGGCGGGTGAGCCGCGGCGTCAGCGCTCCGCGGGCCCGCCGGGCGCGTCGAGGCGCAGGTCGTGTCCCGGGCCGGCACCGGGGTCGCCGTCCAGGTCGTGGTCCAGCACGTGGTCGGCGTGGAAGCTTCGGGCCAGCTCGCGGTTGCGTGCAGCCCGCCGCGCGGAGGTGCCCGGCCGCACGGTGACGTCGACGTACACCACGGGCCGGCCGGAGGCGGCCTCGAGCCGGGCGCGCAGCCTCTCGGCCCGGTCGTCCCCGGGCTCGCACTGCCCGGTGCCGAGCAGGACCAGCGCCCGCTCGAAGTCGGGCTCGGCGGCCAGCCAGCGAGTCATCATGGCGGGCAGCCGGGACTGCAGGGCGGAGAGGCCGACGACGGCGGTCGCCGTGCCGGCCAGCCACGCGCCCGCGGCCGAGACCGCCACCGAGGTGACGAGCTTCATGGTTCTCCTCCTTCCTGCCGACACGGTCCGCCTGACACGGTTCGTCCGACGGCGTCCGTCCGACGGGGTCCGGGCGGACCCGCGGGGGCGCGGGTGCCCCGGCGGAACTCACGAGTGGTGCCACGGACCCTGCTCGGGACCGCGGCACCACCGTTGTCGGGTGAACAGCGGGGAAAGCGCAGGTATTCCGTGCGGCGTGCCGCCCGCGGTCCGCGGGCGGCACGCCGCTCCGGGACGGCGTCGGAGGGCTGGGGCACAATGGATACCAGGGCGCACGCCCTGGAGAAGGCACAGGAGAGGTCGGGACCGATCATGTGGGAATGGCTCGTCGAGAACGCGTGGCTGTTCTGGTTGCTGGCGATGATCGTGCTGGCCGCGATCGAGATGCTGACCCTCGACTTCGTGTTCCTCATGATGTCCGCGGCGTCGCTTCTGGCCTTCGGCCTGAGCTGGGTCACGGACAACTTCGTGATCCAGGTGGTCGCCTTCGCCCTCGCCGCGGTGCTGCTCATCTTCCTCGTCCGGCCCGTCGCCCTGCGCCGGATCAACCGGTCCACCCCCGGGACCGTGTCCAACGCGGCACGGCTCATCGGCCTGCCCTGCCAGGTCCTCGACCCGGTCACCGCCCGCAGCGGGCTGGTGCGGCTGGAGGGCGACACCTGGAGCGCCCGCTCGGTCACCGGTGAGCAGCTGCCGGTGGGCACCGACGTCTACGTCCATGAGATCGAGGGCGCCACCGTCCTGGTGGCGCCCCACCCCGCCCCGACCGCCGACGGCCGGCCCGAGCCCCGCCCGTCCTTCTGAACCCCCGCTCCGGAGGCGCCGCGCCGCCGGACCCGACGTCACCGACGTCGCGCAGCACCCACCGAGAGAGGCACCCGTGGACCTAGCCGTCATCATCCTGCTCGCCGTCCTGATCGTCCTGGTCGTCATCATCCTGTTCCGCTCCGTGCGGATCATCCCGCAGGCACGGGCCGGCATCGTGGAGCGCCTCGGCAAGTACCGCACGACCCTGACCCCGGGGCTGCACTTCCTCATCCCGTTCATCGACCGGCTGCTCCCCCTGATCGACCTGCGCGAGCAGGTGCAGTCCTTTCCGGCGCAGTCCGTGATCACCGAGGACAACCTGGTCGTCGGCATCGACACCGTCGTCTACTTCCAGGTCACCGACCCGCGTGCGGCGACCTACGAGATCGTCGACTACATCCAGGCCGCGGACCAGCTGACCTCCGCCACGCTGCGCAACGTCGTGGGCGGGCTCAACCTCGAGGAGGCGCTCACCTCCCGGGACAAGATCAACGCGGAGCTGCGCGGCGTCCTGGACTCCACGACCGGTCGCTGGGGCATCCGGGTCTCCCGGGTGGACATCAAGGAAATCACTCCCCCGCCCTCCATCCAGGACTCCATGGAGAAGCAGATGCGCGCCGAGCGGGAGCGCCGGGCCGTGATCCTGACGGCCGAGGGCGACAAGCAGTCCCGGATCCTCATGGCAGAGGGCCAGCGGCAGTCCGCGATCCTCTCCGCCGAGGGCGAGGCGAAGGCCGCGATCCTGCGCGCCGACGGCGAGGCGCAGGCCATCCGCAAGGTCTTCGACTCGATCCACCGTGCCCGGCCCACCCAGAAGCTGCTGGCCTACCAGTACATCCAGACGCTGCCGAAGGTCGCCGAGGGCAGCGCGAACAAGGTCTGGATGATCCCCGCGGAGCTGGGCGACGCGCTGCGGGGCGTCGGGGAGTTCCTCTCCCGCCCCGACGAGGACGGCGACGGCCCCGGTCCCGGCCGCGGTGCGGCCGACGAGCAGGACGTGGTGCCGGAGGAGGCCGCCGGACCGGAGTCGGAGCCACTCGTCACCCCGGAGGAGGTCCGGGTCACCGACGAGGACCTCTCCCTGAACCTGGAGCGCACCACGGTGGACCCGGACGAGTTCACGATCCCCCGCCCCTCGAGCATCGACCCGGACGCGCCCGTGCGCCTCGAGGACCCGATGCCGCCCCAGGACGGCCCGGCCGGCCGCTGAGGCAGGGTCCGCTGAGGCAGGGGCCGCCCGGGAATCCGGGCCCGCTCCGGGGAACATCCCGGGGGCCGTCGATGTTGCACCCAGAGGATCCCGGGTCCCTGCAGACCCGTCGTCAGCCCGAGTGTGCGCCACGGCCGTGGCCACCGTCAGTTATGGAGGAACCACCACTATGAGCGACCGCAGTCTCAGGGGAATGCGTCTGGGCTCCCAGTCGATGGAGACGGAGGCCGGTGTCGAGCCGGCCCCGCGCCAGCGCGTGGAGTACCGCACCGCGGACGGCGAGTCGGTGACGGTCACCTTCGCCGCGGAGGCCGAGATCCCCCCGGTCTGGGTGTCGAAGACCGGCAAGGAAGCGATCATCGTCAACGGCGAGAAGCCGGAGAACCCCAACGAGAAGCACCAGCGCACGCACTGGGACATGCTCCTGGAGCGGCGCAGCGTGGACGAGCTGGAGGAGATCCTCGCCCAGAGGATCGAGTTCTACCGGGCCAAGCACGCGATCTGAGCCCGCAGCCCGAGAACGCGCGGAGGGCCCCACCCGATCGGGTGGGGCCCTCCGCGCGTTCTCGGTGCGGGGTCGCGGTGCCGCTCAGCGGCCGGTGCGCGTGAGCTTGGACGCCAGGGTTCTGGCGCGGGCGGTCAGCCCCCACTGGGCCACCCGGACGACGGCCTCGCGCGTGACGTCCGGGCTCATCTTCGACTCGCCCTCGGCGCGCTCCACGAAGGTGATCGGGACCTCCACAACGTGCAGCCCGGCGCGCTCCGTCCGCCAGCCGAGGTCGATCTGGAAGCAGTAGCCCTTCGAGTCGACCGTCTCCAGGCCGATCCGCTCGAGGGTTCCGCGGCGGAAGGCACGGTAGCCGGCGGTGATGTCGTGGATCCGGGAGCCCAGCAGGGTGCGGGCGTAGAGGTTGCCGCCGCGGGAGAGCAGCTGACGCTGCACCGGCCAGTTCACAGTGCGCCCGCCGGGGACGTAGCGGGAGCCGATGGCGAGGTCGGCGCCGCGCTCCACGGCGTCCAGCAGCAGCGGGAGCTGCTCGGGCTGGTGGGAGCAGTCCGCGTCCATCTCGACCAGGACGTCGTAGTCCCGGACCAGGCCCCAGCGGAACCCGGCGATGTAGGCGGCCCCGAGGCCCTCCTTGCTCGTGCGGTGCAGGACGTGGATGCTGCCGTCGGCGGCGGCCATCTCGTCGGCGAGACGGCCGGTGCCGTCCGGGCTGTTGTCGTCCACCACCAGCACGTCCCCGTCCGGGACGGCCTGGCGCAGCCGGTCCATGACGGTGGGCAACGACTCGCGCTCGTTGTAGGTGGGGATGACGGTCAGTACGCGCACCGGGTCGGTCCTTTCGAGGTCTCACCTGTTAAACCACAGGGCAGGCTCCCTCGCCTTCGGACCAGGCCAGCCCTGAGGGGATGCCGGCCTGTTTTCTAAGGACGAGTGAGCCCACCCGGCAGCAGTTGCCCAGCCTATCCTGCGCCGTGCGCTCGGCCAAGATCGACCGACACGGGCCAGGGCCGCGATCCGGCCCCGGCCCGGGGCTCAGAAGTCCTCGGAGCGGAACAGCTCCACGCCGTCGAGCACGGTCTGCCGGCACACGGGCAGGGACGTGCCGTCCAGGGCGGGCAGCAGCGGGGTGCGCGCTCGCGGGTCGGTGCTCCAGGAGGAGCCGGTGCCCTCGGCCTGCTGCACCATGAGCGCCTCCACGTCCCACACCGCGAAGGTCGCCGGGGTGCCGGGAGCGAGCTGGCCCTGCATCGGGTCCGGGTGCCGGGCGGCCCGCCAGGCGCCGCGGGTGGAGGCCAGGAAGGCGGCGCGGGCGGAGATCCGCTGCTCCGGGTCGTGGTGCTCGAGGCAGGCGCGGACGGTGTCCCACGGGGACAGGGGCACCACGGGCGCGTCGCTGCCCAGGGCCACGGGCACCCCGGCGCGGTAGAAGGAGGCCAGCGGGTTCATCGCCGCGGCCCGCGCAACGCCGAGGCGCTGCTCGTACAGCCCGCCCGGCCCGCCCCAGGCGGCGTCGAAGCCCGGCTGCACGGAAACGGTCACGGCGTGGCGGGCCAGTCGCTCGACACCCTCCGGGTCGATCATCTCGGCGTGCTCCAGGCGGTGGCCGGCGCCCTGGAGGGCGCGCTCCCCCACGAGCTGCGCGGCGCGGTCGAGCCCGTCCAGGACCGTGTCCATCCCGGCGTCCCCGATGACGTGGAAGCCGCCCTGCAGACCGGCCTCCGTGGTCGCGGCCAGGTGCGCCGCGACGGCGTCCGGGTCGAGGTAGAGGTCCCCGGTGCTGGACGGCTCGTCGGCGTAGGGCGCGCGCAGGGCGGCCGTGCGGGAGCCCAGGGCGCCGTCGACGCAGAGGTCTCCGGCCAGGCCGACCAGCGACTCGCCCCGCCGCGGCGGGCGCCCGAGCAGCTCCGCCAGGGCGGCGTCGAAGCGCTCGACGACCGCGCGCGCCTGCGCGGCGGTGCGCACGAGCTCCCCCCGGTAGGGCAGCACGCGCGGGGTCGGCCCCTCGGCGCGGACCCCGTGGTTGGCGAGGGCGACCAGGTGCACGAGGTCCTCGAACGGGGCCACCTGCTCGGCGTTGGCCTCGGCGAGGGCCACGTAGCCCTGGGCCGCGGCGTGGTGCAGGCCCAGCCGGTGCAGCTCGGCCCGGCGCCCGGCGTCGAAGTCGAGGGCGGCGGCGCGCACCCGGTCGTGCGCGAGGTGCTCGACGCGGCCGTCGCCCAGCCAGCCCTCCACGGTGGCGAGGCCGAGCCGCCGGGCGAGGGACGCGGAGACGACCCCCGAGTGGACGTCGATCCGGGTGAGGTAGACCTCTCGCCCGCCCGCGGCGCGGTCCAGTTCCTGGGCCGTGGGCGCGCGCCGCTCGGGCCACGCGGACTCGTCCCAGCCGGAGCCCAGCACCACGCCGTGGCCGGTGCGCGCGGCCCCGGCCACGGCGTCGAGCACCTCCTGCAGGGACCCGGCCGCGGTGAGGTCGAGGGTGGACAGGGCCAGCGCCGTCTCGGTCAGGTGCACGTGCGAGTCCACGAAGCCGGGCGCCAGCAGCCTCCCGTCGAGGTCCACCACGTCCATGGAGGAGTCCTGCAGGGACCGGGCGGCCTCCTCCGAGCCCACCCAGGCCACGCGCGGTCCGTCCACCAGGACGGCGGTGGCGAAGGGATCGGCGGGGCTGTAGACGGAGCCGTTGCGGTAGAGGACCGGACGGCGTGCGGGGGCGGTGGAACTCACGGGTCTCCTGTTCGGGAGGGGCGCGGACGGGGGTCCGGGGCGGACGGGGCGGGCTCAGTCCTCGAAGGCCGAGTGGGCGACGACGCCGCGGCGCACCAGCGCGATCGCGCGCTGGCACTGGCTGCGCAGCTCGGGGCTCAGCAGGTCGATGGAGGCCAGCTGGTCGAGCATGTCGATCACCTGCTTGGCCCAGCGGACGAAGTCCCCGGCGGCGAGCTCGGTGCCGGTCAGCGCGGTGCTCAGCGTGGCCCCCCGCGCCCACAGGTGCATGGGCTCCACCAGGCCGAACTCCGGCTCGGCCGTGGGCGGGAGGTGGTGCTCCTGCTCCCGGTCCGTGAGCACCGACCAGTTGCGCACCACCGTCTGCGCCGCCCGGTCCATGGCCGCGGAGGGCAGCACGGGCTGGACGCGCTGGTCCTCGCGCTTGGCCTGGTACACCAGCAGGGTCACCAGGCCGGCCGTGGCGGCGGGGTCGAGGCCGTCGAGGAACCCGTCCCGCAGGCTCAGCGCCAGGAGCAGGTCCCGGTCCCCGTAGATCCGGCGCAGCTGCTCCCCGGCGTGCGTGGGCCGCACCTCGCCGTCGGGCAGGGCCTCGAGGTAGCCGAAGGAGTCCAGCACCTGGGAGACCCGGTCGAAGGTCCTGGCAATCGTGTTGGTGCGGCCCTCGATCTGGCGCAGCAGCCCGTCCGTGTCCCGGCGCAGCGTCCACCACCGCTCGGCCCAGCGGGCGTGGTTCTCGCGGTCGGAGCACCCGTGGCAGGGGTGGGCGCGCAGGGCCTTGCGCACGTCGACGATGCGCTGCTCGGCGGCGCTGGTGCCCCGGTCGAAGCGGACGGTGTGCCCCCGGCCGCCGCCGCGCGGGGGCCGGTGCTCGTGCAGGGCGTTGCGCACGGAGGAGGCGAGGTCCCGGCGCTCCTTGGGGGTCTTGCCGGTGAAGTGCTTGGGGATCCGGATCCGGGAGACCGGCTCCAGCGGCCCGTCCAGGTCCTGCGCCCCGACCCGGCGCAGCTGGTGGTCCAGGGTCAGGATGGAGGGACGCGGGTCGTCCCGGTTCGGGTCGGTGCTCAGCACCACGGCGTAGCCGGCGTTGCGCCCACGGGGGATCTCCACCACGTCGCCGGGCAGCAGGTCGTGCAGCGAGGCCACCGCGTCCGAGCGGCGCCGGCGGGAGTCGGAGCGCTCCGCGGCCCGCTCGAGGTCCTTGAGCTCCCGGCGCAGGGCCGCGTACTCGGTGAAGTCCCCCAGGTGGCAGGTCATCGCCTCCTCGTAGCCCCGCAGCGACTCCTCCTGGGAGCGGACCCGGCGGGCCAGGCCCACCACGGAGCGGTCGGCCTGGAACTGCGCGAAGGAGGACTCGAGGATCTTCCGGGACCGGTGGGCGCCGAACTGCGCCACGAGGTTCACGGACATGTTGTAGGTGGGCCGGAAGCTGGAGTTCAGCGGATAGGTGCGCTTCGAGGCGAGCCCCGCGACGGTGCGCGGGTCCATGCCGGGCTGCCACAGCACCACCGCGTGGCCCTCGACGTCGATCCCCCGCCGCCCCGCGCGGCCGGTCAGCTGGGTGTACTCCCCCGGGGTGATGTCCACCCTCGACTCGCCGTTGAACTTGTCGAGCTTCTCCAGCACCACGGAGCGGGCCGGCATGTTGATGCCCAGGGCCAGGGTCTCCGTGGCGAAGACCGCCTTGACGAGGCCGTCGGCGAAGAGCTGCTCCACGAGCTCCTTGAACGCCGGAAGCATCCCGGCGTGGTGGGCGGCCACGCCGCGCAGCAGGCCGTCGCGCCACTCGTAGAAGCCCAGCACGTTGAGGTCGGCGGCCTCGAGGGAGGCGGCCGTCTCGGCCACGCGCGCCCGGATGGTTCGCTGCTCCTTGTCCGTGGTCAGCCGGATGTCCGCGGCCACGCACTGCTGGACGGCGCCGTCGCAGCCGGCCCGGGAGAAGATGAAGGTGATCACCGGCAGCAGGCCCTCGGCGTCGAGCCGGCGGATCAGCTGCGGGCGGGAGACCCGCCGGGTCTCGGGTCCGGGGCGCAAGCCCTCGCCGCCGTTGCGCCGGGAGAACCGGTCGCGGGAGCGCCCACCGGGGCCCCGCCCGCCGCGGCGCCCGCCCCGGGGGTGCTCGGCGCGGGCGAGCTGGAGCAGCTCGGGGTTGACCTCGGGCTCGTCGCGGCCGGGTCCGCCGATCCGCTCGGCCGCCTCCTCCACGGTGGTGTCGTCCACGAACAGGTCCAGCAGGCGCCCGCCCACCTGCACGTGCTGCCACAGGGGCACGGGCCGGTGCTCGGAGACGACGACGTCGGTGTCCCCGCGCACCGTGTCCAGCCACGCGCCGAACTCCTCCGCGTTGGAGACGGTCGCGGACAGGGAGACGAGCTGCACGCTCTCCGGCAGGTGGATGATGACCTCCTCCCAGACGGCGCCGCGGAAACGGTCGGCGAGGTAGTGCACCTCGTCCATGATCACGAAGCCGAGGTTGAGCAGCGTCGGGGAGTCGGCGTAGAGCATGTTCCGCAGGACCTCGGTGGTCATCACGACCACGTCGGCCTCGGAGTTCACGGACGTGTCGCCCGTGAGCAGGCCCACCCGCTCCGCGCCGAAGGCGCGGGAGAACTCGTGGAACTTCTGGTTGCTCAGGGCCTTGATCGGGGTCGTGTAGAACGCCTTCTGGCCGCGGGAGAGGGCGAGGTGGACGGCGAACTCCCCCACCACGGTCTTGCCGGCGCCGGTGGGCGCGGCCACGAGCGCCCCGCGGCCCTCCTCGAGGGACCGGCACGCGGTCACCTGGAACTCGTCCATCGCGAACTCCAGCCGCTGCTGGAACACCGACAGCTCGGTCCTCGCGTGGACGGCCCGCTGCTTGGCGGCCAGGTATCGGTCGGCGTAGGAGGACATGTGCCCACCCTACTGCGCATCGCCGACGCGGACGGGTCCGCGCAGGCCCGTTCGCGACGGGCCGATCCGGGTCAGGCGCCAGTGCCCTTCTCGGGGTCCCGGCCGAGCCGATCCAGTGCGTCGGCCGTGGTGGCGGCGTCGGCCGACGCACCCGTGGCGGCGGCCCGCCGCTCCTCCCGGCGGGCGCGCCGCCGGTCCAGGAGCAGGCACAGCCCGACCGCCACGAAGAACAGGGTCAGCAGCGGCACCGCGAGGTAGAACATGGTCATCGGGTCCGGGCCGGGGGCCGCCATCGCCGAGACGACCATCACGAGCACCACCACGATCCGCCAGCTCTTGAGCACCGTCCGGCCCGAGAGCACCCCCAGCATGTTCAGCCCCACCAGGAACACCGGCAGCACGAAGGCGATCCCGAAGGTGAGGATGAGCTGGAGGAAGAACCGCAGGTACACGTCGGCGGAGATGAAGTTCGTGCCGCCGGCCGGCGTGAACGCGGTCAGCGCGTAGACGGCCGTGGGCAGGGTCAGCACGGCCACCGCGATGCCGCCGAGGAAGAGCGGGACCGCCGCGGCCAGGAAGCCGACCGCGTAGCGCCGCTCCGTGCGGTGCAGGGCGGGGGTCACGAAGGCCCAGAGCTGGTACAGCCACACGGGGCTGGCCAGCACCAGCCCCAGGACCAGGGAGACCTCCACCATGATGTTGAAGGAGGAGCCCACCGCGGAGTAGTTGATGGACGCCTGGTTGCCCTCGGCCTCTGCCAGCCGCGCCAGGGGCTCGGTGATGTAGCCCATGAAGGGCTGGTAGAGGAAGAAGCCGCCCACCATGCCGAGGACCGTGGCCACGGCTGCCTTGATCAGCCGGTTGCGCAGCTCCCGCAGGTGCTCGGCCAGGGCCATCTGCGCCTGCGGGTTGGCCTTGCGCGCGGACCGGCGCTGCTTGGGGCCGCGGGATGACTGCGCGGACATGGGACCTCCGGGACGTCGGGGCCGGACGGGGGGGGGACGGGACGGGGAACCGGGCGAGCGGCCCTCCGCTCCCGCGCGGGGGCGAGGCGGCGGACCGCTCGGGTGCGGGGCGCGGGCCGTCAGGCCGTGGGGTTGCCGGGACGCTGGTCCGGGCGCGGCGGGGTCTCCGTGCCGGAGGCGCCGGTCGTGCCGGGGCGCGCCTCCGGGGCGGCGTCCCGGCCGTCCTGCACGGGGCGGCCGTCGATCACGACGTCCGAGCCGTCCGGCTGGTCGTCCTTCTTCATCTCCTTGACCTCGGACTTGAAGATGCGCAGCGACTGGCCGAGGCTGCGGGCCATGCCCGGGAGCTTGGGCGCGCCGAAGAGCAGCAGGATCACCAGCAGGATGATCAGGATCATGAAGGGGCTGTCGAAGAGCCTACCCATTGAACATTCCTTTCCGTTCAGCCCGGCGGATGTCGCTGATCCGCTGCGGCTGGCCCATGCGGTCCTTGCGCTCCATGCGGCGTCTCAGACGGGCGGTTTCTCGTTGGTCACGGCCGACCCGGTAGTCGGCCACGGCTTGCCCCACCGGGGTGAACAGGGCGGGGTCCGGGGCGGCCCGGACGGGACGCTGCACCCCGGCGGCGGCGTCGTCCCAGTGCTGGGCGAACTCCCCGGCCACCGTCTCGGTGTCCCGGAGCAGGGCGAGGAAGGTCCTCACCAGCCGCCACAGCATCAGCCCGAGGAACGCGGCGCCGAGCAGGACGAGGACCGTCCACAGCAGGACCCAGGACCACCAGAGCATGTCCTCCAGTATAGGCGCGCCGGTCAGCGCTGTTCCGACGTCTCGTACGCGCCCAGCGCCGAGTTCACCCAGAGTTCCACCTGGGCCACCACGTCGTCCGGGCCGGCCACGGCCAGCTGCCCGCCGTAGCGGGTGACGAGCGCGCACACCGCCTCGACGGTCTGGAAGCCGATCAGCGCGGCCTCGTGGTCGGCGGCGGGACCGGTGCGGGGCCCGCCGGGCAGCCGCACCACCGCGGTACGGGTCGCGTGGTACTGGTCCGCGATCCACCGGCTGCGGCGGTCGGTGACGAGCACGACCTCCACGGTGTCCGGGGTGCCGGGGGCCGGCCGGGACGCCGCGGCGGCCTCCTGGGCGGCCGGGCGCTCCCCGGCGGGTCCGGCGTCCTCGACGGAGGAGATCCGGTCGAGCCGGAAGTTGCGCATACCCTCGGAGGTCAGGCACCACGCGCGCACGTACCAGTGCGTGTTGGAGGAGAAGACCTGCACGGGGTCGACCACGCGCTCGGTGAGCTCGTCCCGGGAGGGGACCACGTAGCGGATCCGGATCCGGCGCCGCTCCTCCACGGCCCGGCGCACGGTGGCCATGACGTCCGCCAGCGCCGGGGCGGGGGTGTCCGTGATGGGGCGGGCGCCCACCGCGTTGGCCAGGACCCCGGCGTCCCCGGCCGCGCCGGCGACCTTGGCGATCGCCGAGGCCACGGCCTCGGAGTCCCCGCCGGGCACGGTGCGCAGGGTCTGCAGGCCCACGAGCAGCGCGGAGGCCTCCGGCTGGGTGAGCCGCACGGGGTCGGAGAGCTCGTCCGCGTTGGAGAGGTAGACGTGGCCGTCGTCCCAGGACGCGTCGATCAGCTGGTCGGGCATGTGCCCGGGCTTGCCGCACACGAACAGCGTGTTGAGGTCGGCGATCAGCTCCTGGTCGGTGATCCCGAAGCGGCGGGCGGTCTCCTCCAGCTCGGCGCCCTGGTGGGCGTAGACCCACCTGACGATCTCCAGCAGCCGCGAGAGGTGGTCGGCCGTGGAGAGCTTGTTGCGGGTGCCCTTGCGGGACTTCACGGTCCAGTCGACGGTCACGCCGCGGAACGCGGCCACGGCCGCGGCGGCGCTGCCGAGCCGGCGCACCACGGCGGCCCGGACCTCGGCCTGCATGGTGGGCGCCGTCCCGTCCCCGCCCTCGGGCACGACGACGCCGGGGCCGGCCGCGGCGATCTCCTCGGCGAGGATCTCGGTCTCCGCGAACGGGATGTGCAGCCGGTCCCAGGCCCCGGCGACCGCGGCGGGCTGCTGCCGGGAGGCCATCCGGCGCAGCATCAGGGCGTGGCCGGGGCGGGCGAGGACCTCCACGGTGCGCGCCGGGGCGTGGGAGACCATGTGGGACAGCGCCTCGTTCATGGAGAAGCCCTCGGGCGGGTCGAACTCCTTGCGGGTCACCGTGACGTCGGACATGATCCGGGAGAGCCGGAACGTGCGGGAGTCCTTGCGGTCCAGGTCCCAGCCGACCACGTACCAGTTGCCGTAGCGGGAGCCGATCCCCCACGGGCGCAGCCGGCGGGTGGTGAGCTGGTCGGTGCTGCGGGCCAGGTAGTCGAAGCGCACCTCACGATGGCGCACGACCGCCGAGAGCAGCGGCTCGAAGGACGGCTCGTGGGCGGTGAGGGTGGGCTGGAGCAGCGGCGGGGCGTCCTCGTCGGGCAGTCCCCCGATGGCCGGCTCCAGCTTGCGCAGGGCGCGGCGGGCCAGCTCGCCCAGGGAGGCGTCCGTCCACGCGTTGGCGGCCAGGGCGAGCACCGCCGACTCCTCCGCGGTGAACTGCAGCGGCGGCAGGGTGAAGGACCCGCGCGGGATCCGGTACCGGTGCCCGTGCGTGTCGTCCGGGAAGAGGGGGTCCTCGGAGACCTCCTCGATGGGGTAGCCGAGATCGCGCAGCTCCGCCTTGTCGCGCTCGAACATCCGCTCGAAGGCCTCGTCCGAGGCGGACTCCGCGTACGACGGAACGGCCTCCCGCAGCTCGGCGCGGGTGTAGCCGCGCTCGCGGGAGACCAGGGCGATGAGCAGGTTGAGAAGCCGCTCCGTCGATCGGGCTGCCATCCGCTGGGTCCTCAGCGCACGTCCAGGAGGTCCACCACGAAGATGAGGGCCTCGTCGGGGCCGATCACTCCACCCGCGCCCCGGGAGCCGTAGGCCATGGCGGAGGGGATCTCCAGGCGGCGGCGGCCGCCGACCTTCATGCCCAGCAGACCCTGGTCCCAGCCCTCGATGACCTGGCCGATGCCCACGGTGAAGTCCAGCGGCTGGCCGCGGTTCCAGGAGGCGTCGAACTCCTCGCCGGCGGAGAAGGTCACGCCGACGTAGTGGCAGGAGATCTGCTTGCCGGCGGTGGCCTCGGCGCCGGTGCCCTCGACGAGGTCGGTGACGACCAGCTCGGTCGGGGCCTCCCCCTCGGGGAAGTCGATCTCGGGCTTGGTGCGGTCGAGCTTGCGCTCTCCGAAGGACATGGGTGCTCCTGGTTCGTCGGGTCGTCGGCGGACGTGGCCGCCGGGGACGGTGGGGCCGCGGGCCCCGGTGGGGGCCGCGCCCCCACCGGGCCACCATAGCCGACCGGGACTACTCCTCGGTCGCCGAGGGCGACGCGCTGGGCGATGCGCTGGGCGACGCGGAGGGCTCGGCCGGGGCCTCGGGGGTCTCGACGGCGGCCAGGATGTCGACCACGAACAGCAGGTCGCCCGCGGGGTACTGGGAGTCCTCGCCGAGGTCCTTCTCCGTGCCGTAGGCCTGGTCGACCGGCACGGACAGGATCACGCGGGAGCCGGCCTTCTTGCCCGCCAGGCCCTCCTGCCAGCCCTCGATGACGTTGTCGAGAGGGAAGGACGCGGGGGCGCCCTTCTCGTAGGAGGAGTCGAAGGTCTCGCCGTCGGACCACTTCACGCCCACGTAGTTCGCGATGACGGTGTCGCCCTCGGCGACCTCCTCGCCGTCGCCCTCGATGAGGTACTCGGAGACCAGCTTCCCGGGGGCCTTCCCCTCGGGCTCGGCCACGGTGGGCACGCCCTCGTCGTTCTCGGTGACCTCGGGCAGCCCCTTCGGGCTGTCCTGCGGCTCGCCCTCGATCTCGGTGGGGATCTTGCGCACGACCTCGTAGACCTCCACGGAGGTCGACTCGTCGCCGGCGGCGCCGGAGGTCTCCGGGGAGGAGTAGGCGATGATCGCGCCCTCCTTGGCACCCACGAGGGCGTCGTACATTTCCGGGATGGACTCCTGCAGACCCTGCTCCAGGGTGAGGACCTGGCCGGCGCCCTGGGAGTAGGTCTCGCCGATCGAGGTGCCGTCCGAGCCCTTGAACAGCGCCGCCTGCAGCAGGATGGTGTCGCCCTCGGCGATCTCCGCGCCCTCGCCCTCGCGCAGCTCCTTGGCACCGGCCTCCTCGGCGTTGAGCGGGGTCTCGAACGTCACCGAGGGGGCGGTGCCCGAGGCCGGGTCGTTGCTGAGCTCGACGGAGTCGACTCCGGCCCCCGAGCAGCCTGCGAGGGCGAGCATCAGGGACAGGGCGGCAACGGAGGTGGTCAGGGTCTTTCGCACAGGTGTCTTCCTCGGGGGTCGGGCCGGGTGGGGTCGGCGGAGTCGGGCGGCAGGGCCGGGCCGCGCCCAGCCTAGTGCAGGGCGCTGGATGTTGACTGGACAGCGCGGCCCGGCCGCCGGTCGCGGCCGCGTCAGATGACGGGGGCGTCCCCGTGGGCGGGGCCGTCCCCGGCGGGGGCCGCCGCGCGCAGGCCGGCCACCAGGGCGTCGGCCTCGGGGTGCTCGGTGGCGAAGGGGTCCTTGCACAGCACGGTGCGCTGGGTGCGGTCGTTGACCTTCAGGTGCACCCAGTCGACCGTGTAGTGGTGCCCGGAGGCGACCACCGCGTCGATGAACCGGCCGCGGACGGCGGCCCGGGTGGCGGGCGGGGTGCGCGCGGCCTCCTCGACCCGCTCGTCGGGGACGAAGGTCGCGGCCTGTCCGCGCCGCTGCAGCAGGTTGAACAGCCCGCGCTCCGGGGCGGTGTCGTGGTAGGCGAGGTCCAGCTGGGCCAGGCGCGGGGCGGAGAGGTCGAGGCCGTCCCGGGCGGCGTAGCCGTCGAGCAGCTTCTTCTTGATGGCCCAGTCGATCTCGGTGTCGATCGCCGAGGCGTCCTGCCGGGCCACGGCGTCCAGGGTGCGCTCCCACAGCTCCAGCACCCACGGCACCCGGTCGTGGTGGGCGCCCTCCCGGTCGACGAAGGCCCGGACGGCCTCCAGGTGCTCCCGCTGCAGGTCCAGGGCGGAGCGCCGGGCGCCGTCGGCGAGCAGGACCGGGTGGGTGCCGGTGAGGTCGTGGGAGACCTCCCGCAGGGACCGCACCGGGTCGGCCATGGTCCGGTCCGGCAGGATCTGCCCCGCCTCGATCATCCGCAGCATCAGGTCGGTGGTCCCCGCCCGCAGGGCCGTGGTGGTCTGGGACATGGTGGAGTCCCCCACGATCACGTGCAGCCGGCGGTAGTGCTGGGCGTCGGCGTGCGGCTCGTCCCGGGTGTTGATCAGCGGCCGGGAGCGGGTGGTGGCCGAGGAGGAGCCCTCCCAGATGTGGTCCGCGCGCTGGGAGAAGGAGTAGCTGGGGGCCCCGGAGCCCACCGGCACGGCCCCGAAGTCCTCCGGGCCGGCGGGGTGGACCTTGCCGGCGCCCACGAGCAACTGGCGGGTGACCAGGAACGGGATGAGGATCTGCACCAGCCGGGCGAATTCGGTGCGCCGGGCGATGAGGTAGTTCTCATGGGAGCCGAAGGAGTTGCCGCGGGAGTCGACGTTGTTCTTGAACAGATAGATCTGCCCGGGGACCCCGTCCGCCGCCAGGGTGTCCTGGGCCTGCCGCCGCAGGTCGTCGACCAGCAGCTCACCGGCCTTGTCCTGGGCCACGAGGTCCTCGAGGCTCGCGCACTCGGCGGTCGCGTACTCGGGGTGGGAGCCGACGTCCAGGTAGAGCCGGCCCCCGTTGGGCAGGAACACGTTCGAGGACCGGCCCCAGGCCACCACGGGGCGGAAGAGCGTGCGGGCGGCCTCCTCGGGGCTGAGCTGCCGCGCCCCGGGGGCGCTGTGGGCGATGCCGAACTCGGTCTCGATGCCGTAGATCCTGCGGTCCATGGGGGCTACTGGCCGCCCTTCTGGACGAAGCCCTTCACGAACTCCTCGGCGTTGGACTCGAGCACGCCGTCGATCTCGGCCAGCAGGTCGTCGGCGCTGCCGGTGCTGGTCTGGGCCTGGGCGGCGGGCTGGGTGGGGGCGGGGGCGCCGGGCTCGGGGAGCTCGGTCTCCTCGCGGCGCTGGGCGCCGGTGCCGAAGATGCGTTCCTGGGCCATGAGGGGTCCTCCTGGAGTGGTGGGTGGGTGTGCTCAGCCGAGGGAGCCGGTGTGCACGAGGGCGGGGCGGGCGCCGGCGAGGGCGCGGACGAGGTGCTCGGCGTCGGGGGCGGACCCCACGAGGGGGCCGACGTCCTCACGGGTGAGGTCCAGCGGCTCGGGCATCGCGATCCGCGCGCCGCGGCGGACTCCCGGCAGCGCGAGGGAGACCGAGTCCCAGTTGGCGGTGAGCACGTCGTCGGGGAACCGGGAGACCAGGTGGCCCCGGAACCAGGCGCGGGTGTCGGCGGGCGGCGCGCCGGCCGCCCGCTCGATCTCCTCGGCGCCGAACAGGGTGCGCATCCGCCCGCCCGCGACCAGCCGGTGGTAGAGCCCCTTCTCGGGGCGCACGTCGGCGTACTGCAGGTCGACCAGCGTCAGGCGGGGGTCGTCCCAGGCGAGCCCGTCGCGCTCGCGGTAGCCCCGCAGCAGCGCGTACTTGGCGACCCAGTCCAGCCGGTCGGCCAGGGACAGCGGGTCGGTCTCGAGGGCGTCGAGGACCTCCTCCCAGAGCTCGAGGACCTCCCGGGTCTGCGGATCGGGTTCCCCGCCGGCCGCCTCGTGGGCGCGGGCGGCCTCGAGATAGAGCCGCTGCAGCTGGACCCCGGTGAGCTCCCGGCCGTCCCGGAGCGCGACGGTGGCGCGCAGCGACGGGTCGTGGCTGATCGCCTGCAGGGCGGCCACGGGGTCGGCGAGGCCGAGGTCCGGGGCGGCGCCGGCCTCGACCAGGCCCAGGACCAGGGAGGTGGTGCCGAACTTCAGCAGCCCGGCGGTGTGGGACAGGTTGGCGTCGCCGATGATGACGTGCAGGCGGCGGTGCCGGCCGCGCTCGGCGTGGGGCTCGTCCCGGGTGTTGACGATGGGCCGGTGGACGGTGGTCTCCAGCCCGATCTCGCGCTCGAAGAAGTCGGCGCGCTGGCTCAGCTGGAAGCCCGGGCGCCGGCCGCGCGGGCCCAGACCGACGCGGCCGGCGCCGCACATCACCTGGCGGGAGGCGAAGAAGGGCAGCAGGGCCGCGGCGAGCCGGTCGAAGGGCACGGCGCGGGGCACCAGGTAGTTCTCGTGGGCGCCGTAGGAGACGGACTTGTTGTCGGTGTTGTTCTTGTAGAGGTTCACGACGTCGAGGCCGGTGCTCGCGGCGCTGGCGGCCACGGCCCGGACGGCGTCGAGGGCCACGCGGTCCCCGGCCGCGTCCCAGAGGACGGCGTCCCGGGGGGTGGTGACCTCCGGGGAGGAGTACTCGGGGTGGGAGTGGTCCACGTAGAGGCGGGCGCCGTTGGGCAGGACGGTGTTCATCACGACCTGGGCCCAGTCCATGGACTCCGCCCAGGGCCCGGACTCGCGCAGCGCCTCGGCGGCGACCTCCTCCGCGGTGAGCACGGGGGCGACGTCGGTGAGCTGGGAGGGGTCGGCCTGCTCGCGCGGGACGGTGAAGCCGCGGGCGTCCTCCAGGGGCGTCTCGCCGTGGTAGTCCCAGTCGGCGGTGGTGCGGGACGCGCCGAGACGGCGGCGCACCAGGGCGGCGTAGGTGGTGACCACCTGGGTGGAGAGCACGGTGGCGTTGGCGTGCGGGTTGCCGGTGGCCAGCACACCGTACTCAGTCTCGGTGCCCATGACACGGCGGACGGTCATGCGCCGGCCTCCCCCGGTGCGTCCGCCGGTGCTTCCCCTGCTGGCGCCGGCGGCGTGGCCGGCCCGGCGGGGTGGGGGTCGCGGTGCAGGGCCACGCGCAGGTCGGTGATGGTGTCCCCGCGGCGCCCGGAGATGCGGGCCCAGTCCTCCGGGTTGGAGGTGTTGGGCAGGTCCTGCTGCTCGTGGAACTCCTCGTCCACCGCGCGGACCAGGTGGGCGCGGCCCAGGCCCCGCTCCCCGGTGGTGAGCAGGTCCTTGATGGCCTGCTTCTTGGCCCGGTCCACCACGTTGCGGATCACGGCCCCGGAGGTGAAGTCGCTGAAGTAGAGGGTCTCCTCGGTGCCGTCGCGGTAGCTCAGGTGCAGGAACCGCGTGGCGGGGCTCTTCTCGTACATCCGGGCCACCGCGGCGTCCACGAGGGCCTCGACGGCGCCCGCGCGGGAGCCGGCGGCGTCGACCTCGGCCCGGCGCAGGGGCAGGTCCTCGGTGACGTAGAGGCGCAGGATCTCGGCGGCGCCCTGGGCGTCGGGGCGGTCGATGCGGATCTTGACGTCGAGCCGGCCCGGGCGCAGCACGGCGGGGTCGATCATGTCCTCGCGGTTGGTGGCGCCGATGACGATGACGTTGTCGAGCCGCTCCACGCCGTCGATCTCGGTCAGCAGCTGCGGGACGATGGTGGTCTCCACGTCCGAGGACAGCCCGGAGCCGCGGGTGCGGAACAGGGAGTCCATCTCGTCGAAGAACACGACCACGGGCACGCCCCGGACGGCCTGCTCCCGGGCGCGCAGGAAGATGGAGCGGATCTGGCGCTCGGTCTCCCCCACGTACTTGTCCAGCAGCTCCGGGCCCTTGATGTTCAGGAAGTAGCCCAGGGCCTTCTCGCGGCCGGCGCGGTCGGCGGCGCGCTCGGCGAGGGAGCGGGCGACGGCCTTGGCGATGAGGGTCTTGCCGTTGCCGGGGGGCCCGTAGAGCAGGATGCCCTTGGGCGGGGTGAGGCCGTGCTCGCGGTAGAGCTCGGGGTGGACGAAGGGCAGCTCCACGGCGTCGCGGATCTGCTCGATCTGGGGGCCGAGGCCGCCGATGTCGTCGTAGGAGACGGCGGGGACCTCCTCGAGGACGAGCTGCTCGACGTCGGTCCGCTCGATCGGCTCGAGGGCGAAGCCGGTCCGGTGGTCGATGGACACGGCGTCACCGATCTCCGGGCGCCGGCGGCGCAGCAGCCCGGAGAGCAGCAGCACCCGCTCCTCGTCGGAGCGGCCCACCGTGAGCACGCGGTCGTGGTCGACGATCTCCTTGACCGTGGCGACCTCCCCGGTCTGCTCGTAGTCCAGGACGGCGCCGACGGTGTAGTTCTGGTCGAGCAGCACCTGGCGCCCGGGCTCGCACGCGGCGAAGCTCACCAGGGGGCTCAGCGCCACCCGCATCCGCCGGCCGGCGACGAGGACGTCCAGGGTGCGCTCGGTCACGGCCGGCCCGCTGCCGGTCTGCTCGCCCACGGGGGCGTGTCCCGGGTTGACCTGCACTACCGTGCCCTGGCTCAGGGGCGGGACGAGGTCGTTCTCCAGGGCGCGCTTGAGCTGGGCGATCTCGGTGCGGGTGGCGTCGAGCAGGCGCACCAGCTTCTGGTTCTGGGTCCCGGCGGCGGCGAGCTGCTTGTCGAGGGCGCGCTTCTGGTCCCGGAGGATGTTGACCTGCCGCTGGGCGGTGGTCAGGGCCCGGCGGGTCTGCTCCGCGTCGGCCGGGACGGCCTGCTGCTGAGGGGGCTCGTTCACGGGCGGTCCTCCTGCTCCTCCCCGGGGACCGGAGCGGCCGGCGCCGCGCTGCCGCCGTCCGGGGTGCCGGGCTCCGGGGTGCCGGCGCTCGCGGGTTCCGTGGCCCGGGCGGCGCGCTCGGCCAGGCCGAGGGCCTCCCGGCCGGCCCGGCGCAGCTTCTTGTCGGTGACGTCGCGCTCGCCCAGGGCCACGGGGGTCCAGGCGTCGAGGTCCTCCTGGCTGTACTCGGACTTCGAGGCCCGGCGCTTGGGCGCCAGCCGCTCCGAGCCGTCCGCGAGGCGGCGGGCGGAGAGCAGGAAGCCGGTGTGGGCGACCATCCGGTGGTCCGGGCGCACGGCCAGGCCCTCGACGTGCCAGCCGCGCACCATGGTCTCGGAGGCGTCCGGCTCGGTGAAGCGCCCGTCCGCGCGCATCGCCTCGGCGGTCCGGGAGAGCTGGGTGACGGTGGCGACGTAGCACATGACCACTCCGCCGGGGGCCAGGGCCGTGGCCACGGCGTCGAGGCACTCCCAGGGGGCGAGCATGTCCAGGACCACGCGGTCCACGGAGCCGGGCTGCTCGTACCGGCCGAGCTCCTGGGCCAGGTCGCCGATGGTGATCCGCCAGGCGGGGTGGGGGCCGCCGAACATGGTCTCGACGTTGCCGCGGGCGATGTCGGCGAACTCCGCCCGGCGCTCGAAGGAGTGCAGGTGCCCCTCGTCGCCGACCGCGCGCAGCAGGGAGATGGACAGCGCGCCGGAGCCGACGCCGGCCTCGACCACCCGGGCCCCGGGGAAGATGTCGGCCATGGTGACGATCTGCCCGGCGTCCTTGGGGTAGACCACCGCCGCGCCGCGCGGCATGGACAGCACGAAGTCCTTCAGCAGCGGGCGCAGGGCCTGGTAGCGGAACCCGGCGGAGTTCTCCACCACGGTGCCCTCCGGCCGGCCGATGAGCTCGCCGTGGCTGAGCACGCCGCGGTGGGAGTGGAACTCGCCGTCGGCCGCGAGGGTGACCGTGTTCATCCGCCCGCGCTCGTCGGTGAGCTGCACGCGCTCCCCGGCCCGGAAGGGACCGCGCCGGTTCAGGGCGCCCCGCGGGGTGGCGGGCGTGGGGGCGGCGGTCTGGTCAGCGGTTCCGGTCATCGGCTCACTTTCACGGGATGGCGTTGCGGTGCGGGGTCCTGCGGCGGACCCGGCAGGACCGTGGGTCCTCCCCCATTGTGTCACCGTGCCGTGCCGCCGCGGCGCGCGGCCGCCCCGGTGGGCTCAGCCGGCCAGCAGCCGCTCGAGGGCCGCGCTGCGCAGCACTCCGGCCGGCGCGCCGCCGGGGCCGGTGACCACGTAGCGGGGGTGCTCGGTGCGGGCGACCGCGCGCAGCAGCGACTCCCCCTGCAGCTCCCCCGGCAGCACGGCGCCCTCGGGCAGCCGCTCCAGCACGGCCCCCAGGGGCGTTCCCGCGCGCCGGTCGTCGGGCACGGCGTCGGCGGCGGCCGGCACGAGCAGGCCCACGGGCCGCCCGCCCGCGTCCACGGCCACCACGTGCGGCACGGCCCCGCCCGCGCCGGGGTGCCGGGCGGCGAGGTGGGTGACGACCAGCTGGTCGGTGCGGGCCAGGGACGCGTCGTGGGGCACGCTGAGCGCGGGCTCGGCGAGGGCCGTGGCGCTGACCCCGTGCAGGCGGGAGAGGATCCGGGCGGAGCGCAGCGACGCGCCGGCGCCCTGCCACATGAAGGCGGCGATCAGGACCACGAGCACGAGCGCGGGGGCCTGCCGCCACAGGTCCGTGGCGGCCGTGCCGACCAGCAGGAGGACGGCCAGGACGCGCCCGGCCCAGGCAGCCACCACGGTGCCGCGGTGCTCCCGGCCGGTGAGCGCCCAGACCACGGACTCGACCACGCGGCCGCCGTCGAGGGGCAGCCCCGGCAGCACGTTGAACAGGCCCACGATGAGGTTGGCCCAGGTGGTGAGGTCGAGCAGGACCCAGCCGAGGGACGGGGCGGGGTCCGCGGTGCGCAGCAGCGCCCAGCCGGCCAGGCCCAGGACCAGGTTCACGGCGGGCCCGGCCAGGGAGACGGCCGCGGAGGCCAGCGGGGTGGTGCGCACGTCCCCGAAGTGGGTGTGCCCGCCGAGGAGGCTGAGCACGATCCGCCCGGTGGGCCAGCCGAAGGCGCGGCCCGTCCAGGCGTGGGCCAGTTCGTGCAGCAGCACGGACAGGGCGAGGGTGAGGGCGAAGCCGAGGGAGGCGGCGTAGTTGAGCGCGCCCAGCTCGGGGTAGGCGCGCAGCAGCACGGGGGTGTAGAGGAGCACCGTGACGGCGGCGATCACGAACCAGGACCAGGACAGGGTGACGGGCACCCCGCCGATCCGGCCCAGGGGCACCCCGGCGGCGCGTCGGCCGCTCACGCGCGGACCCCGGCGACGAGCCGTCCGAGGTCCTCGGGCGTCAGCCCGGCGAGCGTGGGCAGCACCGTGTCCGCCCCGGAGCCGTGCAGGGGGACCAGATTGGGCACGCCCACGGTGTAGATCCCCGCCGCGGTCGCGGAGCGCACCCCCGTGCGGGAGTCCTCGACGGCGACCATCCCGCGGGGGTCCAGGGGGCGGCCGACGCGCTCGGCGAGGCGGGCGGCGCCGAGCAGGTAGGGGTCCGGGGCGGGTTTGGCGGGGTGGCCGAGGTCGCCGGTGACGACGACGTCGAAGGCCCCGGGGCCGCCGTAAGCGTCGACGACGACCTCGGCGAGGGGCGCCTCGCTGCTGGTCACCAGGGCCAGGGGCACGCCGCGCTCGCGCAGGGCCGCGACGAGCTCCGGCGCCCCGTCCCGGTGGACGGTCCGCTGCCGGGTGCGGGCGACGACCCGCCCCAGCAGGTGCTCGACGATCTCCCGGACCGTGAGGGCCACACCGGCGCGCTGGAAGACCGCCGCGGCGTCCTCCAGGCCGGTGCCGACCATGGCCAGGGCGTCGGCCTCGGTCCAGGTCCCGCCGTGGGCGCGGACGAGCGCGATCTCGGCCTCGATCCAGTACGGCTCGGTGTCCACCAGGGTGCCGTCCATGTCGAAGAGCACCGCGGTGGGCAGGGGGGCGTCGGGGCGCGGGGCGGACGGGGTCGGCATGGCCTCCATCGTAGTTCCCGCAACACGGGGCCCGGGCCCGGCGGTCCCCTTGCCGTGGATGCGCCTGCGCGTAGTGTGGGAGCGTGAGCAATTTCGACGAGACGTTCCCCCGACCCCAGGCCGGCCCGTTCGGCGTGGTCCGTGAGAGCGGCGACCAGGAGCGGGTCACCGTGCTGGTGGCCGCGTTCGAGGGGTGGAACGACGCCGGGGACGCGGCCACGGACGCCGTGCAGTTCCTGGCCGAGCACTACGGGGCGAAGGACGTCTTCGAGGTCACCTCGGACGACTTCTACGACTACCAGTTCTCCCGGCCGATCGTGCGCCGCGCGGCGACCGGCGAGGTGAAGATCGTGTGGCCGACGACGAAGCTGGCCACGGCCACGGTGCCGGGCACCAACCTGGACCTCGTCCTGCTGCACGGGTGGGAGCCGTCCTACCGGTGGCGCTCGTTCACCGCGGAGCTGCTGGAGCAGGCGACGCTGCTCGACGTCGACTTCGTCGTGATGGTGGGGGCGCTGCTGGCGGACGTGCCGCACACCCGGCCGATCCCGGTGACCAAGACCTCGGACACCGCGGAGCTGCAGGAGGAGCTGGGCGTGGACCCCTCCCAGTACGAGGGCCCCACCGGGATCGTGGGGGTCCTGTCCCACATGGCCTCCCTCGGCGGGTTCCCCACGGTGAGCCTGTGGGCGGCCGTGCCGCACTACGTCGCGCAGTCCCCGTCCCCGAAGGCGGAGCTGGCGCTGCTGCGGGAGATCGAGGAGCTGCTCAACATCACCCTGCCGCTGGACGTCATCGCTGAGGACGCCGAGGCGTGGGAGCGCGGGGTGAACGAGCTGGCCTCGGACGACCCCGAGATCGCCGCCTACGTCCAGCAGCTGGAGGAGGCGAAGGACACCACGGACCTGCCCGAGGCCACCGGGGACGCGATCGCCAAGGAGTTCGAGCGCTACCTGCGCCGGCGCCGCGACGAGAAGTGAGCGCGGCCGCACCGCCGCGGGACCGCGGCGGTGCGGGGGCTCAGAGCACCACGCCCAGACGGGCCTCCACGAGGTCCCGGACGAGGCGCGCGTCCGCCGCGGACGGCTGCGCGGGGCCGGTGAGTGCACGGGCGGCCCAGTCGTCCAGGGCCTCCAGGGCCGCGGGCGTGTCCAGGTCGTCGGCCAGGGCCGTGCGCACTACCGCCAGCAGCGGGGCCGCGCTGCCCTCGGGGGCCGCGGCCAGGGCCCGGCGCCAGGTGTCCACCCGGGCCACCGCGCCGGCGAGCACGAGGTCGGTCCAGAACCAGTCCTCGGAGTAGCGGTGGGCGAGGATCGCGGTGCGGATCACCGCCGGGTCCACGCCCTGGGCCCGCAGCCGGGAGACGAGCACCAGGTTGCCGCGGGACTTCGACATCTTCTCCCCGTCGAGGCCGACCATGCCGGTGTGCAGGAAGTGCTCGGCCATCGGCCGGCCGGTCAGGGCCCAGCTGTGCCCGGCGCCCATCTCGTGGTGCGGGAAGACCAGGTCGGAGCCGCCGCCCTGGACGGTGAACGGAGCGGGCAGGTGCTGGAGGGCGATGAGGGAGCACTCGATGTGCCAGCCCGGCCGGCCCGCCCCCAGGGACGACCCGTCCCAGGCGGGCTCGCCCGGGCGGTGCACGCGCCACAGCATGGGGTCCAGCCGGTGGCGCTTGCCCGGGCGTTCCGGGTCCCCGCCGCGCTCGGCGAACAGCGTCAGCATCTGCTCCGGCTCCAGGTGGGAGACGTCGCCCAGGGCCCACCCGTCCGCGGCCTCGGGCGCGCCGGCGGCCGCGACGTCGAAGTAGACGTCGCCGTCGGGCTCTCCGCCGGCTCCGGGCACCCGGTAGGCCAGACCGCGCGAGAGCAGGTCCTCGACGGCGGGCACGATCCGGTCGACGACCTCCGTGGCGCCCACGTAGTGCTGGGGCGGGAGGACGTTCAGGGCGCTCATGTCGGTGCGGAAGAGCTCGGTCTGCTGCGCGGCCAGCTCCCGCCAGTCCACGCCCGTGGCCTCGGCCCGCTCGAGCAGGGGGTCGTCCACGTCGGTGACGTTCTGGACGTAGTCCACCGGGGTGCCCGCGTCCAGCCACGCCCGGTGCAGCACGTCGAAGGCCACGTAGGTGGCGGCATGGCCCATGTGCGTGGCGTCGTACGGGGTGATCCCGCAGACGTACAGGCTCGCCCGCTCCTGCCGGGGCAGCTCCGCCCGCCGCCGCAGCCGGGTGTCCTGCACCACGGGCAGGGGGGCCTCGCCGGGGAGGTCGGGGACGGGTCGGGCGGACCAGGCTTTCATGCTCACCTCGGAGGGATCGGGTACGGGGCGGGGGCGGTCGCCGCGGCGCGGGACCTCTCTCAACCTACCGGACCCGCAGGGGCCGTCCCGCCCGCGCTCAGGCGCTGAGCACGCCCAGGCCCAGCAGGACGAAGATCGCCAGGCCCAGCGCGATCCGGTACCACACGAAGACGGTGTAGCTGCGGTTGGAGATGTAGTGCATGAACCAGCCGATGATCACGTAGGCGACGGCGAACGCGATGCCCGTGGCCAGCAGGATCTCGGCCATGCCGTAGGGCCCGGACTGCGGCTCCCCCAGCGTCTGCGCCAGCTTGTACAGCCCCGAGGCGAAGACCGCCGGGATGGCCAGCAGGAAGGCGTAGCGGGCGGCGGCCTCGCGGGTGTAGCCCATCAGCAGGCCGGCGGTGATCGTGCCGCCGGAGCGGGAGACGCCGGGGATCAGGGCGAGGGCCTGGGCGAACCCGAAGAGCACGCCGTGCTTCACGGTGAGGTCGTCGAGGTGGCGGGCCTGGCGGCCCACCCGGTCCGCCACGGCCAGGATCACGCCGAAGACCACCAGCATCGTGGCGGTGATCCACAGGGAGCGGAACTCCGTGTCGATGTAGTCCTCCAGCAGCAGCCCGAGCACGCCGATCGGCAGGGAGCCCAGGATGATCAGCCAGCCCATCCGGGCGTCCGGGTCGGAGCGCTCCACCCGGCCCACCAGCGACAGGGTCCACTGCTTGAGGATCCGGACGATGTCGCGCCAGAAGTAGATGATCACGGCGGTCTCGGTGCCCAGCTGCGTGATCGCCGTGAACGCCGCTCCCGGGTCCGCGCTGTTGGGCAGAAACTCCCCCACGATCCGCAGGTGCGCCGAGGAGGAGACCGGCAAGAACTCCGTCAGGCCCTGCACCAGGCCCAGAATGATGCTTTCGATCCAATTCACCCGGCCACCCTACGGCACCGGTGGCGCCCGAGGCGGCGGGACAGGCTCGGACGAGCGAGAGGCACGGCCCCTCGAGCGGGGCCGTGCCTCGGCGCGGCGTGGAGCGGCGGGCGTCAGCGGGAGGAGCGCGCCCCGTCCGTGTCGTCGAGGTCCTCGTAGTCCTCCTCGTCGACGAGGTCCTCGTCGAGCATCTCGTTGTCCTCGAGCAGCTCCTCGTCCTCGTCGTCGTCCTCGTCGTCTTCCTCGTCCGAGTCGTCGTCGGAGTCGTCCTCCTCCTCGGCGAAGACGGTCAGTGGGGTGACCTCGTCGTAGGCGTCGTAGAGCGCCTCCTCGTAGGCGTCGAAGGCGTCGGCGATCGCGATGTAGGCCCCGTCGACCGCGGGGTCGTCGTCACCGCGGCGGTTGGAGGCAGCGGCGAGGTGTTCTTCGAAGGCACTCACGAGGGACTGCAGCGCGGCACGAGGATCATGACTCATGAAGTAGACGTTAGCGCTTATCCGTGCAGAATGGGGACCGATGAGAGAACAAGTCCGCACCAGCTCGGCGACCCTGCTGCACGACGCCGACCAGCGCTACGAGTACCTCCTGCTGACCGTCGCCCCGCACGAACGGCTCAGTGAGGCCCGGGCCCGGCTGCGCGAGCACGCCGAGTACGGCAAGTGGGAGCTGACCCGCAGCGTGCTCCTCTACGGCGGCACCCGCAGGTACTGGCTGCGCCGCCGCGTGATGCGCGTCGAACGCACCATCTGAGCCCCGCCCTGGACGGGCGGGCGCGGCTCAGGGCTCCAGCGGGCCCAGCAGCGCCTTGGCCACGGCCGCGTGCACCGACTCGCTGTCCGAGGGGTGGTAGATCCCGGCGAGCACGTCGCGGTAGAGCCGCTCCAGCTCCCCGCCCCGGGAGTACTGGGCGCCTCCGGAGGTGCGCATCGCGATGTCGACCACCTGCCGGGCCGTCTCCGTGGCCCGGTGCTTGACCCCGGAGAACAGCAGGAACCAGCGGGGCCCGTGGTCCGGGGCGCCGGCCGAGCCCAGGGCGTCGACGTCGGCGGTCAGCCGGTCCAGCTGCAGCTCCACCCCGTCGCGCAGCAGCGCGGCCTCGGCGATCTGCCACCGGATGTCCGGGTCCTGGGCGTAGGACGCCCCCTTGGCCCGCGACCGGCGGGCCCCGGCGAGTTCCGCGGCCAGCTGCACCGCCCGGTCGGCGATCCCGGTGTAGACCGCCGCCAGGAGCAGCTCGAAGCAGCCGAAGACGCCCCACACCACCGGGTCCGGGTTGGGGCCCGCCGGGGTGCGGGTGAGCACCTGGTCGGCCGGCAGCCGCACCGAGCGCAGGACCGTGCTGCGCGACTGCGAGGCGCGCATCCCCAGGGTGTCCCAGTCGTCGAGGATCTCGATGCCCTCCTCGTCGCGGGCGACGAAGCCGAAGACCAGCGGGGCCCGGGGGTCCGCGTCATCCCGGGCGTGGACGATCAGCCGGGTCCAGACCGGGGAGAGCGAGGTGAAGATCTTGGTGCCGGTGACCCGGTACCCGTCCGCGGTGGCCTCCGCGGTGGTCGCCGCGTCGAAGAGCACGGCGTCGTTGCCCGCCTCGGAGATGCCGAAGGCGAAGATCTCCCCGGCCGCGGCCTGCTCGAAGATGCCCCGGGCGCGCTCGTCCCCGCGCAGCCGCAGCGTGTGCCCCACGCCCACGAGCACGTGGTGCATGTTGATGCCCAGCGCCGTGGCCGGTGCCGCCGCCGCCAGCCGGCGCTGCGCCGCGGCGGCCTGGCGCAGCGTGAAGCCCAGGCCCCCGAACTCCCGCGGGACGAGCATCAGCGGGTAGCCGATGCGCACCAGGTCCGCGAAGTCCTCGTCGAAGAACCGGTTCTCCCGGTCGTAGCCGCCGGCCCGCGCACGGAACGTCTCCAGCAGCTCGTCGGGCAGCAGGGTCTCCGGCGTCAAGGTCTCGCCCACCCGGGTCTCGGCCGGTGCGGCGTCCGCGCGGTCCATCTCGCTCCTTCGTCGGGCCCCCGGCGCGAGGCCGGGCGGCCGGGGTGGTCAGTAGCTGCTGAGCAGCCGGTGCAGGACGCGGGAGCCGAACTCCAGGGAGTCCACCGGCACGCGCTCGTCCACGCCGTGGAACATGGCGGGGAAGTCGAGTTCGTCCGGAAGCCGCAGCGGCACGAACCCGTAGCCGGTGATCCCCAGCGGGTCCAGGGACTTGTTGTCCGTCCCGCCGGAGAGCATGTACGGCAGCACCACCGCCTCCGGATCCTCGACGTGCAGGGCGGAGACCATGGCGTCGACCACGTTGCCGGAGAAGGGCACCTCCAGGGCGATGTCGTCGGACTCGAACTCGAAGCCCACGCCGTCCCCGGCGAGCTCCGCGAGCTTCTCCAGCACCATCTCGCGCTGGCCCGGCAGGTAGCGCACGTCCAGTCCGGCCTGCGCCGAGCCCGGGACGACGTTGACCTTGTACCCGGCCTCCAGCATGGTCGGATTGGCCGTGGTCTGCAGGGTCGCGCCGACGAAGCGGGCCACGGAGCCCAGCTCGGCGAGCAGCCGCTGCGGGTTCTGCGGGTCGAACTCCACCCCGGTCAGCTCCGTGACGGAGTCGAGGAACGCCCGGGTGGTCTTGGTGAGCTCCACCGGCCACCGGTACTGCCCGATGTTGGCCAGGGCGCTGGAGAGGCGGGTGACGGGGTTGTCGTCGTTGATCTGGGAGCCGTGCCCGGCCGTGCCCTGGGCGTTGAGCCGCAGCCACATCAGGCCCTTCTCGGCCGTCTGCAGCAGGTAGGCGCGCCGGCCGCCGATGGTGGCCGAGTAGCCGCCGACCTCGCTGATCGCGTCCGTGACCCCGTCGAAGAGCCCGCGGTGGTGCTCGGCGATCCAGTGCGAGCCGTAGACCATGCCCGCCTCCTCGTCGGCGAAGAACCCGAACACGATGTCACGTCGCGGCCGGGTCCCGGTGCGCACCATGTGGCGCAGCACCGAGATCATCATCGCGTCCATGTCCTTCATGTCCACGGCCCCGCGGCCCCAGATCATCCCGTCCCGGACCTCGCCCGCGAACGGGTCCACGGACCAGTCGGCGGCGATCGCCGGGACCACGTCCAGGTGCCCGTGCACCAGCAGGGCGTCGGCGGACGGATCGGTGCCCTCCAGCCGGGCGAAGACGTTGGCGCGCCCGGGGGCGGACTCCAGCAGTGTCGTGGTCAGGCCCACCTCCTCGATCAGGCCCGCGACGTACTCCGCGGCCCGACGCTCGCCCTTGGCGTCCCCGCTGCCGTAGTTGGAGGTGTCGATCCGGATGAGGTTGCGGCAGATCTCGACGGTCTCCCCCTCCGGCGACGACGCCGCCGGGGCGGCGGGAACGGTCTGCGGATCGGTCATGGCGGTCCTTCCTGTGGGCGCGTGCGCGCGGGGTGCGGTCAGCGGGTGGCGGTGTCGCGGCCGGGGTAGCGCAGCAGCACGAGGCGCCCCGACTCCTCGACCACGACGACCTCCTCGGTCCGGTCCGGGGCGTCCTCGGGTGCGACCCGGAGCCGGTGGCCCTCCTCGGTGGCGGAGGCCTCGCCCTGGACCTCGAGGGTGCGGTAGCGGTCGGTGTCCTGGTGCCGGCGCTCCAGGTAGGCGGGGCAGTACTGCGAGTTGCCGTCCATGGACCGGTGCACGAGGTCGTGGGAGAGCAACTCGCAGGCGCCCGCCCAGTCCCGCTCGGCCATGGCGTCCACGAAGGCCCGGGTGGTGCCCTCGGGCGTGTCGAGGTCGGGGCCGCACCCGGTCAGGGCCACGGCGGCGGCGACGACGGGGACCAACCGGAGCGGGTGCCGGGCGCCGGCGGGGCGGGTGGCGTGGTCG
This sequence comes from Kocuria oceani, assembly GCF_029524215.1. NCBI lineage: Bacteria > Bacillati > Actinomycetota > Actinomycetes > Micrococcales > Micrococcaceae > Kocuria > Kocuria oceani. The sequence goes on along the minus strand of NZ_JARAMH010000008.1, from coordinate 154,503 downwards.
GTCATCGAGCTCCTTCCCGGATCTGCCCTGCCAGCCTATCGTTCCGCCGGCCGCGGGCGACCCCACAGGGCCCGGTGCCCGGGACGGGCTCGCCGCGCGGGCTCAGTGCTCGAGCACGATCTTGCCGAAGTGGCGGGCCGCCTCCATCGTCCGGAAGGCCTCCGCCGCGTCGGCCAGGCCGTGCCGGCGGTCGATCACCGGCCGGATCCCGGTGCTCTCCAGCGCGCGCACGAAGTCGGCCTGGTCGCGGCGGCTGCCGACGATCAGGCCCTGCAGGCGCGCCTGCTTGGCCATCAGCAGCGCCGTGGGCACCTCGCCCCCGCGCCCGGTGAGCACACCGACCAGGGAGATGTGCCCGCCGATGCGCACGGCGCGCAGGGACTGGGACAGGGTGCCCGGTCCGCCGACCTCCACGACGTGGTCGGCGCCGCGCCCGCCGGTGAGCTCCTGGACGGTGCGGCCCCACTGCGGGTCCTCCCGGTAGTTGAGGACGTGGTCCGCCCCGAGTTCGCGGACGCGCTCGAGCTTCTCCGCAGAGGACGAGGTCGCCACCACGGTGGCGCCCATGGCCTTGGCCAGCTGCACCGCGTAGACGGAGACGCCCCCGGTGCCCAGGGCCAGCACGACCTCGCCGGCGCGCAGCCCGCCGTCCACCACGAGCGCCCGCCACGCGGTCACCCCGGCGGTGGGGATCGTCGCCGCCTCCGCCGCCGACCAGCCGGCCGGGGCGCGCGTGAACCACGTGGCCGGGCGCACCACGACCTCCCGGCCGTAGCCGTCGAGCCCGTCGCCGGGCACGCGGGAGAAGTCGGCGTCCACCGGCGGCCCGTCCTGCCACAGCGGGAAGAAGCAGGAGACCACGGTGTCCCCGGCCGCGAACTCCTCGACGCCCTCCCCCACGGACTCCACGACGCCCGCGCCGTCGGCCATGGGGATCCGGCCGTCCGCCGTGCGCGAGCCGCCCGAGACGACGAGATAGTCGTGGTAGTTCAAGGAGCTGGCCTGCACCCGCACCCGGATCTCGCCCGGGCCGGGGGCGCCGGGCTCCGCGGCGTCCATGAGGCGGAGCCGGTCGAGGCCTCCGGGTGCGTCGATGCTGAGCTGCTTCACAGGTTCTCCTCCAAGGTCGTCGGCAAGGTCGTCGGCAGGGGTGGTCGGAATGGGGGTCCGTGCGGACGCGCCCACTTTATCAGCACACTTCACATCTCCGAGCGAGCGGATTAGGGTGGCCTTACCGGGGTGCGGCGGAGCGGACCAGCGCTCCGCCGTCGCCGGGCCACTGCAACCCACGACGGAGGCACACATGTTCACGCACAGCCAGACGCTCCAGTACAAGTCCACCCCGGAGGCCCCGGACGCGGTCTACGCGCGCAAGCTGCAGGAGGTGATCGGCGGCCAGTACGGCGAGATCACCGTGGCGATGCAGTACAGCTTCCAGGCGTGGAACGCGCACATCCCGGGCAAGTACCGGGACCTGCTCTTCGGCACGGCCGCCGAGGAGTTCGGCCACATCGAGATGCTCGCCACCATGGTCGCCCAGCTGCTGGAGAAGGCACCCCTGGGCATCACCGAGGACGCCGTGCAGTCCGACCCGGCGGTCGCGGCGGTGATCGGCGGCACCGACCTGCAGCACGCCATCGTCGCCGGGGCCGGGGCGCGGCCGGTGGACTCCATGGGCAACCCCTGGTCCGGGTCCTACGTCACCGCCTCCGGGAACCTGCTGGCGGACATGTCCTCCAACGTCAACGCCGAGATGCAGGGCCGGCTGCAGGTCGCCCGGCTCTACCACATGACCGACGACAAGGGCATCCGGGACATGCTCTCCTTCCTGCTGGCCCGCGACACCATGCACCAGAACCAGTGGATGGCCGCGGTCAAGGAGCTGCAGGCCGACGGGCTGGAGCAGATGCCGGTGCCCTCGAACTTCCCGCAGGCCAAGGAGGCCACCGAGTTCTCCTACGACTACTACAACTTCTCCGACGGGGCGACCGCCGCGGAGGGCTCCTGGGCGTCCGGGCCGACCCCGGACGGCAACGGCGAGTTCGGGTACAAGGACGAGCCCATGGCCGGGGTGCCGATGCCGCCTCCCACCCACCCCGACGCCCGGTTCTACGGCACCACCGAGGTCTCCAACCGGGTGGAGAAGGCCGCCGGCGCCCTGCAGGACAAGCTCAACAGGGAGTAGGGCCCGGCGCCTCCTCCCACGGACATCCCGGGGAGATCCCGGGGAGCACCGGGGCGGACACGGGCGGGGGCCCGGGACGGAGGAGCCGTCCCGGGCCCCCGCCCGTGTCCGCGTGCGCTCGGCGCGGGCTCCGGAGGCCTCCGGGACCGGTCAGTGGGCGCCCACGGCGCGGGCGTGCCGAGCCGCGGCCTCCGCGCCCTGCGTCCAGCGGTCCCCGTGGCCGGGCAGCACCGTGCCGGCCCCGGTGGCGGCCACGGCGTCGAGGGAGCCCAGGGCCACGGCCGTGTCCGCGGTGGCGGCCGCCGCGACGATCTGCGGGCCCCGCCGGCCCGTGTAGGGATCCAGGGTCACGAGCGCGTCCCCGCTGAGCACGGCGCCGCGGTCGGGCAGGTCGAGGATGCAGTGCCCGTCCGTGTGGCCGGGGGTGTGCACCACCACGGGACGGCCCGGCACCGGGAGCGCCGTCCCGGTCTCCAGGGGGCTGAGGTCCCGCACGCCCTTGACGGCCAGCGCCCCGGCCGCGGCCATCCGGCCCAACAGCGGCAGCGACCGCGGGTGGCCGAAGGGGTAGAGGAACCGGTTGCGCTCCGGGCGGTACCGGTACGGGTGGGCCGCCAGCCGCGCGTCGGCGGGGTGCCCGAGCACCGGCACCCCCCACTCCTCCTGCGCGCGGCGGGCGAAGCCGACGTGGTCGAAGTGCGCGTGCGTCAGCACGAGCGCGCGCACCTGGTCGGGACGCCGCCCCCGGTCCTCCAGGGCCGCCAGGAGCATGGGCCACATGCTGGGCAGCCCGGCGTCCACGAGGGTGACGCCGTCGTCGTCCTCGACGAGATAGCAGTTGACATGGGCATGGGTGATGCGATGGATGCCGTCGGCCACGTACGGGGTGAACATGGGTCTCCTCACTCGATCAGTGTGCTGAGCATACCGCCCTGCTCCCCGCCGGGGGCGGTCCCCTCCGGCGGACGGTGTCGGCCGCCCGGCTCCCGGCGCTCGCCGTGCGTGCCCGCGCCCGAGGCCTGCCGCTCCCGCAGCCGCCGGCGCAGGGCGGCCCGGGAGTGCCCCGCGGTGCGCAACCGTGCGCCGGCGTACGGCACGCCGCCGCGCCACCGGGCGCCCAGGGCCGCCCACACGCACACCGAGCGCTCGAGCACCCACACCGGGGCCCACAGCACGGTGCTCGCCGGGTAGACCCGCCGGCCCCCGGCGCGCCGCCGGCCGGCCTCGGCCACCGCGCAGACCAGCACGCCGAGCCCGGCCAGGCGCAGTGGGCGGCGGGCGGACCAGAGCAGCACGGGCAGCCACGTCAGCTCCAGGGCCAGCCGTCCCGGCTGCGCGAAGTCGTCGTAGGCCTGCCGCACCCGCTGACCGGCGAAGTGCGCGGCACAGGGCGGAACCCGGCCCACGAGCACGTCCAGGGCCCGGATCTGCCGTCCGCCGGCGGCCGTGACGGTGCGGATGAGCTCCAGGTTCTCGAACAGCACGTCGCCGTCGTAGCCCCCGGCGCCGAGCAGGGCCGAGCGCCGCACGCCCAGCGTCCCCGGGTAGTCGCCGCCCAGGGCGCGGTTGAGCAGGGTGCGGCCGGTGTCCCAGCGGGCGTGCCACGGGAGGTCGAGGAAGTAGTTCTGCGGCCGGACGAGCTCCGCCTCCGCCAGCAGGCCGACCACGGCGGCCAGAGCGTCGCGGGTGTAGCGCACGTCGTCGTCGGCCAGCACGATGCGCTCCTCGGCCGCGCGGCGCACACCGGTCATCACGCCGGCGACCTTGCCGTTGGCCCCCGGCCACGGCTCCGGGCGCAGGAGCCGCACGGCGCCGGGCAGCGCGCGCCGGTGGGCCTGGAAGAGCTCCTCCGCGGACCCGTCGACGACGGTGACGGGCAGCCACCGGACGACCTCGGCGAGGTAGGCGGCGAGACCGGGCAGGTCCTCGTCGTCGGACCACTTCAGCGGCAGGACGTAATGGGCGTCCACCAGCGGCGCGGCGGGGCGGGGCAGGGAGGCCATGGGCACGTCCTCCGGGGGCGCGGAGATGTCGATGGGCTCGCTGCTGAACCGGTTCGGATTGTTCCGCTCCGGTGTCCGGCAGGACAACAGGCCGTGCGGAAAGCGGACAGGCCGCCGCGGGGGCCGCCCCGGCCCCCGCGGGGTCTCACTCCCCGAGCGCCTCCAGCACCACCTCGGCCACGGCGCGGCTGGACTGCGGATTCTGTCCCGTGACCAGGTTGGCGTCGCGGATCACGTGGCTGGACCACGCGGGCCCGGTCTCCACGACGGCGCCCTTCTCGCGCAGCACGGTCTCCAGGAACCAGGGGGTGTTCTCGCCGGTGCCCCCGCCCAGCTCCTCCTCGTTGGTGAAGGCCGTGAGGCGCCGCCCGGCGAACAGGAAGGCGCCGTCGTCCTGGGCGCTGAGCAGGCCGGCGGGACCGTGGCAGAACGGGGCGATGAGCCGCCCGGCCCGGTCGGCCGCGGACAGGATCCGGCCGAGGGACGGATCCTGCACGAGGTCGGCCATGGGCCCGTGCCCACCGGGCAGCACGAACGCGGCGTAGTCGGCCGGGTCGACCTCGGACAGGACGAGGGGCGCCGACAGCTCCGCGTCGATCTGCTCGAGATAGGCGCGGAACCCGTCGGCCTGCTCCTGGCCCCCGGCCATCTCCGGGGCGAGGCTGACCTGGTCGACGGTGGGCCGGCGCCCGCCGGGCGTGGCGATCTCGACGGTGTGCCCGGCCTCCCGCAGCACCCGGTGCGAGACGACGAGCTCCTCGGCCCAGAAGCCGGTGGGGTGCACGGTGCCGTCGCGCATGGTCAGGGCGTCGGCGGCCGAGACGATCATCAGAACACGAGCCATGGTGGGTTGCTCCTCCGTTGCGGTTGCGGTTGCGGTGCGGTGCGGTGCGGTGCGGTGTCGATGCGGTTGCCGTGGGCCGTGGCGGGTCAGCCGGCGGCGGTGAGCTCCTCGTAGGTCGCGTCGTCGAGGTGGATCCCGGCGGCGCCCATGTTCTCCTCGAGGTGCTCGAGGGAGGCGGTGCCCGGGATGGGCATCATCACCGGGGAGCGGCGCAGCAGCCAGGCCAGCACGATCTGGGAGGTGGTGACGCCGAGCCGCTCGGCGGCCGCTGCGACCGGCCCGCCCGGGGAGGCCAGCTCCCCGGCCGAGATCGGGGCCCAGGGGATGAAGCCGATGCCGTGCTCGGCGGCGTGGTCCAGGACGTCCTGGGAGGAGCGGTCGGTGAGGTTGTAGCGGTTCTGCACCGTGGCGACGGTGAAGTGGTCCTGGGCGGCCGCGAGCTGCTCGACCGTCACCTGGGACAGTCCCAGCGCCCGGACCTTGCCCTCCTGCTGGAGCTCGCGCAGGGTGCCGAACTGCTCCTCGGCCGGGACCTGGGGGTCGATCCGGTGCAGCTGGAGCAGGTCGAGGGCGTCGACGCGGAGCTTGCGCAGGCTCAGCTCCGCCTGCTGGCGCAGGTACTCCGGACGGCCCAGCGGGATCCACTGCCCGGGTCCGGTGCGGGCGAAGCCGACCTTGGTGGCGATCCGCAGGCCGGCGGGATACGGGTGGAGGGCCTCGGCGATGAGCCGTTCGCTGACGTCGGGGCCGTAGGCGTCGGCGGTGTCGATGAAGTCGACGCCCAGCTCCACGGCCCGGCGCAGCACGTGCACGGCGTTGTCACGGTCGGCGGGCTCTCCCCACACGCCCTCGCCGACGATGCGCATGGCGCCGAAGCCGAGACGGTGCACCGTCCCGAGGTCCTGGAGGTCGATGGTCGCGGGCACGGTGGTGGTGTTTTCCGTCATGCGTGCCGCAACGGCCCCGCCCGGCCGCTTATTCCGCCCGCGCAGCGGGTCCGCCCCCGCCGCGCGGCTATCCTGGGCCCACGCCGTCTCTTCCGAGCCTTTTCTTTCGCACCGTTTCTTCCGAGCCGTTTGTCCGAGGAGGACCCGTGGAGCAGCAGGACGACCCGCGCACGATCGTGATCACCGGTGCCAGCGACGGCATCGGCGCCGCCGCCGCACGCCGGCTCTCCGCCGACGGGCACGAGGTAGTGGTCGTCGGCCGCTCGGCCGAGAAGACCGCCGCGGTGGCCCGTCCGCTCGGAGCCGGGCACTTCAGCGCCGACTTCGCGCGGCTGGCCGACGTGCGCCGCCTCGCCGGGGAGCTGCGGGAGGCGGTGCCGCGGATCGACGTGCTGGTCAACAACGCGGGCGGGATCTTCGACCGCCGTGAGCTCACCGAGGACGGGCACGAGATGACGTGGCAGGTCAACCACCTGGCGCCGTTCCTGCTCACCCAGCTGCTGCTGGACGGGCTGCTGGAGAGCGGGGCGGCGGTGGTGAACACCTCGAGCGTGGCCGCCCGGCTGGGCCGGTTCCGCCCCGAGGACCTCGGCGACGACCGGCGGTGGTCCCCGCAGCGGGCCTACGGGGACACCAAGCTCGCCAACATCCTCTTCGCCCGTGCTCTCGCCCGCCGCCACGGCGAGCAGGGGCTGGCCGCCGCGGCGTTCCACCCCGGGGGCGTGGCGACCAACTTCGCCTCCTCGACCAGCACTCCCCTGCGCTTCCTCTACGGCACCCGCCTGGGCCGCCGGCTGATGATCAGTCCCGAACGCGGCGCGGAGACCCTGGTGTGGCTGGCCGAGGGCACGCCCGGGCGGGACTGGCGCTCCGGGGGCTACTACGAGAAGAAGAAGCCGGCCCGCACGAACCCGCGAGCGCAGGACGGCGCGCTCGCCGACGCCCTCTGGGAGCGCAGCGCCGAGCTGGTCGGTCTCAGCGCGGGTCCCCCGGCCCGCTGAGCACCAGGGCGTCGACCTTCGCCCACAGCTGCTGGAGCGTCCCGTCGTTGACGAGGTTGGCGCTGATCCAGTGCGGGTCGATGCCCGCCTCGGAGGGGTGCGGGTCCTCCGGGCCGGTGGGGCCCGGGCGCACCACGTGCACCACGCGGCCGCCCGCCCGGGTGATGGCGGCGGCCTCGACGTCGAAGCGCACGTCGGTGAACACGACGCGCCCGCCCAGCCGCCGGGCGGTCTCCAGGCCGCGGTCGGCCCAGACCGTCTCTCCGAAGACGGCCTTGCCGGCCTCGTTGCCGATCTTCTGCAGCAGGGTGCGGACCTCCCGGTGGACGGGGTCGTGCGTCTCGTCCTTGAGCCGGCCCCAGTCCCCGCCGGCCTCGGCGAGGACCGTGGAGAGCCGCAGCGGCCGGCCGGCCCGCACGCCCACGAGCGGGTCGAGGCGGACCAGGAACAGCCGCAGCGGATCGGCGAAGGCCACCCGGGAGTAGCCGTGGGCGCTCACCAGGCGGTCCCCGCAGCTGTCCTTGCCCGCCTGCTTGCGTCCGTGCAGGCCGATCAGCTGCAGTCCGGCGTCGTCGTGTCCGGCCATGGCGGGCCTCCTCCGGTGCGGGTGCGGGCTTCTCCCAGCCTACGGAGGGGCGGTTCTCCCGCACCAGGACATCGACCATTCTGAATTGCACTATGCTTGGGAGAGTGCAATCTTTGACGGATCCGGGGTGAGCCCGATGAGCGACGGCGCACGGGAGCAGCGGATGCGCCGCACCCGGCGAGCGCTGATCACCGGCGCCCGCCGGCTCACGGCCGCCCACGGCCTGGACGGCTTCACCGTGGAGCAGCTGTGCGCCGAGGCCGGGATCTCCCGCCGGACGTTCTTCAACTACTTCGCCTCCAAGGATGACGCCGTGCTGGGCACCCCGGCGCGGGACCCGCTCGAGGCCTTCGGGGAGCAGTTCGTGGCCGGTGGCCGGGATCCACGGGGACCGGGTCTCCTGGAGGCGCTGCAGCAGCTCGTCGTCCGGTCCTTCGCGCTGCTGGAGGGCCCGCACGACCGGGCCCTGATGCTGGAGGTCCTGCGGCGGGAGCCGGTGCTGCTGCAGCGGCTCGCGGAGTCGATGGACCGCCACGTGACCCAGCTCGCGGCGCTGATCGCCCGCCGGCAGGGCTGCGCGGCCGGCGACCCGTTCCCCGGCGTCGCCGCGGCCGCCATCTCGCATCTGGCCGGGCACACCGTGCACGAGCTCCTCGAGGGGCGTCCCGCCGGTCCGGACCCGGAGGAGTCCCCGCCGTCGGCGGAGTTCGCCGACCGGCTGGCGCGCAACGTCCGCCTGGCGGGGATCTTGTTCTGTGCTCCCGCCGCCGTCCCGCCGGCGTCGGCGGAGGGGCCCGCGGGCATCCCCCCGGCCGCCTCCCCCGGAGCCGCAGCCCCCGCAGACCCGTCCTCGGACATCGAAGGAAGCCCATGACCACCTCCCCGCCCGCGGTCGCGCAGGACGCCCCGCTGCTGGTGCTGACCCAGCGACGCATCTGGATCATCTTCTCCGCCCTCATCGCCGGGATGATGCTCGCCAGCCTCGACCAGACGATCGTCTCCACCGCCATGCCGACCATCGTCGGCGATCTGGGCGGCGTGGAGCACCAGGCCTGGATCACCACGGCCTACCTGCTGGCCACCACCATCGTCATGCCCGTCTACGGCAAGTTCGGCGACGTCCTGGGCCGGCGCAACCTGTTCCTGGTCGCCATCGCCCTGTTCACCCTCGCCTCCGTCGGCTGCGCCGTGGCCACCGGGTTCTGGCAGTTCGTCACCTTCCGCGCGCTCCAGGGCCTGGGCGGCGGCGGGCTCATGATCCTCTCCCAGGCGATCATCGCCGACATCGTGCCGGCCTCCGAGCGCGGGAAGTACATGGGTCCGCTGGGGGGCATCTTCGGGCTCTCCGCCGTGGCGGGGCCGCTGCTCGGGGGCTACTTCGTGGACCACCTGACCTGGCAGTGGGCCTTCTACATCAACATCCCGATCGGCATCACGGCCTTCGCGATCGCCTGGTTCACCCTCACGCTGCCGCACAAGCGCGCGACCCGCAGGATCGACGTCGCCGGCGTCCTGCTGCTGTCCGCCGCGACGACCTGCCTGATCTTCTTCACCGAGTTCGGCGGGGACGCCGAGCACGGCTGGAGCGCGCCCGGTACGTGGGCCTGGGCCGGGGGGCTGCTGGTGGCCGCGGGGCTGTTCGTGTGGAACGAGACCCGGGCCGAGGACCCGATCATCCCCCTGGGGCTGTTCCGCAACCCGGTGTTCGTCAACGCCACCGCCATCGGCTTCACCCTGGGCCTGGGCATGTTCGCCGCCATCGCCTTCGTCCCGACGTTCCTGCAGATGTCCTCGGGCACCTCGGCGGCGGAGTCCGGGCTGCTCATGGTCCCCATGATGGTCGGACTGATGGGCACCTCGATCTGGTCCGGGCTGAGGATCTCCCGCACGGGCCGGTACAGGGCTTATCCGCCGACGGGCACGCTCGTCACCGCGTCCGCCATGCTCGCCATGACCACCCTGACCGCGGCCACGCCGATCTGGCTGATCTGCGTGTACCTGTTCGTGTTCGGCGCCGGGCTGGGCCTCATCATGCAGGTCGTCGTCCTCGTGGTGCAGAACGCCGTGGACCCGTCGCTGGTCGGCACCGCCACGAGCACCAACAACTACTTCCGCGAGGTCGGCGCGGCCCTCGGCGTGGCGATCTTCGGGGCGATCTTCACCACCAACCTCTCCGAGAGGCTCACAGCGGTCTTCACCGGCGCCGGCGCCTCCGCGGAACAGGCCGGGCAGGCCACGGCGACCCTGGACCCGCAGACGCTGGCGCAGCTGCCCGACCCCGTCCGCGAGGGCGTCGTCGCCGCGTACGCGGAGTCCCTCGCCCCGGTGTTCTGGTACCTCATCCCGTTCATGCTCGTGGCCTTCCTCCTGGCGGTGCTCCTCAAGCAGATTCCCCTGTCGGACACCGCCGGCATGGTGGCCCGCGGGGAGGCCATCGGCGGGGAGGAGGCGCGGGCCCACGAGCAGGCCCTGCGCGCCGCCGCGGCCCCGTCCCCGACCCCCCGGGGGGCACCGCCCCGGAACTGACCGAAAGACCATTCGCAACTGCGAACGATTCGGCTAGGTTGGGCGCGGGCGGTCGACTCCCGCGGCCGCCCGGACCGCTGCACCCCCCTCCGGAAGGACCTGTCATGATCAACCTCGACGGCTCGTTCGACGCCTTCTTCAACCCCAACTTCACCGCGATCCTGGGCATGTTCCTCGACTTCTTCCGCGCGGTGCTGGGCGTGGGCTGAGCCCCGGCGCCCACGGCACCGTCTCGGCGCCGCCGGATCCGTCCGGCGGCGCCGAGCGCGTGTCCGGGGGCTTTTCTCCCCCGTCGTCGGGCCGGGACCGACGGGCCGGACCGCCGGGACGGCGCCCGACGGGCACAGGACGGACCGGCACCGTGCCGGGTGGCGCCCCACCGGACCCACCGGCACCCGGTGGGGCCGCGTCTGCCGGAGCGGTGGTCAGCGGGATCGTGCGTATCGGCGCCGGGTGCAGCGGAGTGGTCTCAGCGGGGTCGCCGGGCGACGCTGCGCACGGCCAGCGTGGTGCACACCAGGTACGTGAGGGTGGCCGCCAGCACGACCAGCAGCGAGGCGGACCAGGTCTGGGTGCGCTCGTGCACGAGCCCGAGGACCGCCGGGGCCAGGGCGCCGAAGCCGTAGCCGACGCCCTGCACCACCGCCGAGATGCGCCCGGCCGAGGGGCCGTCGTGGGCCAGGCGCATGATGGCGACGAAGATCACCGTGATCCCGCCGCCCTGGGCCACACCGCCGACGGCCGTCCAGGCCCACCACTGCTCCGGGGCCAGCAGCAGGCCCAGCGGCAGGAAGAGCCAGGCCGCCCCCACCGCGGCGGCCACGGCCGCGGTGTCGGCGCGGCGGGCCGCCAGCGGGACCCCGAGCGCTCCGGCGATCGCGAAGACGTGGAAGAAGGAGGACGCCGCCCCGGCCTCGACCGGGGACATCCCCACGTCCTCCACGAGCAGCGTCGGCAGCCAGGCCGTGACGCCGTAGAAGGCGAACGCCTGGCCGGAGAACCCCGCCGCGAGGCCGGCGGTGGCCCACCGTCCGCTCGCGCGTCCCGACGGCCGCGGCGCCGCGGCCGGCTGCGGCTCAGGCACTAGGGCCCGCCGCCGCCCCACGGCCGGCAGCCAGACGACCAGGGCGAGGACCACGGCGAGGACCGACGACGCCAGGCCGATCCGCCACCCGGTCGCCGCGGCGACCGGGGCGGTGAGCAGCGCCGCGAGGGTCGAGCCGATGTTCAGGGCCGCCGTGTAGATCCCGGTGGCCGCCGCCTGCCGGTGCACCGGGAAGTCCCGGCGGATGATCAGGGGCACGGCGATGTTGCCCACCGTGATGGCCACGCCGATCAGCACCGTGCCCAGCATCGTCGCCGCGGTGTCCCCGGCCGAGCGCACCACCGTGCCGGCCAGCACGCCCAGCAGCGTGAGGGTGATGGCGAACTCCACGCCGGCGCGGCGGATCGTCAGCGAGGCCAGCGGGGAGGCCACCGCGAAGCAGAGCACGGGGATGCTGGTGAGCAGCCCGGCCTGGGCGGCGGAGAGACCCAGGTCCTCGCGCAGCTCCCCGAGCACCGGTCCCAGGGCCACGATGGGGCTGCGCAGGGTCAGGGCCAGCAGGCCGATGCAGACCATCAGCAGCCAGGCCCGCGGCGCGGCTCCCCGGGGGCCTCGGTCGGCGGGCGGCTCGGCACGGTGCATGGTCACGACTTTCGGCAGGGGGAGGTCGGCGGGAGCGGGCGCACCCGCGGTCGCGAGGTGGGGCCGGCCCCGCTCCATCATCGCCCACCCGGGCCACGACCGCGCACCGGACCGCGCACCGGCCCCGCTGCGGGGCGGCGTCCCGCGGTCGGCGGGGACTGCTACCGTCGGCCCATCACCCACCGGGTCCGAGCCGGCCCCGGACGGAACGCCGCCACCGTTCCCGGCCACCAGTCGTTCCCGCCCCGTCGCGCTCACCCCGTCCCACTCGTCCCGTCCCACTTGTCCTGAGGAGGATCTCGTGCCCGACCACCACACCCCCGGCGGCGCGGGCGGCGTGGGCGCCCGCGCCGTGGTGATCCGCGGCGGGGCCGGGCTGCGCACCGAGCGGCGCACCGTCGTCGACGAGTCCGAGCGCACCGTCACCGTCGACGACGGCACCCGCTTCTCGAAGGCCACCGGCCTCGCGTGGAGCCCCGCAACCCCGGACACCGCCGACCCGGAGGCCGCCCCCGCGCGCGTGGTGACCGAGGGCCACCCGGAGTTCGAGCAGCTGTGGGCCGACGCCGGGCTGAGCGCGTTCACCGACAGCGACCACGCGGCCTACGTCGAGGGCCGGATCGCGGCCAACCGGCTCGCCCGCCGCGGGGGCGTCCACGACCACTACGACGTCGCCGCCATCATCGACGAGCTGGCCGCCATCCACCCGGACCTCGAGGCGGTCCCCGAGGACCTGTTCTGGGCCGTCGTCGACAAGCACACCCGGGACGAGGGCCGGGACCTCACGCCGTGACCGGGCACCCGGCGAGCAGCGGTCCCCACACGGCGCTGCGGGACCGGACGCCCCCGCCTCGATGTCCTTTGTGACGCGGCCGCCGCCGGTCCGGTATATGCTTTTGCAAACACCGTTGCCGGCGTGCCTCCCCCCGCGTGCCGCGAATCCAGGAGCCCCCCATGCCCCGTCGTGTCCTGCTGTCCGCCGCCGCCGTGGCCTCCGTCGTCTCGCTGGTCCTCACCCCGGCCGCCGAGGCGGCCAAGGACCGGACGACCACGGTCGCCGGCCAGTCGAAGAAGACCGACCGGCTCACCGAGCCGACCTCCGATCCCGTCCCCGAGGCGTCCGCGGAGTCCCCCGTGTCGCCCTCGGCGGACCTGGCCGCCACCACGACGACCGTGGCGCCGTCCATGACGACCGCCGCCCTCGCCCCGGCCTCCGAACCACAGGTCCGGACCTGCCCCCTGCGTTTCGGCGTGGGCACCCCCGGCGGCCCGGCCGCCGGCGGCGAACTGGCCGAGGTCGCCTCGCTCACCGGGGAGAAGCCCTCGATCGTGCTGGGCTACAAGGACTTCCGGCAGCCCGTGCCCTACTGGGAGCTGGAGCAGGCCCGCTCCGCCGGGGCCACGACGCTGCTGACCTGGGAGCCGTGGGTCTGGGGCGGGGGGCTCGACCAGCCCGCCTACGCCCTGGACCGGATCGCCGCCGGCGACCACGACGCCTACATCACCGACTGGGCCACGCGCCTGGCGGACTGGGGCGGGCCCGTGATGCTGCGCTTCGGCCACGAGATGAACGGCAACTGGTACCCGTGGGCGGAGGGCGTCAACGGCAACGGGGCCGGCGACTACGTGGCGGCCTACCGCCACGTCCACGACATCTTCACGGCCGCCGGCGCCGACAACGTGGAGTGGGTGTGGAACCCGAACGTCCCCTACTGGGGCTCCACCCCGCTGGACGGCCTCTACCCCGGCGCCGACTACGTCGACACCGTCGCCCTGGACGGCTACAACTGGGGCACCTCGCAGAGCTGGTCGAGCTGGCAGCAGCCCTGGGAGCTCTTCGGCTGGGGCCTGGCGGAGATGCGCCGGCTGGCCCCGGGCAAGGAGATCATCGTCGCCGAGACCGCCTCCGCGGAGGCGGGGGGATCCAAGGCGGAGTGGAACGCGCACCTGGTGTACTACCTGGCCGACCAGCCGGACGTGACCGGCCTGGTGTGGTTCCACTACGACAAGGAGGTCGACTGGCGGATCAGCTCCTCGGAGAGCTCCGCCGCGGCCCTGGCGCACCAGCTCGCCGAGCGCCCGTGCCCGTGACCGGCTGATCCGCCGGGCCGGGTGCCCCGGCGGCCGGCGCAGCGGACGGTCTCGCCGCCGGCGTCAGGACCGCAGGACCGGCGATGCGGGCCGCTCCTCGAGACCCTCGCTCCGGCCGGCCCGTGCCGCGAGGCGCGCGTACGGCCCGCCCGCGGCCCGCAGCTGCGCGGGCGTGCCGCGCTCGACCACGCGGCCGGCGTCGAGCACGACCACCTGGTCGGCGTTCTCCACGGTGGAGAGACGATGGGCGATGGTCAGGGTGGTCCGGCCGGCCGCCAAGCGGTCCAGGGCGGCCTGCACCTGCGCCTCGGTGGTGTTGTCCAGCGCGCTGGTGGCCTCGTCGAGGACGAGCACCGGCGGATCGCGCAGCACGGTGCGGGCGATCGCCAGGCGTTGCTGCTCCCCGCCGGAGAAGCGGTGGCCCCGGGCGCCCACCAGGGTGTCCAGCCCGTCCGGCAGTCCGGCCACGGTGTCGGCGATGCGCGCGGCGCCGAGGGCCCGCCACAGGTCGGCGTCGGAGGCGTCCGGCTCGGCCAGCAGCAGGTTCTCGCGCACCGTGGCGTGGAGGAGATAGGTCTCCTGGGACACGACCCCCACGACGCGCGCGAGCTCCGCCGGATCCACGTCCCGCACGTCGGTGCCGTCGATGCTCACGCGCCCGTGCGTGACGTCGTTGAGCCGCGGCAGCAGGGAGCCCAGCGTGCTCTTGCCCGAACCGGTGGCCCCGACCACGGCGGTGGTGGTGCCCGCGGCCAGCACCAGGTCGACGTCGTGCAGCACCTCGACCCCGTCGTCGTAGGCGAAGCGGACGCCCTCGAGCCGGACCTCTCCCCGCACCGTGCGCGGGTCCAGCGGGACGGGGGCGCCCGGGGCCGAGATCTGCGGCACGAGATCGAGGTACTCGAAGATCCGGCTGAAGAAGGCCAGGGCGGCCACCCACTGCACGCCGATGTTCAGCAGCCCCATCAGGGGCCGGAAGACCGCCCCCTGCAGGGCGGTGAACGCCACCAGGGTGCCGATGCTCATGCCCGCACCGGTGGCCGGGAACCCGGCGGCGAGGTAGACGACGGCCGGGATCGCCGCGAAGACGATCTGCATGGTGGCCATCCGCCAGCGGCCGGCCAGCTGGCTGCGCAGCTCCAGGCGTACGAGCCGGTCGGAGCGGGCGGCGAAGCGGGCCGCGTCCCGGCCGGCGGTGCCGAGGGTCTTGGCGAGCCGGACCCCGGAGACGGACAGGCCCTCCTCGACCTGGGTGTGCAGCAGGGCGAGCTCGCGCTGGCGTTCGTCGGTCACCTCGCGGCGGATCAGCGCCACGCGCCGGGCCAGCCAGACGGCCGGCGGCAGCACCACGAGTGAGATCAGGCTCATCGCCGGGGACAGCGCGACCATCGCCGCGGCCGTGGCCACGGTGGTCGTGAGGTTCGAGGCCACCCCGGTGGCCGAGGTGGTGACCACCGACTGCATGCCGGAGATGTCGTGCGTGAGCCGCGACTGCACCTCCCCGCCCCGGGTCCGGGTGAAGAAGCCGAGCGACTGCGCCTGGAGGTGGGTGAACAGGTCCACGCGCAGGGCGTGCATCACCTGCTGGCCCATGGCGGTGGCCAGCCAGGTCTGGACCACGCCGAGCACGGCGGTCAGGGCGGCCACCCCCACCATCGCGCCGGTCAGCAGCAGCAGCAGGCGCGTGTCCCCACGGGGCAGGGCCTCGTCGATGACGCCGCGGACCAGGAACGGCTGGGCCAGGTTGATCACCGAGGCCGCGGTGATGAGGACCACGACCACGCCGATCGTGCCCCGGTGCGGGGCGAACAGGGCCGCGATGCGCCGCCGGCTCACGGGACGGCGGGCCAGCTGCGCCCGGTCGGCGGGGTCGGGCCGGGCGGCACGGCCCGCGCCACCGCCGCCGAAGGGCGCTGCACCGTGCGGACCGGCCGCACCGGCGCCGCCCGCGGGACCGCGGGCGGCGGTGTGACCGGAGCCGTCACCGGCGGCACGCCCGCGCGTGGGACCGTGGGTGATGGTCATGGGATCCTCCTCCGCCAATGTTGTGGAGGTTACCTCTCTATGAGGTAACCGGCAAGGCCGCTAGGATGGGGCCATGCCCCACCACGACCCCGACTCCCTGGACGAGCTCCTGCTCGGCGCCTTTCGCCGGCTGCGCCGCCGGTGGGCGTCCCAGCTGGCTCCGTTCGGCCTCACCCCGCACCAGTTCCGGGCGCTCGACGCGCTCGCCGGGCCCTCCGGCTCCCACGCCTCCGGAGACGCCGGGACGTGCGGCGGCGGGGCCGCGGGGCGGCGCGTGAAGGACCTGGCAGAGGCGCTGCGCATCGCCCCGCGCTCGGCCACCGAGGTCGTGGACCTGCTCCAGGAGAAGGGGCTGGTGGAGCGGAGCGCGGACCGCACCGACCGGCGCGCCACCCTCGTCTGCGTGACGCCGCGCGGCTCCGCCCTGCGCGGCCGGGTCCGCGAGGCGCGGCGCCGGGAGTCCGACGAGTACTTCTCCCGGCTCGCCCCGGAGGACCGTGCCGAGCTGGAGCGGCTGCTCCGTCTGCTGGCGGCGGACGATCCCGGGTGCGCGCCCCGGAACCTGGAGGAGACGCCTAGGATCGGGAGCACCACCGTCGAGGAGAGGAACGTCACGATGACCGCCCAGCAGCCCGAGGACCGCGGCGAGGCCTTCGCCGAGCAGCAGCAGGAAGACCTGCAGGTCGTGGACGACGACACGCTGACCGACTCGACCACCGCCGACAACCGGCGCCTGGACGCCGATCCGGCCGAGGGCGGACCCGTCCCGGCCGAGGACGTCCAGGCACGGACCGGGTCCCCGGCCGACAACCAGTGACCGCGGCGCCTGCGACCGCCGGAGGACCGCCGTCGCGGTGAGCGCCCACGAGCCCAGTCCCAGGAGGTATCCGTGTCGCAGTCATCCTCCGCCCGAGGCCGGGACGAGCCCGGAGGACGAGACCTGGACGAGGAGATCCGGGCTCTGATCGCCGGCTACCAGGAGCTGCACAAGAACGACGAACGGGTGCGCCGCATCGGCCGTCGCACCTACACCGGCCGCCCCGCCGCCGACGGCGGGACCGAGGACCGGATCCTCGAGGTCCGCGAGGAGGACATCGCCCCGGCGCTGCTGCACCAGGACCTGCGCAGGGTCTCCGCCGGGATCCTGCGCACCGAGGAGGACATGGCCGCCTACGCCGCCCGCTTCGCCCAGCGCAGCACGCCGCGCGACCCGGCGGGGAAGGACCTCGACCGGCAGGCCCACGCGGTCGACGCCGCGGGCACGCACTGGCTCCTGATGGTCGGGCAGAACCGGGACCACGGCCTGGTGGCCTGCCGGTTCGTGCGAGAGAAGGGCATTCCGCACGCCCGGGTCGTGTCCTTCACCGCCGCCCGGCTGCCGCTGCCCCTCCTGGTGGTCGAGCTGGACCCGCAGGCCCGGCCGTGACCGCCCGGGCCGGTGGCGGGCCACCGGCGGGCGCGACCGGCCGGGTCGCGGCGCGGCGACCGGTGCGGCGGGCAGTCCCGGCCGTTCCGTGCTCGGCGGCGCGGCCGCCCCGCGCTCACGTCGTCGCACGGGCCCCCTGACCGGGGCGGTGGTCCCGCGACGCCATGAACCGGTCCACGAGCAGGGAGAGGACGGCGGCGAACACGGAGATCAGCACCACGGCGCCCGCGGCGGCGAGCAGCCCGCTGATGGCCAGCCACGGCGTCACGGCGGCCACCACCCACACGAGCACGGCGTTCACCGCCAGGGTGAGCAGCCCCAGGAGCAGCCCCAGGAGCAGCACCGAGCCCGGCTGCGGCAGCCGCGCGGTGATCAGGGGCACGAGCGCGTTGACCAGCCCGATCAGCAGGGCCACCAGCAGGTGCGCGAGCACGCCGCCGGTAAGGGTCACCCCGGGGAGGATCCAGGCCGCCAGCTCCACGGCACCGGCCAGGACGACCCAGCGGATGAGAACGGACGTGATCATGGCGCACTCCTCGGTCGCTCCGGTCAGGACACCTCCAGCCTGCGGCGGCGCGGGCGGGCCCGGGTCACCCGCACGGGGTGATGCGCGCCCGGCCCCGTCCGCGGAGCTTGGAACGGACCCGCGGCGGCCGTGGGCCGCCCGACGACGTGGAGGGTTCGATGAGCTTCTCGGACTTCCTGTGGCTGCTGCTGATCTGGACACCGCTGGCGGTGCTCTGGGGCGTGGCCCTGGCGGACATCTTCCGGCGCGACGACGTCTCCGGCGGGCCCAAGGTGCTGTGGACGATCCTCGTGCTCCTGCTGCCCCTGCTGGGCACGCTGATCCACCTGCCGACGCGCTCGGCCGGCAGCACCGAGGAGGCGCGCGTCGCGACCCAACGGGCCCGCGCCGAGCCGGCGCCGCCCACCAGCGCCCAGCAGCTGACGATGCTCGCGGACCTGCGCGACCGCGGCGTCCTCACCCCGGAGGAGTTCGCCGCCGAGAAGTCGCAGCTGCTGAGCCCCCGTCCGGCGCCCACGGCCTGAGCCGCGCCGGACGCCGCCGGGGCCGGGCGGTCACCCGGAGCGGAACCGGCGCGTCGGCGGGGCCGGGCTCGCCCCGTGCGTGGGATGGCCCCGAAGGGAGGTCGCGCAGGCCACGCCCGCGGCCGTTCCCTTGCCCAGGGCGATCGGCACCAGCTGCAGTCCCGCGGTGATGTCCCCCGCGGCGTAGACCCCTTCGACGCTGGTGAGCTGGAACCCGTTGACGACGACCCCGCCCTCGTGGTCGAGCTCGCAGCCCAGCTCGAGCGCGAGCTCGTGGGTCGGGTGGTGGGCGTAGGAGAAGAACACCTTGTCCCCCTCCACCAGCTCGCCGCCGGCCAGCTGCACCCCCACCAGGGCCCCGGGCTCCCCGACCAGCGCCTCGGCCACCCCGTCCACCACCTCGGCCCCGTGGTCGGCCAGTGCCGCCCGCTGGTCCTCCGCGAAGCACGGGTCGGCGGAGTCGGTGACGATCCGGACGGTGCCGGCCCAGTCGAGCAGCTCCGCGGCGTAGGCCGGGACCTGGTCGCCGGAGCCGAGCACGATCACCACCTGGTCCTGCGCGGCGGGCCCGTCGCAGGCCGGGCAGTGGTGTACGTCCGTGCCGTAGTGGTCCTGGATGCCGGCGAGCTCCGGGAGTCGGTCACGGACCCCGGTGGCCAGCACGACCCGCAGCGCGGAGACCTCCGTACCGTCCACGACGGCGCAGAACCGTCCGCACTCGTCCTTCCGCACGGAACTGACCGCTCCGTGGTGGAGGACCACCTCGGGGTACTGCGCCAGGCCGGCCCGCGCCTCGGCCAGCAGCTGCTGCGGGGTGGCCGGGTCCCGGCCCAGCAGGCCGTGGGCGTGGTCGGCGGGCAGGTTGCGCTGCTGACCGGCGTCGACGACCAGGGTGGAGCGGCGGTAGCGGCCCAGCCAGGTGGCCGCCGACAGGCCGGCAGGTCCGCCGCCGACCACCAGCACGTCGACGGCAGGGGGCAGCTCTGGGGTCATGGTTCCTCTTTCCCGGCTCGTGACGGGCACGGCGTCGCCCGTCCGGGTCCACCCTACGGACACGGCACGGGTTGCCGGCCTGCCCGTGCGGTATCGGGACAGCCGCGGGCCTCGACGCCGGGGGGGCGGTGCCCGGGGATCGGCTCCCCGGGCACCGGCTCAGCCGGCCGTCTCGTCGGGGATCTTCTCGGCAGCCAGGGCCGTGGCCGACGGTGAGGCGGTGGCCGGGGACGGGCCACCGCGCCCGGAACCGCTCCTGTGCCCGCGCTGGGATGGATGCTGCTCTGCGCCGTGTGGTGTCACGGACGCCGTCGGGTCCGAGCCGCTCGGGGCGCCAGGGGCCGGGCCGCTGCTGGGATCTCCAGGCCGGTCAGGCGCGGTGACCGGGGCGGTGCCACGTGCGGGGGGCCACGAGCTCGAGGGCGGGCTCGAGGACCTCCACCTCACCGGCGGAGAGCAGGGCGCCGGGGCTGTGCCCGTCGGCCTCGCAGCGCACCAGCACCACCATGCCCAGCTCGGCAGGCTCGTAGGGGGCGCACAGCACGAGCTCCCCTGCGCGCAGGCCCAGGCCCGGCCGGTCGGCGAGCACCCGGCACCGGGACAGACCGGACACGTCGACCGCCGGCGTGGGCTCGACCGACACCCCGACGCCGATGCCCGGCGAGATCCGCACGGGCTCGGTGCCGGAGGGCACGAACTCCGGATCGGCAACACTCATGGGGTGGACCTCCAGATCGTCGAACGCACCGGGACACACAACAGGTCCCGGCGCCGGGCGGGGTGCTCGACAACGCTGTCCCTTCCAGGATAGGAGCCCGCTGCCCGAGCAGGAAGCAGGCTGTGGAATCCTTCACCTGGTGTTCACCGGGTCACACGGCGACCCTGCGCCGCGCACACCAGGTCACCGGGTGCGGGCGCCTGTGCCCACAAGTGGGGCTGCCGCGGCGTCGGACGCCCGCGTAGGCTCGGCCGTGTCGGCGAGCCGCTCGCGCAGCGTGGACGGAGTCCACGCGGAGCGGCCCGACGAGGCAGGTCACGTCGGGGGGCGTGGGCCTGCCGCAGCGCAGCGCCCTACCAGCGGCGCGCGTCGCCCGTGGCGGCCCCGCCCTGCGGCCGGGCCGCCACGGAGCCCTCCGGCACCGCGAGCACGGCGAGCGCCGGAGCACGCAGGCCGCGTGCCCGGTGAGCGGGATGGCACCGGCGGGCTCAGGCTCCCGCCGCGCTGATCGCAGCGTCCCGGCTCAGCGACCGGGGATGGTGGAGGGACTGGCCGACCGGGACGGACACCTCTACGACCTGGTCGTCGACGTCCCGGATGGGGACGAGCTGCGGGTGCGGTTGACGGTGTGGCTGCAGCGGAACCGGCCGCGGTGAGCACGGACGGCCGGGGTGCCGGTGAACACCCAGCCGCGCCCGAGGCACCGGCCAGGCGGGAATGCCACGATCGGGGTGCGCCGCAGATCGTGACGCACAGCACCCCCGGAGGACCATGAGCGCCCCCGCACCGACCCCCGTTCCCACCGGCTCCCGGCGGGCCGCCCGCCCCGAGCACCGCCGCACGGCCCGGCCCGCGCTGCCCGGCATCGGCGTCGGCACGGACCCGCAGGTCCGGCCCACCGCCCCGATCACCCCACTCTCGCGCTACCGGGTGCGCACTGACCGGCCGGGACTGAACCTGCGCGCCGGCGAGATCGTGCTGTGCGCCGCCTACGAACCGGCGTCCCTGGGCATGGTGGTGCTGGTGCGCTGCGAGTCCGACGGTCACGCCCCCGGCGCTCTGCTGCCGGCGCGCGAGCTCGAGCTCGTCGAGCACACCGGCACGGTCGCGGGGACGATCGCCTGGTCCACGCCGGGGGTCCGCGGCTGAACGCAGCGCCGCGGGGCGGTCCAGGGCCCTGGGAGAGATTCCCGGCCCGGGCCCGGGAAGCTGGCGCCGTCACCGGTCTGCCGGTCTCGACTCCTGTACCTGCTCTGCACCGGGTACGTGGTGCTGGAGGCCCCCGAGCACGATGCTCTGGAAGGCTTCACCGCCGTGCTGATGTCGTTCGTCCTGCCCCTGCTCGTACTGATCCTGGTGGGGGTGTCCGCCTACGAACTGGGACGGCGCCGGGCGCTCGACCGGCACGCCGGCGCGCCGTGGCCGGGACGCCCCGCTACGGCGTGACGGCGCCGCGGAACCGGCGCCGGCGGATGCCACACCAGCGGTTCAACCGTTCCGGGTGAGGCGGAGAACGGTCCCGGCGGGCGATGCTGGACCCGCAGAACCGCCGGAGCCGCCCCGAGCGACGGCGGACACCGGCGCAACGGGGGGCAGCGGTGGACTCGACGCAGAAGCCGGCCGGCGCATCGATCAGCGCGGCGCACCAGGAGCTGACGGCGTCGCTGCCGTGGCACGACGACCGGCCAGGAAGAGCTCCTCGACGGCGTGCGCATGGTGTTCCACATGGCCCCGGACGGTGGGGCGCCGGCCGGGGCGCACAGGTCCGCGACGCGCACGACTGGGCCGGCTACCTCACGGAGGCGATCGTACTGTTCGGTGGCGACCGCGGGGTCGTCTTCGCCTCTCACCGCTGGCTGACCTGGGGCCGGGAGCGGGCGATCTCCTTCTTCGCCCTGCAGCGCGACGTCTACGCCTATCTGCACGACCAGACGCTGCGGATGCTCAACCAGGGCCTGAACGGCCCGGAGGTCGCCGAGACCATGGTGCTGCCCCCGGCCCTGGCGAACGCCTGGCACGCCCATGGCTACTACGGGTCCGTCAGCCACAACGTGAAGGCCGTCTACCAGCGCTACACGGGCTGGTACGACGGCAACCCAGCGCATCTGTGGCCGCACCCGCCGCTCGAGGCCGCCCGCCGCTACGTGGAGTTCATGGGCGGGGCGGACGAGGTCGTCGAGAAGGCGCGGACCTCCTTCGCCGCCGGTGACCTCCGGTGGGCCGCGGAGGTGCTCACCCACGTGGTCTTCGCCCTCCCCGACCACGAGCCCGCCGAGGAGCTGCTCGCCGACACGGACGAACAGCTCGGCTTCGGCGCGGAGAACGGCACCTGGCGCTGCGCCTATCTCTCCGGCGCGCACGAGCTGCGCCCCGGCGCGGGCGGCACCCCGGCGCGGGCGGCACCCCGGCGAGCGCAGCCGGCGCCGACGTGCTGGCCCAGCTCACCTCCGAGCAGCTCTTCGACGGGCTCGCCGCCGAGGGTGTCGTGACCGACGGAGACGCCGGCGCCGTCGGGCGGCTGCCGGCTGCCCTCGACACCCCTGATCCGGGGTTCGCCGTCGTCACTTCCTGACGACCGGCCCACGGCCACTCCGGCGGAGCGGGGCAGGCACCGGATCGACCCGGGCCGGGGAGTGCGCACCGCCGGGACCGTCCCGGTCCGTGCGCCGGCACGGACGCTTCCCGGGCGACCCGGTCAGTCGGGGCGCAGCCCGCTGAGGCCGTTGCCGAGCAGGACGGCGCCGAGCACCACCAGCACGGAGGTCACCACCAGGGCGCCGTTGGCGGTCATCCACGCCTTCGCGGCCGTCAGGAGCGGGCCGGCCCGGTCCCCCAGCGCCACACGGAGCAGCACCGGTGCCGCCACCCCGAGACTGGCCACCAGCGTGAACAGCGCCAGTGCGGCCACCTGGTGGACCACCGCGGACGTGGCGGTGCCGATCGCAGCCGCCGCCGAGACGACCAGCACGGCGGTCTTCGGGTTCACCGCGACCAGCAGGAAGGCCACGAGCAGGGCGCGTACGGGAATCATGGTGTCGACGGCCGTCACCCACCGACCCGGCTCCGCGTCCGCCCGGGTGCGGCTGCGCCACTGCTTGAGGCCCGGCAGGAGCAGGGGCTGCGCCGAGCACAATGCGCAGCACCCCGGGCCACGGCGCGGGGTCGTCACGGGGCAGGCTCGTGTCGATGACCGCGAGGGTGAGAGCGGCGACCGCCCCGATTCCGGCGACCCATCCGAGCAGGAACCCGGCGACCGCGCCCCGCCGCCCGCCGGTGACGAGCATCAGCACGAGCACGGCGACAGGCATGGACGCGGCGAGCAGACCCACCGCGATCGGCAGGCTCGCCACTGTTGCCGCCGGCACGGCCACCTCCTGACCGCCGGGGGTGTCCTCGGGGCGCATCCCACCCCATCATGAACCCCCTCGGTTCCACGGAGGATCACCCGTCCGGGGTGACGCCGTGATGACGCCCGACCCCGTGACCACCTCGGCCCGGGGCCGCGGGCGGTCGCTGCCGCCGCACCGTCGTCGTCGCGGTGGGCCACGAGGCCTTGTCGGAGGCTGGCGATAGCCTCGGAATCATGAGGAATGCCCCCACCTCTCCCCCGGACCTGCAGGGCCCGACCACCTCGACCCCGCGATTCGAGACCGCCCGGCGCAACTTCCAGCTGGCCCGCTTCGAGCTCACCGCGGCCGCCCTGCAGGAGCTGACGGTCCGGGTCCGGACCCGGCACCCGCAGGCCCGGGCGCTGCTGCTGCTCTGCGACGACGTCGAGGACGGCCTCTACCTGGCCGACATCACGGACGACAGGGGCGAGGCGCTTCCCATGAGCGGGCCGCTGCTCGACGACCTCAGCACGGCCCAGATGATCGGCAATCTGCGCGGGGCCTACCTCGCGCTCCTGCCCGGAGTCGTCCACGACCCGGTCGAGCAGTCCTTCCACGTCGACCTCGTCCAGCGCTCCACCGGTATCGCCAGCTGAGGACCGACGCTCCGTCACGGGCGGCACACACGATGTCGCGCCCCGCCTGGTCAGTCGCGCGTCCCACCTGCTCCCGTCCGGCACGGCGCCGCGGCGCCCGAGGCGACAGGCCCAGAGGATTCCGTCCGGGATCGGCATCATGGGTCCATGAGCGCATCCCAGGACCCCACTCCCCGCACCGTCGAGCTGCTCCGGACCTCCACCGGCCGCTACACCGCCCGCAACGCCGAGGGCGCGCAGGTCGCCTTCGGCCAGGGCGAGGATTTGCTGTCCCCCGTGGAACTGCTCCTGGCCGCCCTCGCCGGGTGCTCGGCCGTGGCGGTGGACACGGCCACCGCCCGCAGCGCGGAGCCCTCGGAGTTCCGGGTCGAGGCCTCGGGGCGGCAGATCGTGGATGCGCAGGGCGGGAACCGCCTGGAGGACCTGCACCTGTCCTTCCACCTCGCGTTCCCGGACGACGCCGCCGGGCGCAAGGCCGCCGGCATGGTCGGGCGCCTCGTGGCCCTCTCCCACGACAAGTACTGCACGGTCTCGCGGACGGTCGAGCACGGCGCGGCCGTCAGCCACGACGTCAGCGTGGTCCGCGGGGCGGACGACACCCGGTAGACGACCACCGGGCGAGGTCCCGCACGCGCGATGCGACACCTCGACGTCACCGACCGGTCCGTCCTCCGGCCGGCCGACCCTGTGATGCGCCTCCCGTTCCACGGGTCGAGTTCGGCTCCGGCCCTCGCTCCGGACGCGCGGACGACCGGAACGACCCCTGGTGTTCACCCGATGGTCATCTGCGCGCCGTGCGGGCGGCGCAGGATGTGACCGTCAGCACTAGCTTCACAGCCGGGGGGAACTGGCATGAGCCGGAACACCAGCATGCCGCAGGACGACCGACCCGCAGCGGACCGGGGACAGCTGCGTCCTGGTGAGCGGGTCGAGGTGCACCGGGACGCGGTGGTGCACCACCTCGGGATCGTGGACGAGGCGGCTCCGCACCTGGGAGTGGTCTGGATCCGGGACGCCGGCACCGGGATCCGGAAGATGCTCAGGCGCGACGAGGTCGTCCTGCACCCCTGCCGCACCGAGCGTCCGGAGCACCGGTGAACGACCGGGCCGACGAGGCGCAACCCTTGGACGTCCGCGTGCTGGAACGCACGGCGGAGCGGCTGGCGGTCCGGTACGCCGGAGTGCTTTCCCCGGAGGTGGTGGAGCGGGTGGTCTTCGAGTCCTACACCGCCCTGTCCCGCACCGCCCGGGTGCGCACGCACCTGGCGGCGCTGGCCGGGCACTTCGCCGGGGACCGGCTGGCCGCCCTCGCCCACTCCCAGAGCCGCCAGGGGCCCCCGCAGGTGCTCTTCGTCGGCCGTCATGACACCGGCCGGGCGCAGATCGCCGCGGCCCTGCTGGCCCACTACGCCGGGGACGCCGCGGTGGTGCGCTCGGCCGGCACCGCGCCGGGTGCGGCCGTGGACCCGCAGGCCCTGCGGATCCTGGCCGCGCGCGGACTCGAGCTCGGCCAGGCCTATCCGAAACCGCTGACCGACGACGTGGTGCGCGCGGCCGACCACGTCATCACCTTCGGCACGGCCGACGCGGTGCCCGTCTACCCGGGCGCGGAGCACCAGGACTGGGGCGCGGACCGCACCGTCTCCGGCAATCCGGAGGACCTGGAGGCACTGGTGGTCGAGGTCGACGAGAAGGTCCGGGCGCTGTGGGGGGCCATCCGCCGCTGACCCGCCGTGGTGCCGCCGCCGGCGCCGAACGGACAGGAGCCCGGGCGGGGCGCACCTGGTCTCCGCCCGTCACCGCAGGGCCGTCGAGGACCGGCCCGCGCCGGACTCGTCCCGCGCGCAGGGTAGTGTGGACGCGAACTAACATGCATATGCATGTGATGGTGCCGGATCGCCGCGTTCCCACGGCGTGCGGGACCGGCCACCAGCCACCACGGGCTGCGCCGCACCGCTCTGCGGGCCGAGCGGACGCTCCGCCCGCCACCGACCCGAAAGGCTGGGATGCGCAGCACCTCATGGCCCACCCAGATGTCCGTCGTCGGCTCGAGCGTCGTGCTGCTGGCGACCCTCACCGGCTGCGCCGACGCTGCCGCTCCCGACGCTCCGGCCACGCCCACGGCCACAGCCGCGCCGAGCGCGCCGGAGCAGGCCCCCGCGCAGTGGTCCTACGAGGGGGCCACCGGACCGCAGCACTGGGGGGAGCTCGCCGACGAGTTCACGGCCTGCAGCAGCGGAACGGCTCAGTCACCCATCGACGTCCCGAGCGACCCTGCCCTGTCCTCCGCGCCGATCGAACCGGGCTACACGCCCGCCGACTTCCAGGCCCGCGACACCGGGCACACGGTCGAGCTCCACGCGCTCTCGCCGCAGAGCATCACGGTCGGCGGGACCGAGTACGCCTTTCAGCACATGCACTACCATGCACCCTCGGAGCACACGGTCGACGGTGCAGCCTACGCCGCGGAGTTCCACTTCGTGCACCGGTCCGAGAACGGCGACCTCGCCGTCGTCGGCGTGCTGGCCGCCGAGGGACGGCACAACGCCGCGTGGTCGTCCGTCTCCGACGCGATCCCCGCCACGGCGGGCGAGGACTCACCGGCCGTGACAGGGCTGACGCTCACCTCCCTGCTCCCCGAGTCCCTGGACCACTACGTGTACGGCGGCAGCCTCACCACGCCCCCGTGCAGCGAGGACGTGCGCTGGCTCCTGCTGCAGAGCCCCATCGAGCTGGGCGCCGCCCAGATCGCTGGTCTGCGCTCCGCGCACGCCGGGAACAACCGTCCGGTGCAGCCCCTGAACGACCGCCAGGTCAGCGAGGTCGACCAGTGATCCGCAGCGCATGACATGCCCGGTGCGCCCCTCGCTCAGGCGCCGCGGATCGCGGTGAGCTCGTAGACGACGGCCGAGCTGGTCGCCGGCCCGCGACACGTCAGCCGGCACGGCGGTGCACGGTGGGCCTGCAGCTCGACGTCGACCCGGCCCGGGTGCGGCGGGCGGCCGACGAGGCTGATCCGCCAGTGGTCTCCGTGACGGGACGTCTCGGCCACCGTGTAGTCCGTGCGGCCCGCCGGACCGAAGCGTCCGAGGGCGGCCGCGACAGCGGCCTGCTGGGGCGGCGTGAGATCCGTGTAGCCGCGCAGGTGCTCCGGGTGCACCCGCCCGGCCAGGTGCTCACCGACCACGAGGACGGAGGACTCGGCGTCGAGGCCGCCGTAGTAGACGCCGTCGGGGGCGATCACGACGTTGCCGGCGAACCTGTCCCCGCCGACGTGCGCGCACTCCCACACCAGCTCCGGCCAGTGCTCGCTCAGGATCCGCGCCACGGGCCGCCCGTGCACGGCGCAGCACGGGTCGTGCTGACCGTGGGCGCAGACCAGCACGACCGGCGGGTGTCCCAGCTCCCCAGGGGTGCCCAGGGCCGTGGCGATCTCCGCCAGGTCCTCGTCCCGGTCCCACGTGCCCCACTGCTGACGACCCGCGCCGTCGGGCCCGTGGTGCAGCACGGCCCAGCGACGGGGCCCCTCGACGCTGCGGCGGCCGTGCCGCCTGACCAGCAGCACCCGGGCCCGCACCGCCTGCGCGGCGGCGAACACGAGCGCCTTGGTCCCCGGCTCCAGGTCGAGTCCGTCGAAGCCGTCGGCCGGCCACCCGCCCCGGTGCTCGACGAGGACCCACACGAAACCGCGCGGCGCCGTGCCCGCCATCGGGTCCCCGCGGTCCCGGGCCGCCTCGGCGCAGGAGAACCGTTCCGTGGCGGTCACTGCGGCGACATCACCGGTCGGCGGGGACGAGGACGCCCGCGCGCAGCAGCCGCGCGACGAGCTCGGCGCCGAGGTCGTCCGCGGTGTGCACCTCCCCGTCGAGCAGGCGAGCGACGGCGGGCAGATCGGCCTCCGGGAAGTCCAGCCACCCCACCCGCGTGGTCAGGCGGGACCCCTCCATCCGGGCCGCCAGGGCCTCCCGGAGCCGCACCGGGGAGTCGGGGCGCAGGTCCTCGACGGCCGCCAGCTGGGCCAGCGGGCCCAGCGGGGCCGGACGCCCCTGGCTCCTCCGGGCGCGGTGGAACAGGGCCGTGGAGTCCGCCGCGGCGACGGCCGCGGCCAGCCGCTCACGGACGGCCTCGAGCTCCTCGCCGGGGCCGTCGACACCCAGCGGCAGCGTGGCGCGCATCTCGGGCTCGTCGGCCAGCAGGGCCAGGGCTGCCTGGGCGAGCTGCTCGGCCAGTGCGTGGCGGGTCCAGCTGTGGATCCCGAGCGTGAGGTGGACGGAGACCTCGTGCTGCGCCTGGGCCGCGTGCAGCCAGCCCCGCGGCAGATAGAGGGCGTCGCCGGGCTCGAGCACGGTGTCGATCCGGGCCGTGCCCTGCGCGGCCTCGGCGACTGCGGCCCGGTGGGCGGTCCAGGGCTGGTCCCGCAGGGGGTCGGGGTGGACGGGCTCGTGGATGATCCAGCGCTTGGTGCCGGCGATCTGCAGCACGAAGACGTCGTGGACGTCGTAGTGAGCGTCGAACCCCCGGTTCTGCGGCGGGGTGACGTAGGCGTTGGCCTGCACCGGGTGCCCGAGCTCGGTGCCCAGCCTGGTGCTGAACTCGGCGACCGGCTCCCACATGCGGTGCAGGGCCTGCAGGACGAGCGTGGCCCCGTCGGCGAAGCTGCGCCAGAGCGCGGTGTCGTCGAGCTGGTCGGGCACGGTGGCGCCGACACCGGCGGGCGAGGTGAACGAGGAGTCGGGGAACGTGGAACCGTCCTTGGCGACGCGCAGGAAGGGCGTGCGCAGCCCGCGGCGCGCAATGAGCTCGTCGACGGCTGCGGCGGAGAACAGATCGGAGAAGTCTCCGGCGCTGCGGGTGAGCAGGGCCGCGCGCCCCCAGACCTCGCGGGCGAACCTCTCCCGCCCGATGTCGATCAGCCGTGTCTCCAGGACCCCGGCGCCGTCCGGGGCGCCGGGGTCCTGCGAGTGGTCGCGGATGCCGCTCATGCTCACACGCCTCGTGCTTCGGCTCCTCCGTCAGCGCCTCCGTCGTGGACGCCCGGGGCGCCGGCCGCCCCGCCGTCGGCAGGGCCTTCCGCGCCCCCGTCAGCTCCCCCGTCGGCACCGCCGTCGTGGACGCCCGGGGCACCGGCCGCGCCGCCGTCGGCGGGACCTTCGGCGCCTCCGTCGGCACCGCCGTCGTGGACGCCCGGGGTGCCCGCCGCGCCGCCGTCGGCAGGGCCTTCCGCGCCCCCGTCAGCTCCCCCGTCGGCACCGCCGTCGTGGACACCCGGGGTGCCCGCCGCGCCGCCGTCGGCGGGACCTTCGGCGCCTCCGTCGGCACCTCCGTCGTGGACGCCCGGGGCACCGGCCGCGCCGCCGTCGGCAGGGCCTTCCTGCTGGTTCGGATCCTGCTGTGAATCAGTCATGCTTCCTCCCAGAGTCGGATGAACAGGATCGGGTTCCGGTGCCGGCGCCCGATCGCCACGCGGGGCGATTCCTCAGCATCGACCCGCGCTCACCCTATCGAGACAGCTCCGGCGTGGGAACAGTCAGGGGCGCCCGGATCGGCCGTGCCGGCGTGCACGCTGCCCGTCCGAGCCTCCGGCCGCCATCGGGGTGGAGCGGTCGCCGGCGCCGGGATCCGGAAGAGCCGAGGGGATCGGCCTGCGTGACGGCCCCCTGCTCGGCAGTTTCCCGCAGGGGCGCACCCGCATCGGGCTGATCGTCGCGCCCCGGACGACAGGTCGGGCCGGAGGGCGCCGCCGACCACGTCGCGGTCCGCGCACCGGGGATCTGGGCTGGCCGAGGCCGGGGTTGCCTGCGACGTGTCCGGGGGCGTCGTCGTCGACGGGGCGCTGCGGGCCAGCGTCCCCGGCATCCGGGCCGCCGGGGACGTCACCCACGGGGAGAAGTACACCCACCTCGCCGGTGTCCAGGCCTCCGTGGCCGCCTCGAACGCGGTGCTGGGGCCGACCCGCCGCACCGGCGAGATCGTCCCCCGGATCACGTTCACCGATCCGGAGCCGGCCGCCGTGGGAGTCACCACGGCCACCCGTCCGGGCAGCACGGCCCACACCGTCGAGCACGCCACCCAGGACCGGGCCATCACCGAGGGCAGCACCACCGGATTCACCCTCCTGATCCTGGACCGCAGAGGCCGGGTCCTCGGCGGCACCGTCGTGGGACCCCGGGCCGGGGAGTCCATCGGCGAGCTCACCCTGGCCGTGCACCGCGGTCTGTCCACCACGGACCTGGCCGCGGTCACCCATCCCTACCCCCACGTACAACGACGGGATCTGGAACGCCGCGATCGCCGTGCTGCGGGCCCTGGCCCGCCGCCGCGCCGCCCGCCGGGACCGGTCCTGAGCCCGGCGCCCCGAGACGGAGCGGCAGCCCGGCCGCCTTCCCGGGCCACCGTGGACCTCCGGAGAAGACCTCGGCCGGGGTGCGCGCGCCGTGCCCGGCACCGGGAGTCCCGTGTCAACGGACGTTGACACGGGTGTGCCGTCATCGTAGGTTGACACGCAGGAGGTGCGACGACGATGGACGAGGTGCCGATGAGCGTGCTGGTGGCCCAGACCGAGGACGACGACCCGCTGCGGGCGCTGCGGGCCACGGCGGCGCTGCACCGCCAGCTCTCGCAGCAGGAGGCGGTGGCGGTGCGCCGGGCCCGCGCACGGGGCGCGTCGTGGGCGCAGATCGCCGCCGCCCTGGGGGTGAGCCGCCAGGCGGTGCACCGCAAGTACGGCGGCTCGAGGTTCGAGCGTGACTGACCCGACCGCCGCCGACGCACCGGTCCCGCACGGCCGCCTGCAGGACCTGCTCGGCTACCTCACGCAGCACCGTGGCGTCCTGGGCGTGGTGCTCGTGCTGTCGGTCCTGGGGGCGGGGCTGAGCCTCGCGCAGCCGGTGGCCGTCAACCAGGTCATCAGATCCATCAGCACCGACCGGTCGGCGGCGCCAGTGGTGCTGGTGCTCGTCCTGCTGGTGCTCGGCGCCGGCCTGGTGGGCGCGGCGCAGCAGTACCTGCTCGAACGCACCGCCGAGGGCGTGGTGCTCACCGCCCGGCGGCGCCTGGTGGGCCAGCTCCTGCGCCTGCCGGTGCGCGAGCACGACGCCCGCCGGACCGGCGACCTGGTCTCCCGGGTGGGCTCGGACACCACCATGGTGCGGGCCGCGCTGACCGGTGGCCTCGTGGACGCCCTGGGCGGGTCGCTGGTGTTCGCCGGTGCGCTGATCGGGATGGCCCTGCTGGACCCGCTGCTGCTCGGCATCACCCTCAGCGTCGTCCTGGTCGCCGTGCTGGCCGTGGTGATCGCCTCGGCACGGATCCAGGTCCTCACCCGCGCGGCCCAGGAAGCCGTGGGCCGCCTGGCCGCCGGCGTGGAACGCGCCCTGTCGGCGGTGCGCACCATCCGCGCCAGCGGGGCCACCGACCGGGAGGTGGCCCGGCTCGAGACCGAGGCGATCGCGGCCTACGACTACGGGGTGCGCGTCGCCGGGGTCGGCGCAGTGCTCTGGCCGATCAGCGGGCTCGCCGTCCAGGGCTCCTTCCTCGCCGTCTTGGGCGTGGGCGGCTACCGGGTGGCCTCCGGCGCGCTCGCCGTCGCCGATCTGGTGACCTTCATCCTCTTCCTCTTCATGATGGTCATGCCGCTGGGGCAGTTCTTCTCCGCCGTCACCACCGTCCGCGCCGCCCTGGGCGCCCTGGGCCGCATCCAGGAGATCCTGGAGCTGCCGCGCGAGGACGCGCAGGACCGGGCCGGCGAAGGGTCGGGCGGCACCCCCGAGGCCGGCGCTGCCGCGGCGCGCACGGGACAGCGAGGGCGCCCGGTCGAGGTGTCCTTCGACTGGGTCACGTTCTCCTACCGGCCAGGCAGGCCGGTGCTCGACCAGCTCAGCTTCACGGTCCCGGCCGGATCGACCACCGCGATCGTCGGACCGTCGGGGGGCGGCAAGTCCACGCTGCTCGCCCTCATCGAACGCTTCCACGATCCCGACCACGGCTCCATCCGTCTCGACGGCACCGATCTGCGCGCCATGTCCCGGGCCGATCTGCGGGCCCGGATCGGCTACGTCGAGCAGGACGCTCCCGTGCTGGCCGGGACCGTGCGGGAGAACCTGCTGCTCGCCGCCCCCGAGGCCGACGAGGCCTCCTGCCGGGAGGTGCTGGACGCGGTCAACCTCCTGGCGCGCCTCCAGGAGCACCCCGAGGGCCTGGACGCACCCGTCGGCGACGACGGCGCCGGGCTGTCCGGCGGTGAGCGCCAGCGCCTGGCCATCGCCCGGTCCCTGCTGGCGGACACGCCGCTGCTGCTGCTCGACGAGCCCACCGCCAGCCTGGACTCCCGCAACGAGCAGGCCCTCCACGCCGCCATCCGCTCCGCCGCGGCCGGGCGCACGGTCCTCATCGTGGCCCACCGCCTGTCGACCGTCGTGGGGGCCCAGCAGATCATCGTGCTCGACCGCGGCCGGCTGACCGCCACCGGCACCCACGAGGAGCTGCTGGGCGCCTCGGAGCTCTACCGCGAGCTCGCCCGTCACCAGCTGCTAGTCTGACGACGCTCCGGGCCGGAGGATACTGGTCTCGGAACCCGGTGGCGCAGGCGGTCACCGGGAGCCGGCGGCCTCGGAAGGAGACGGACCGTGGACGGAACGCAGCTTCAGCAGCTCGCCATGCAGGTCGCCGCCGGGTTGCCGGCGGTGTCCCGCACCCATCCCTTCGGCCCCGAGCACGACGTCTTCAAGGTGGTCGGCAAGATCTTCCTGATGGCCACCGAAGCGCCCGGCGCACCGATCGTGACGCTCAAGTGCGAGCCCCCGCACGCGGCGGCACTGCGCCAGGAGTTCCCCACCATCACGCCCGGCTACCACATGAACAAGCAGCACTGGATCTCCCTCGGCGCCGGCCCCGGGATCACCCGTGACCTCGTGGCCGAGCTGGTGCTGAACGCCTACGAGCTCGTCGTCGAGGGCCTTCCCCGGGCCCGGCGCCCCGTGCTGCGCCACACCGGCACCGGATCGTGGCCGACGGCGGAGACGGGCTGAGCCGCGGCCGCACGGCCCCCCCGGGACTCCGCGCGCCCCGTCCCGTGCGCACGGCGGGCCCGGCGATCGCCGCCCGCTGAGGACCTCGGACGCACACCGCCCCCTTGCGCCGGAGCGCCTCGGTCGAGTTGAGTGCAACCATGGGGACGGTGATCTACTCCGTGGCCTCCTCGCTGGACGGCTACAACTCCGACACCGAGGGCGACTTCTCCTGGGCGGTGCCCGACGAAGCCGTCGTCGCGGCGCTGACCGACGACCTGGCCTCGGTGAGCACCTACCTCTACGGGCGCCGCATGTACGAGACGATGGCCGTGTGGGAGACCGATCCCACCGCCCCGACGTGGTCCCCCGAGTCGGCGCGCTTCGCCGAGACGTGGAAGCGGGCCGACAAGGTGGTCTTCTCCTCCTCCCTCGAACGGACCTGGACCGAGCGCACCCGGCTCGAGCGCGAGTTCACCGCCGAGGCGGTCGAGCGCGCGAGGTCCGAGGCGCCCGGGGACCTCACGATCGAGGGCCCGACCCTCGCCGGGAGCGCCCTGCTGCTGGGTGTGGTCGACGTGGTCGAGCTGCTGCTGTGCCCGGTCACCCTCGGAGGCGGCACTCCGGTCTTCCCGGACGGGCTGTCCCTGGACCTGCGGCTCGTGCGGGAGCGCCGGTTCGACAACGGCATGGTGCAGATCACCTATGTCGTCGACCGCCCCCGGCGCACCGGACACGGACCGGGCTACCGGGCGACGTCCCCGCCGGACCATGCCTCCGCGTAGAACTGCGAGGACCGTGATCTCAGCAGCTCGGTGTACAGCTGCGGCTCCATGGCCTGCGCCGAGCCCTGCGGGAGCTCCGTGGTGAAGGCGGACACGCCCAGCCCGGCCGCGCGGTCGCTCAGCTCCAGGCCGGCGGCCTCCAGGATCGTGGGGTACATGCTCAGCTGGTCCACGCGGGGGCGCAGCCGGCCGTCCAGGTCCTCGCCGGGCACCCAGACGCGGTTGAAGATGGTGCGGTTGTCGTGGTGGTCCAGCTGCTCGTGGAAGGCGTCACCGGCGCTCATGTGCTTGAGGTGGTCGCCCATGATCACCACGGCGGTGTCCTCGAGGTAGCCCTTCTGCTCCAGGTGGGCCACGAAACCGGCCACCTGGGTCATGGAGCAGAAGAACGCGGAGGTGACCACGTTCTCCGTGTCCACGGTGCAGTAGTCGAAGATGTGCACCGGCTCGTGCGTGTCCAGCGTGAGGACGGAGAGGTTGAACGGCCGGCCGGTCCGCTGCGCCTCGGCGTGCAGCGCGTCGACCTCGTCCTTGGCGTGCGCCATGAGGCGTCCGTCGCTCAGACCCCAGTCACCGCGGAAGTTCTTCTCCGGTTCCCCGGCGGCGCGCCAGTCGGAGAGGTCCTTCACCTCGGAGTAGCCGTGGGTGCCCAGGAAGGCGTCCTTGGCGGCGAAGGAGGCGTTGGCCCCGCCCAGGAAGACGCTGGTGTAGCCGTGCTCGCGGAGGACGTCGCCCAGGCAGGTGGTCCCGCCCAGGTAGGTGCCGACGTCGCCGCCGAGCTCGTTGAGGGCGCCGCTGTCCGCGGCGGAGCCGAGGCCCTTCAGCGGCACGCCGCACTGCGTGGCCGTGAGACCGGCCATCGTCCAGCCCCCGCCCTCGTACTGCCGGAGGTCCTCCACGCTCTGCCAGCCGTCCGAGGCCCGGGTGACCTCCTGCAGCGGCGCGAACGCGTTCTTCTCGAAGAGCTCGTCGTTCGCGAGGGTGGCCTCCCCGGACTCGAGGTAGATCAGCACCAGGTTGCGCTTGCGCTCGTCGCCGGTGACCGTCGGCTCCACGTAGTAGTCGCCGAGGTCGTACGCGGAGTTCCCCGCCCTGAGGTAGTCCCCGACGCCCACCGTGGTGGCGAAGGCGGTGCTGCCGCCGACGACCACGCCTGCGACCAGGACGGTGGGGACCACGCGCACGAGCCACCGCGGACGGTGGGCCCGCACGTCCCCGCCCTGGTGGCGGCGCCGCCGGCGCCGGGCGTGCTGCCCGAGGGCGATCCCGGCGGTGAGGAGCAGGGGCAGGACACCGACCCCCAGGATGCCCATCCAGACGATGGGGCCGCCCCCGCCGTCGAGCTCCACGGAGACGAGGTTCAGGAGCATCTGGCCCACGGTGATCTCGCCCCAGAAGTACCGGATCCCGGCGGCGGCGATGAGCAGCGCCAGCCCCGCCCAGATCAGGACGTAGACCAGAAGGCGTCCCGCGACGACGCCGCCCCGTCGGATCACGGGGTAAATCCGGGCAGACATCGCAACACCTCGCGTTCCAGATGCGCGTATGTGCACCGGACATCCTTGACGTCGGACCCGTTCTCGGGCCCATCACAACGTAGTACCGATACGTTACCCGTTCAACAGCCGTTCATGCGCCCGATGCCACTCGGACACCTGAGGCGCGATCGCCCCCCCTCCGGCGTGCACCGCACGTGCGGGACGACCGGGACGACGCGGTGAGCGGCGGCCGGCCTGCCCCGCGCCCCGGGGCCCGGCGGAGGTGTCGGACCCGGGCCAGGATCACCGACTCCCCCGGACTCCGACTCCGCGCGGCAGGCTGCGGGGTCGCCGCGCCGCGATGGCCCGGCGGTCGTCGAGGACACCTCTGCGGACCGGGAGCCCGGACCGCCGTGGGAACCGGCGGTCCCCCGAAGTGTGGCGCCGCGTCCTCCGGTGACCGGCTGCCCCCGGCCCCGCGATGTGGGAACGTTTACACAAGCGAACCACCGCGCTCGCGGGCGGGACTTCGGAAGCACCGAACATCGGGGACAGAGGAGCATGTTCTACATCGTCACGGCCGCCGTCCTTGCCCTCGTCCTCGGTCTCTCGGTCGTCGCCTGGGCCACGGCGCCGCAGGAACCGGCGCCGAAGGACGCCGCGGGTGAGCACGTCCGTCCCAGCGCCACGCGCAAGGCGGCCGGCGTCACGGCCGTCAGCGCGCTGGTGCTCCTGCTGCTCGTCACCGCGGGGACCACGCTGGCCCGGGTCGGGGCCAGGGAGGTGGGGATAGAGACCAGCCTGGGCCGGTACTCCCGCACCCTGCAGGCCGGCTGGCAGGTCAAGGCGCCCTGGGCGGAGGTCGAGACCTTCTCCACCCAGCTGCAGCGCTCGGAGATGGACGCCCCGATCGCCTTCGCCGGCGGTGGCTCCGGCACGCAGCACATGACCGTGCAGTGGACCATCACCGGCGAGCAGGCCCAGGAGCTGTGGTCCCGGTACCGCCGGTTCGAGAACGTGGACGGGATGCTCGTCCAGCCGGCGGCCCGGGAGGCGGTCGCCACTGTCCTGGCCTCCTACACCCCTGCGGAGGCCCGCGCGGAGGGCAAGGTCGAGGAGGTGCGCGAGGCCGTGGAGGCGGCCCTCACCGAGCGGCTGTCCCCGTACGGGGTGCAGCTGGACTCCGTGGCGCTGCCGCCGGCGGCGCTGGACCAGACCGCCCAGGACGCGCTGAACCGGGTGGTGGAGGCCGAGGCGAACGTGGACCGCGCCCAGTCCCGCCTCGAGCAGGCCCGGATCGACGCCGAGGCCGACCGGGAACGCAACAAGAACGTCACCGCCGAGAATCTCGTGCTCGAGTGCCTGACCATCACCAACAATTGGAACGTCGACGAGAACGGGCCCCTGCCGGCCACCTGGACCTGCTTCGGGGCGGACACCGCGGACGTCCTCGTGAACACGAACCGGTGAACCACCGACCCCGGTGCACCCGCCGCCGAGCAGACGGAGCGAGCAGATGACACGGACCCGCATCCACAACTTCTCCCTCTCGCTGGACGGTTTCGCGACCGGCGCGGGTCAGACCCCCGAGGCGCCCATGGGTCACGCCGGCCGGCGGCTGCACGAGTGGTTGATCGCCACCCGCTTCGGCGCCCCCATCCTGGGGCGCCAGGGCGGCACCGCCGGCATCGACGACGCGTTCGCCCAGCAGCACGAGCCGGGCATCGGGGTGGAGATCATGGGCGCGGGCAAGTTCGGCCCGCCGGGCTGGCAGGACGACGCGGACTGGA
Source organism: Kocuria oceani (assembly GCF_029524215.1). NCBI lineage: Bacteria > Bacillati > Actinomycetota > Actinomycetes > Micrococcales > Micrococcaceae > Kocuria > Kocuria oceani. Next base: position 117,378 of record NZ_JARAMH010000008.1, on the reverse strand, counting down.
CAGGGTGGTGGGGGCCGAACCCTCCGTTCCACACGCCGGTCTTCGTGCTGACCCACCGCCCGCGATCCTCGATCGAGATGGACGGCGGCACCACCTTCCACTTCCTCGACGCCGCACCGGAGGAGGCGCTCCGGGCCGCCCGTGAGGCGGCCGGCGGACGGGACGTCCGCATCGGAGGCGGCCCCACGGTCGTGCGCGACTTCCTCGCCGCGGGCCTGGTCGACCACATGCACCTGGTCCAGGTGCCGATCGTGCTCGGCCGCGGCGTGCGGGTGTGGGACGGGCTGGAGGCCCTGGAGGAGCACTACGAGATCGAGGTCGTCGCCGCACCCAGCGGGGTCACCCACCTGACCTTCGACCGGAGGACGCCCTGACGCGAGCCGCCCCGGAGCACCGGCACCGCCGCCGCCACGCCGAGCGGCACCGCCCTCGGCCACGGGGCCGTTGACCTGGCGGCGGCCGGGCTGGATCATCGGCTGTGAACGAGGGCGGCGGACACCCCTCGGCCCTGCCGCGGCGCCCTGTCCGTCAGCCCCTGGACTCCCGGGAGGCAGCCCATGGACGTGCTCGACCTCGCCGACATCACCCCGGGCACGACCGAGCTCGTCGGGGGCAAGGCCGCCGGACTGGGGGCCCTCATCGCCGCGGGCGAGCGCGTGCCGGCCGGCTTCTGCCTGACCACGCAGGCCTACCGCTCGGGTTCCGTGCCCGAGCGGGCGGTCCTGGCGGCCTACGAGCGCCTCGGCGGTGGTCCCGTCGCCGTCCGCTCCAGCGCCACGGCCGAGGACTCGCCGGGTGCCAGCTTCGCCGGCCAGCAGGACACCGTCCTGGACGTCCGGGGCCCGCACGCGCTGCTCGCGGCGATCCGACAGTGCTGGGCGTCCCTGGACAGCGAGCGCGCCGTCGCCTACCGGTCCGGGCAGGGGCAGGAGAGCGACGACGAGGCGATGGCCGTCGTCGTGCAGCGCATGATCGTCCCGACGGCCGCCGGGGTGATGTTCACCGCCAACCCGCTGACCGGCACTCGCACGGAGACCGTCGTCGACGCCGTCCCGGGCCTGGGCACCGGCGTCGTGGACGGCACCATGGACACCGACCACTACGTCCTGCCGGGGCGCGGCCCGCTCCCCGAGCGCCGGGATCACGGGTGCCTCTCCCCCGACCAGCTGCACGAACTCCGGGCAACCGCCCGACGGGTGCAGCGCGCCCTCGGCAGCCCGCAGGACATCGAGTTCGCCTACGACGCCGAGGGCACCCTGTGGCTGCTGCAGTCCCGCGCGATCACGACCCTCTTCCCGCTCCCGCGCGATCACGACCCGGTGCAGGACGATGCGGTGCCGGACGACCCGCGTGTCTACCTGGAGGTCGGCCACATGCAGGGCCTGCGGCGCCCGGTCACCCCCATGGGCGTGTCCGTGCTGCGGGCCACGACCCGCCGCTGGCTGCATCTCTTCAACGTCGACGACGCCGTGGTCGACACGGTGCTCGTCGACATCGGCGGCCGGCTCTTCCTGGACCTCACCGGCGTGGTCCGCAGTCCGCGCCTGCGCTCCGGCGTCCCCGCGATGGCGCAGGTCTACGGTCCGGCCGTGGCGCGGGGTCTGCGGCGCGTCCTGGAGGACCCCCGCTACGCGCCGCGCCCTCCTCGTCGCGGTCCGCGCGTGTTCTCCCCGGGGGCGACGGCGCGGCTGCTGCTGGCCGTCGTGCCCGCCTCGCTCCTCGGCGCCCTCCGGGCCCTGGCCCGGCCCGCCGCCGCCCGCGAGCGCGCCTTCCGCGAACTCGAGCAGGTCCGCCGGCAGTGCTGGGCCGCACCGGCGGACACGGCGAGCCGGATCCGGTCCGCGGCAGACCTGCAGGACGCGACGATGACCGGGCCCATGCTGCGCTCCCTGCCCCCGCTGTGGGCCGCGCTCCTCGCGCAGGGAGTGGCCGGGCGGCTGCTGCACGGGACCCTGCGGCCGGGCGAGCTGAACGCGACCCTGCGCGGCATGCCCCACAACGTCACCACCCAGATGGACCTGCAGCTGTGGTCCGTGGCCGGGTCGGCCCGTGCGCACCGCGATCTGCTGCTGGGCACCGCTCCGGACGAGCTCGCCGCGCGCTTCCTGCGCGGTGAGCTGCCCGAGTTCGGTCTGACGGCGTTCCTGGAGGAGTACGGGCTGCGCGGCAGCGCCGAAGTCGACGTCGGCTCCCCCCGGTGGGCCGACGACCCCACCCCCGTCTTCGCCGCCCTGTCCGGGTACCTGCAGGTGACGGATCCGGGTCAGGCCCCGCCGGCCCGGTTCGCGCGCGCCGCCGACGAGGCGGAGGCCGCCCTGGCGGACCTCGTCGGCCGGGCGCGGCGGACCCGGCCGCTGCGGGCCCGGCTCGCCGGCGCCCTGCTGCGCCGCAGCCGGGAGCTGGCCGGACTGCGCGAGCTGCCCAAGTTCCTGTGGCTGACCCCGCTGGCCCAGGTGCGCGGGCAGCTGCTCACCGCGGGGGCCGAGCTCACCGAGCGCGGTCTGCTGGAGCAGGCGGAGGACATCATGTTCCTGACCCTGGACGAGGCCCTCGACGCCGCGCACGGCACGGACTCCCGCGCCCTGGTGACGCGCCGGCGTCGGGAGCACGACCGTGAGGTCCGGCGGCGGCAGGTCCCCGGCCTGCTGCTGTCCGACGGCACGAACCCGCAGGCACTGCCCGACGACACCGCCGCCGAGCACGGGCCCGACGTCCTGGTCGGCCAGCCGGCGGCCACCGGGGTCGCGACCGGCCCGGCGCGGATCGTCCAGCACCCGTCCGAGGCGAGGCTGCGGCCCGGGGACATCCTCGTCGCCCCGACCACCGATCCCGGCTGGACGCCGCTGTTCCTGACCCTCGGCGGGCTCATCACGGAGACCGGCTCCACGATCGCCCACGGCCCGACCGTGGCCCGTGAGTACGGGATCCCGGCCGTCATCTGCGTGCCCGACGCCACGACCCGGCTGGTCGAGGGCCAGACGGTCACCATCGACGGCGCCTCGGGGGTGATCCGGCTGCACCCCACGGAGCCCGTGACGGGACACGGGGCCGGGAAGTGAGGTCGGTACACGACCGGCGGACCACGGAGCGGCCGGCCGCTTCCGGTGGGGTGCCGGTCTCCTACGGGGGCGGATCGGGCCGGGGCGCGGATCCTCCGGCGCTCGCCGCGACGCTGCGCAACCAGCTGGTGAGCACTCGACAGGCGAGGTCGAGGTTGCCCATCTGGCAGTGCTGATCGGCCTGCTCCGCCCGGGTGAACAGGCGCGTGGTGACGCTGTGGGCGGCCGTGAGCGCCTGGGCCTGCGCTCGCGTCAGCGCCGGGGGCTGGAAGGCGTCGTGCTCCCCGCACATCAGCAGGACGTCCTGGCGCACCCGCTCGCTGCCCGCGTGGGCGGCGTTCATGCCCAGGAACCACGCCGGAACATCGGCCGGGTCGTCGCTGTCGAGCAGGTACAGGACTTGATCGACCACCACACGCAAGGTCGGCGACAGCCGGGCACGGGTCCGCACGCTCCACCCCATGAAGCCCCGGTGCTGCACCATCGAGCGGACCGGGGCCCGCAGCACCGGGTGGGCCCGGTGCAACCAGTCGTAGACCGGCGGCCACGCCACCACCTGCGCGATGCGGGGTTCGCGCCCCGCCGCGCGCAGCGCCCAGTAGCCACCCATCGAGATGCCGACCAGCGCGGCCCGGTCGAGCCGGATATGGTCCAGCACGGCCGCGACCGGCTTCTCCCAGTCGTGGTCCGAGGTGAGCCCGTGCACCGTCCGCGCGCCGCCCTGTCCCGGGCCCTCGAAGGCGATCACGGCGAAGCCGGCCGCAGCGATCCGCTGGGCGACGGGGAAGAACTCCTCGATCACGGAGTCGAATCCCCCGTGCAGCAGCACCTTGCCGCCTGTCGGGGGCCCGGCCGCCGGCAGCGAGTAGGCCGGCAGCGCCGCACCGGCGTAGGGCACCTCGTGGCGGACGAGGGCGGCATCGGCGAACGCGGTGTCGAAGAGCTCCAGGTACCGGCGGTAGCGCTCCGGCTTGCGCTGCGAGCGCGGCGGCGTGAAGAACTCCGCCAGCCGCGCGTATCCCGTGGCAGGCCGGTACCGTCCCTCCGCCGCGGCCCGGGACGCCAACGCCTCGAACACCGGGCCGCCGTCGTCCATCGACCGGATGCGTGCTGCGGCGTCGAACAGCTCCCGGCGCTCGGCGAAACCCAGCGCATGGGCCCGGTTGAGCTGGTAGTTGATGAAGCCGCGGCGGTGGAACGCCTCGAATCCCACCGGCAGGGCAACGAGCTCAGGAACTCCCACCCCGTCAGACTACGCCCGGCCCGGCAGCGACCCGGAGGACTGCGCGCACCGGCGACCGGCAGCAGCGCGAGCACGTGCCCGCCTCGTGGCTCCGCCTCCCGTGCTGCTGTCTCCCGTGCTTCCGCCTCCACCACCGCCCGGCCGCGACCGCGTCCTCGGCTTGGCATCCCTCGCGAACCGCCGTGCCACGCGGACGTTGCCTCGTGCCGAGAACATCCCTGACGGCGCCGTCCTGCAGCTGAGCCCTCGGCCCGTTCCCGCTCAGGACAGATGCCTCGGGGCACGCCGGCAGCGCCCTTCGGTCACTGCGGCGGGACGAGGAGGTCGTCGACGTCGTGGAGCTCGTTGGTGAGGCTGACGCCCTCGGTGCCGTCCAGCGGGGTGAGGTCCACGACGATCCCGGTGGCCACGTCCAGGTGCACCCGGTACACCGTGGCCAGGCTGTCGGTCAGGGTCGGGTCCTCGGGCCCGTACTCGTAGATCCGGGCGGCCGGGCTGTCCAGCAACGGGCAGCACCCGCACCGTGGGACGTAGCCGCCGGCCCAGTCCTCGCCGTCGCCGACCAGGGGACGGCAGGTGGCCGCCCAGGTCGCCCGGCCCCGCAACACGGTCGCGGTGACGTCGCTGAGCTGCACGCCGTGGCACAGCTCCACCGGGTCCAGCATCGCCGTCCACCGGTAGTCCCGCCACATCGGGTCGCCGTGGTCCAGGTGCCAGTCCTCCGGCCGCCGGGCGACCAGCCCGTCCGGGCGCAGCACCACCCCCGCCCCGGACCGGGACAGCCCGGCGTCGGCACCGCTCACGGCCCCGCCGTAGGGCGCCCCCTCGGCGACCTCGACCCCCTCGGCAGTGCGCACGACCACCCGGTGCCGGGCCCGGTCGAGCCAGGCCTCCACCGGCCCGCCCTCGGCGGTGGCCCCACCGCTGCCCTGCCGCCGGTGGGTGAGATGCACCGTGGTGAACCGCCACGGCGAGCCGGCGGCCAAGGCACGGAAGTCGGCGGCGTCAGGAGCAGGCGGCAGGGACGTTCCGGTCATGGGCCCGAGTAGAGCACACCCGGACGACGACGGCTATCCACCGGTCCCGGGTGGGGCCTGCGGGACGCTCACAGGGACTTGTGCATGAGCAGTGGTGACAGCGGGGCGGCGGCGCGGGCTGCCTGGGGGTGCAGGAGCAGGAAGCCGTGGTGGTGCCAGAACGCGCGTCCGGAGTGGTTGCGGGCGATGACCGACAGCAGCATCTGCCGGCATCCCCGAGCTCGGGCGGTGTCCTCGGTGGCGGCCAGCAGCGTGGCCCCGAGTCCCCGTCCCCGGTGGGCCGGGCGGACCTGGAGCAGCCCGAGGTAGCAGGACACGGTGCTGGGCCACCGGTGGACCGCCTGCGCCACGCCCAGCAGGACTCCGTCCTCGCTGAAGGCCCCCAGCACCTGGTGGGCGCCGGATCCGGCGTTGCCCGGGCCCCCGTCCAGGATGGCGTCCACGTCCCGGATGGAGGGCAGCTGGTCGAAGCTGGTACGGGTGTAGGCCGGGTCGTCCAGCACGAAGTCCTCGATCAGCGCCCGGTCCTGGGCGGTCACCGGCCGCAGCCGCGGCGCGGCCGCCAGCGCCCTGGGTGCGGGAATGCTGTCGCGGTGCGGGCCGTGGGCGTCTGCCGGGCCCGTCACGGTCGCCGGCGTTCCGGCACCGGCGGCTCCGCTGCGGGAAGGGCCACCATGGGGGCGGCGGGGAGGCACCCGGTGCGTGCCGCGCGCGTCCGACCGCACGCGGCCGTCCACCGTCGCCGTGAAGCGGTCGGAGCCGACACCGGAAAGGTCATGGGTTCATTAGAGCCCGGGGCACCCCGATCGGTGATCGTGTCGGCGAGGAGTTCGCCGGCTGTTCACCGTGCCCCGGCGGGCGCCCTTGCAGCTCCGACGCTCAGGACCCCTGGGACGTGTGCGGGAGGGAGGAGTGCGGGGGCCTCAGAGGAAGTTGGCGCTCAACTGCAGCGCCAGACTCGCGGTGATCAGCACCGCCGGCCCGGCGTAGTGCACCGGCGCGAGCTGGGCGCGGCGTTTCCCGGCGGTGGCCAGATCCCGGCGACGACCGGCCTTGACCACCACCGGCCACAGCACCGCCACCGCCAGCAGGGCCGTGCTGAGCAGGAGCAGGAATTCAGGTGAGAGCACGCCTCCCAGAATACGTGGACCTTCCGGAGGGTCCCGCTGCGCGGCGGCGCCGGGCGGCACACCTGGGCGTGTTCTTCCTCGTTCCTCTCCCGCGCCCTCCCGCGCCCGGCCACGAGTCCTCGGTCGCCGTCCAGGAGGGCGCGCCGCAGGGTGCAGCTCGTCGGTGTTCACCGCTCGGTCACTCCTCTGCCCTACTCTCGGGCACAGGTGACCTACCGAGGGGAGTTCTGTGATGCTGCAGGAGTGGGATCCGGCGCGGCTGGCGCTGCGACAGTTCATCGATCTGTTGACCGAGCGCGGCTACACCGTGGGCGATCCCCAGGGCGAGGACGCGGAGCTGATCGACCCGGGGGGCTCGGCGGTGCAGACCTGGCGGGAAGATCACCCCTACGACCAGCTCATGAGCCGCCAGGAGTACGAGCTGGAGAAGTACCGGCTGCAGATCGAGCTGCTGAAGTTCCAGTACTGGGGCCAGGACCACGACCTCAAGCACGTCATCGTGTTCGAGGGCCGCGACGCGGCCGGCAAGGGCGGGACGATCAAGCGCTTCACCGAGCACCTGAACCCGCGCGCGGCCCGGGTGGTGGCCCTCACCAAGCCCTCCGACCGGGAAGCCGGGCAGTGGTACTTCCAGCGCTACATCGCCCACCTGCCCACCGCCGGGGAGATGGTGCTCTTCGACCGCTCCTGGTACAACCGGGCGGTGGTCGAGCGCGTCATGGGTTTCTGCAGCGAGGACGAGTACCACCGGTTCATGGTCCAGGCCCCGGTGTTCGAGAAGATGCTGGTGGAGTCGGGCATCCATCTGACCAAGTTCTGGTTCTCGGTCACCCAGCACGAGCAGCGCACCCGCTTCGCGATCCGCCAGATCGACCCGGTGCGCCGCTGGAAGCTCTCCCCGATGGACCTGGCCTCCCTGGACCGGTGGGAGGACTACACCGAGGCCAAGGAGGAGATGTTCCTGCGCACCGACACCGACCACGCCCCGTGGATCACGGTGAAGTCCAACGACAAGAAGCGGGCCCGGCTCAACGCGATGCGCTTCTTCCTGGACCAGTTCGACTACGAGGACAAGGACCCGGCGGTGGTCTATCCGCCCGACCCGCTGATCGTCCGGCGCGGCCGCGACGCCGTGGGCGACTGAGCCCCGGCCCGGCCGACGACACGCCCGCGCCGGCCCTCGACACCGGCCGGCCGCCGGGACCGTCGGACTCCGGGGCCGGCCGGCTCCGCGGCAGCACCCGGATGGTGGCCGCTCAGGGGCGCACACCCGGCCGTCCCCAGGCGCAGGGCCCCAGAATCTCCTCGGCCGGTCCCAGGTACTCCACCTCGGCCACGGACAGCAGGACACCGGGATTGTGCCCGTCCGTCTCGCAGCGCACCAGCACGAGCAGGTGCGACTCCGTCGGCGCGTACGGGGCGCACAGCACCGTCTCCCCGGCGCGCAGTCGCAGCCCGGGGCGGTCGGCGCGCATCCTGTAGCGGGACAGGCGGATCGGATCCCGGCGCCCGTCAGAGCCGCCGAGACCGGGCGTGTCGCCGAGGACAGCGGGAATGCGGAAAGGAGCGGTCATGGTTCGGAGCCTCCTGGCGGTCGAGCGCACCGCGATGCCGGATGGACCGCGGCGCCGGAAAGGGGGGCGACGTCGTTGTCCACCCCCAAGCGTAGGGGGCTGCGCCGGCACCCACGGCTCTGCGCCCAGGGTCATCCATCTGTTCATCGGACCGTCCGTTCCCGTTCCCCTTCCCGCCGGGGAGGCCCTCCGCACAGGCCTCCCGGTGCACCAGGAGCACGGGAAGGTGCGGACGCCGACCGCGGCGGTCCAGGCCGCCGACCGCCGGGCCACACCCGGAGCACCGGCCCGCGGTACCGCCGCCCGGCCGTTCGCGTGGAGGCGACGATGCCGGTCGCGTGCGGTCGCGCGGCGTGTCCACGACGGGCACCCCGGCGCCACACGGTGGTCACCCCTGCCGGTCATCCCGTGGTCACCTGCAGGTCACCCACGGGCCGCAGACTGGATCCGTGCCGGCACGAAGCCGGTGACCGCCTCACCGGGGCCGGGACGCCTGCGTTCTTCGTGGTCCGGGGGTCGCTGTCACCGAGGGCCGCTGTCACCGGGGCCCGGACGGGGGTGGGTCGCCGTGCAGTGCCGGCGTCTCAGGCTCGTGTCGCCTCGGCGGAGCTGCGGTGAAGCCGGTGATGTGGGCAGGAACGGGAAGCCGTTGGGTGGCCGGGGCAGGGGGATGCCATGACCGAGCAGGACATCAGAGCGCAGTGCCTGCGGACACTGTCCGTCGCCGTCCATGACACCGGACCGGCGCCGCAGCAGGTGACCGAGGCCCTGCTGCACCCCGCCGACCGGGTTATCCCCCCGGGGGTGCCCGGTGCCCTGCCGACGCTTCCCGGGAGGACCGGCCGGAACCGGCCGTGGCCGCCCCCGGACGGTGCCCGAGGGCCGTCGGTGATGGCCGGTCGGGACCGCCGCGTCCAGAGCGGGTGGGCGGAGAGCACCACCTCGACAGCGTCGGCCCCGCCCTGCCGTGGTCCGAGGTCCTGAGGTGAGTCCAGCGCTGCGGACCGGGGTCCGCCTGTTCGTGTTCACCACCCCGGCCGCCGTGGCGGTCCTGGCGGTGGCCACCGACACGCCGGCCGTCATGCTGCTGGTCGCGGTGCCCGGCGCGGTGGCGGCCCGTGTCCTCCTGCTGGAGCGCCGACGATCCACTGTCCCCGCCGGCGATGCCGGCGGGGTGACAGCGACACCCGCTCGACCCGGCACCCGTTCCTCACTGTTCCCGGATCCGGAGGCTCCCATGTCCGATGACGTCACCTTCAACCTGGTCCAGGCCCGATCGCTGCGGCGTTCGCTCGCGACCACCGACCTCACACTCCACCGGCTGTGGCTGCGCTATCTCGACCACGGCGGGGTCATCGGGGAACTGGAGCTGGAGGCGTACCTGCACGAGCTCCTCCACCTGCCGGCCGTGGAGCGCGACCGGTTGGTGCTCACCGCCACCACGATGCTGGATGCCCGCTGTCCTCCCTTCCTGCCCCGCACGAACGAGCTCCTGGGCATCGACCGGACCCAGGAGGACCGCGCAGACCGCCGGAACTGATACCTGCGCAGCCCTTCCCACCGGGATCTGCGGGGTCCGGCCCAGCGAGGGGACGGCAGGTGCCCACGTCCACGAGGGCCCCGTCGCCCCGCTCCTCCCCGTCGCTCCTGCCGATCGGCACGCACGCAGCCGCGGTGAGCTCCACCGGACCGGCGTGCTCCGGTCGAGCGCACGGCCACACCCTGGAGGTCATCCGATGAACGCCCACACGGACCTGTCCACCGCGGAAGCGAAACTCCTCCGGGCCAAACGCGCCTACGCCAGAAAACTGCTCGGGCTCCTTGCCGATCACCTGCGCCGCCTCCACTCCCATGCCGTACGGCTGACCGTCTACGCCGACCAGCGCACCGGCGAGTACTTCATCGGCGAACTGCTGGATTCCCACGACGAGACGGTCGCCTTCGATCCGGTCGGCGTCGTCGTCCCCCGCGCGGAACCCGAGGGGCCCTTCGGGGAACCGATCACCGTGGGCCCGCACACCGTGGCCGGTCTGCTGCACCGGGCCCTCGCCACGCACGAGGGGCCGCTGACGAAACTGCCGCGGACCGAACAGCACACCGGCGAGCACTACCTGGACCTGACCCAGGGCCGCTGGACCGCCTCCGGCCCAGGAGCGCACCGGGCAACTGGAGACCCGCCTGCACCGAGAGCGCCGGCGCCTGGACGCGGTCCGCGCCCGGGGCGTGTGCCGGGGGCACGCCCCACCGGTACGGGCCGGCATGCCCGATACTGGATGCATGACCCCTGAGCGGCCCCCGTACACCGCGGTGATCTTCTCCAGCCGGCGAACGGCCTCCACTTCCGGGGACGGGTACGAGCAGGCCGCTCAGCACATGGAGGAGCTGGCCCGCCGGCAACCCGGGTTCCTGTCGATGGAGAGCGCCCGCAACGCGGATGGGTTCGGCATCACGGTGTCCTACTGGGAGACCGCTCAGCACGCCCGGGCCTGGAAGCAGGTCACCGAGCACCTGGAGGCCCAGCGCCGCGGAGCCCGCAACTGGTACGCGGACTACACCGTGCGCGTGGCCACGGTCGAACGGCACTACGGGCCCGGGACCGGCAGCGCAGGACGCCGCTGAGCCGACCCCCTGTTCCTTGATGGAACCGGGCAGCTCGATGCCACGAGGTCGTGTGCGAGGGACGGGGCTCAGCCGCACCCCAACGGCCGGGCCGGCGCACAGGATGACGGCCGGACCGCCCGCGAGAATGCCGGCGGTGCGGTGCTCACCGAGCAGCAGCCGGGCCAGAGGCCGCCCCAGCACGGGCTGGACGGCGTTCACCGGAACCAACACCGTGAGCACTCCACGGCCGGAGTCACGGACCACGTTGCGTTCGAATAACTCCGCATCGGAGACTCTCCGTTTCCGAGTGGTCGCGACGTAGTCTGGTGCTATGACGCATCAGCCGGACCAGGACCCGGTGGAGGACTCCGAGCGACAACGGGTCACCGCCCCGGAACTCTCCTGGGCGGTGCGCGCGCTGGTGCGTGCCGCCCAGGAGGTCGACCAGGAACTGGCCCGCCGACTCGAACTGCGGCCCCTGGACTACTCGGCCCTCAACCACGTGATGAGCGGGTCCGTGCCGCTGGGATCGGCCGAGCTGAGCGGACGCCTGGGCATCTCCACCGGCTCCGCCACGGAACTGGTGGACCGGCTCGAAGAGGCCGGCCACCTGCACCGACGCCCCCACCCCAGTGACCGGCGCCGGAAGGTGCTCGAGCCCACCGACGCGGCCGTCGCCCGCACGCTGGGCACCCTGCAGCCCCTGTTCGAGCGCCTCGACGCTCTCGTCGAGCAGTTCAGCCCCGAGGAGCAGGCCGTGATCGGACGCTACCTGCGCGCCGTCACCGCGCACTTCCACGACTTCGCCCGCGCCACCTCCGCACAGAACGATCCCGTCCCCCAGTCGCCGAAGGACACCGCACCATGACCACCTCCACCGTCCGTTCCGCCCCGACGGTTGCGGCCCCGGCCCGCCGCTATCGCTGGTGGCACGCCGCCGCGGTCGGTCTCGCCGCCAATGCCGTCAGCGCCCTGCCGAGGGGATTCACCGGCGATGCCGCCTTCTACAACGACCTCGACACCCCGCCCGGGGCGCCGCCGGACTGGCTGTTCCCGCCGGTGTGGGCGTTCAACAACGCCACCTCGTTGTGGAGCAACCTGCGCATCGCCAACCTGGCCCCCGGCGTCCCGGGACGGGCCCCGGCCCTGGCGCTGGAGGGAGCGGACTGGGTGCTGTTCGCCTCGTTCTCGGCGCTGTTCTTCGGCCTGCGCAGCCCGGTGCTCGGGGCCGCCGTCACGGTGGCCTCCCTCGGAGCCACCGCCGGCAGCGTCATGCTCACCGCCCGCCTGGACCGCAAGGCCGCCTGGGCACTGAGTCCCCGGCTGCTGTGGCTGGCCTATGCCTCCTACGTCGCGACCGCCACGGCCGCACGCAACCGGGACGAGCTCCTCGGCCGGACACGGCGCCGGCCATGACGGGGCCCTGGGATCGTCGCGTCGACACCGGGCAATGGGGGCGGTGGGTGCTGCTGGCCACCGCGATCACCCAGGCCGCAAGCCCGGCCCTGTCCGGCTTCACCGGCGAGTCGGCCTCGGACCCGGTCATCGTTCCCCCGGGACCGTTCTTCGGCATCTGGGGCGTCATCGTCATCGGGTGCGTGGCCTCCGCGCTCTGGGGCCTGCCGCGAGAGCGAGCCGCCACGGCCCCCTATGCGCGGGTCCAATGGCCGGTGTCGCTGGTCCAGCTGGGCTTCACCGCCTGGCTCCTCGCAGCGGTGTCCTCCCCGGTATGGTCGGTGCCGGTCTTCCTGCTCATGCTCGCCTGCCTCGGGGTCGCCCTGCGCATCGTCGTGACCACCCCCGCCGAGCCGCTGACGAGGTGGCTGCTGGGCACCAGTGTCGGCCTCTACACCGGGTGGGCTGCCGCCGCGGTCTGGGTGAACACGGCCACCGTGCTGCCCGGAACCGCCCGGACGAACCCGGCGTACCTCGGGTTGCTCCTCCTGGGCGCGGTGATCAGCCTCGTCGTCGGTGCGGTGCTCTTCCGCGCCCATCCAGGATTCGTCGCCGCCGGCGCCTGGGCTCTGCTGGGTGTGGTCGTCTCCACGAGCGCGGCCGGCGCCGGTGTCCTGGGCATCGTGGCCGGGGCGGGGCTGGCCGTGGTCGCGGCGGCGGCTGTCCTGGTCCGTCGCCGGCACGGGGAGCCGATGGCTGCGGCACGGTTCCCGCGCTGAGATCCGTGCGGCGGGAGGGAGCGGACCCCGCCGCGCGGTGCCCGTGCCCACGGCGCGACGGTGCCGATGGTGCTGCGCGATGCCGTCGGTGACCTCGCGGGGCGCCTGTCTGCCGCCGCGGCACCGTGGTCACCTCGTCATCGGCGCAGGCTGCCGCGGACGGTGGCGCTGATCAGGTCGACGAGGGCGCAGAGCACGATGAGGGCCAGGACGGTGCCGGCCATGGCATCGAGATCGAAGGCGACACGCTGGTCCTCCAGCAGTCGTCCGAGCCCCCCGGCTCCGACGATGCCGACGACGACGGTCTCGCGCACGGCGACCTCCCAGCGGTACAGACCGTAGGTGAGGAAGCGTCCACCGGCCTGGGGGACGACGGCGTATGCGAAGGCGCTCACCGCTGGTGCCCCGGTGGCCACGAGGTGGTCGTGGGATCGGCGGTCGAGGTTCTCCACGACCTCGGCGCAGAGCCGGCCGAGGACGCCGAAGTTGTACACGCCCAGCGCCAGCGCCCCCGGCAGGGGGCCGGGCAGGAGCAGGAAGAGGAACAGCAGCGCCCAGATCGGGGGCGGCAGCGACCGGGTCAGCAGCAGCAACCAGCGCGCGAGCATCCCGGCGGATCGGTGCGCCGGGGTGGTCCCGCCGCGGGCGGCCACGAAGGCCACGGCCACAGCGGCCACCGCGGCCACCGTGCCGGCCACCAGGGACATCTGCAGCGTGACCAGCGCTCCCTCCAGCAGACGGGACCATCCGCCCTCGGGCAGGCTCGGCGGGAACATCTCGGCCACCAGACCCGCGAGCAGCTCCGCTGTCCGGAAGGAGACCACCCGGGACAGGCTGGGACCCAGATGCACGAGGGCGGCGAGCACCAGCCCGAGGACCGCAACCGCGGAGAGCCTGGAGCGGGCAGCCCCACCGGCGCGCCGGAGACCGGAGCCCCACCGCTCCACCACTGCCCCGATCACGACGACGGTATAGATCAGCGTCCACACTTCGGCATGCCGGGAACCGGACAAGCTCAGGACCAGCTCGAAGCCCAGGCCCCCGGCACCGACCATGCCGAGGACGACCGCGGACCGCACCGCGCACTCGAACCGGTAGAACGCGTAGGACACCAGGTCCGGCAGCGCGGTCGGCAGCACCGCGTACAGCAGCGCCGGTCCCCGCCGGGCACCGGCCGCGCGCAACGCCGCATACGCATCACCGGCCGACTCGTCGATGATCTCCGCGTAGACCTTGGCCGTGATGGCCCCGAACGGGATGGCGATCGCCAGCACCCCCACCAGTGGATCCCGTCCCAGCACGCTCAGCAGCAGCAGCGCCCAGACGGCCTCGTGGACGCCCCGCGGCACCGCCAGGGCGAGCCGGGTGAGCAGCCACCCGACGCGGCTCACCCCCCGGTGGGACGTCGCCCCCGTACCGGCGGCCCACCAGGTCTCGGAGACCAGCACCCCGATAACGAGGCCCACGACGACCGCGAGCAGGGTGCCCAGCACCGCGTACGACAGTGTGCTCAGCGCCGCGGACCCGGTCCTGAGCAGGAAGTCCGTCGACAGCTGGGGAGACAGCGCGGCGGCGAAGAACTCCGCGAACCGCGACCAGCCCGAGGCGTTGACGACCGGGCCGTCGGCGACCAGCCAGCCACCCAGCGACCACACCACCGCCAGCATCCACACGACGGCCCATCCCCGTCCGCCACCGGGCGGCCGCCACCGGCCGGCTCGGCCCCCGGCGTCACGGGCCACCGTCAGCCGGGTCGGGGCGCTCACGCCGCCGGGCCTCACGGGCCCGGGGCCAGGTCGTAGATCCGTGCCCGGGTGCCCTCGTCCACCTCCTCGACAGGAACGTCGAGGACCACCCGGCCACCGCGCAGGGCGATCACCCGATCGCAGTGGCGCACGGCCAGGTCGAAGTCGTGCAGGCTCACCACCAGGGTGCGCCGGTGGCCGGTGGGCTGCTCCAGCAGCCCGCAGAGCAGGCGCATCACGTCCTCGGCCCGCGCCGGGTCCAGGCTGGCGACCGGTTCGTCGGCCAGCACCAGCTCCGGGTCCTGCACCAGGAGCCGGGCCAGAGCCACCCGTTGCTGCTCGCCTCCGGAGAGCCGGTCGGTGCGCACGTGCAGATCCGGGCCGATGCCCACCCGCTCGAGCGCGGTGCGCGCCTCGTCCACCTGCAGCGGTCGGACCAGGGAACGCACGGCCCGCAGCCGGCCCCAGGAACCCAGCCGCCCGGCGTTGACGTTGTGCACCACCGGCAGCGGCCCGACCAGGTGGAGCTGCTGATGCACCGAGCCGATCCTGGCCCGCAGCGTCCGCAGGGCACCGGGTGAGAGCGCCCTCGGCTCGACGCCGAGAACGTCCAG
Organism: Kocuria oceani; assembly: GCF_029524215.1. Classification (NCBI taxonomy): domain Bacteria; kingdom Bacillati; phylum Actinomycetota; class Actinomycetes; order Micrococcales; family Micrococcaceae; genus Kocuria; species Kocuria oceani. The sequence goes on along the minus strand of NZ_JARAMH010000008.1, from coordinate 102,201 downwards.
ACGTCCCTGTGTGGGGACCACGGTGCCGTTGCCCAGTCCGAGCAGGGTGGACTTGCCCGCCCCGCTGGGCCCTACCAGGGCCACCCGCTCACCCCGGCGCACGGTCAGGTCCACCCCGTCCAGGGCGAGACGGTTCCCGTAGGCCACGCTCACACCCCGCAGCCGCAGCACGATCCCCGCGTGACCCGGGCCGGTCTCCCCGGGGGCGGTCACCCGGTCAGGGCTCATCCGATCAGACCGAGGGTGCGAGCGATCTGCTCGATCCGGTCGTAGTCCCCCGGCTCGGCGGGGACGATCGCCCCCGCCCCGTACTGCTCCAGCAGCGCCGTCTCCTCGGCATCCGACCCGTCCACGTCCAGCAGCGCCTGCCGCAGCCTGTCGGTGAAGCCGCCGCCGAAGCGCTCCTCCAGGCCGGGGGCTCCGACCCAGTGGTAGTCGGCGTACGCCGGGGTCGTGAAAATCTCCTGCACCACGTCCGTGTCCACCGTTCCGGCCTCGGTGCGCGCCTCCCAGACCTGCAGGTTCACTGCCCCGGCCTGATAGCTACCGGACTCCACCAGGTCGATCGTCAGATCGTGCGAGCCCTAGTAACCGGGCGCCCCGGCGAAGTCGGCCTCGGGGTCGACGCCGGCCTGACCGAGGAAGTACGCCGGCATCAGCCGGCCCGAAGTGGAGGACTCGCTGCCGAAGGTGAAGCGGGAGCCGGCCAGCTCCGCCAGGCCGGCGACGTCCTGCACCGGCTCCAGTCCCGCGTCCCGGTGGGCGATGACGACGCTGCGGAACCGTTCGTCGATGTCGCGCTGCGCGAGCACAGCCGCCCCCTCGGTGCGCAGCCGGGCCTGCACCCCGGTCAGGCCCCCGTAGAACACCACATCCAGGTCTCCGGTGCTGAACAGACTCACCGACGCCGCGTAGTCGCTGACCGGGACGTACTCCACCGCGACGTCGAGCTCATCAGCCAAGTACGCTGCCATCGCCTCCTCCCGCTCGGCCAGGTCGGAAGGATCCACGTCCGGGATCGCGCTGATGCGCAACGGGCCGGGCCCCTCCTCCACGCCGGCGGAAGCTCCGCACCCCGCCGCGCCCAGGACCACGGCCACACCGAGCGTCCCGGCGGACAGGGCACGGCACGTTCTCACCATCGACATGATCGCATCCTACGGTCCTCCCACGACCCGCCGGACCGAGACTCCGCTGGAACTGCCCCGACAACGGGGTGGGACACCGGTCCTCGACGCCGCGTCATACCAGCACGTCCAGGCTCCGTGTCACGCGAAGCGCCGACTGCTGTGGACGGTCCGGGCGACATCCGGGCACACTGGCACTCCGACGTCGATGTCCTCCGGGAGTTTCCGTGCAGGTCCGTATCGCAGAGAGCATTGCCCTGGTCACCATCGGTGACGGTGTCGTTGCCGCGCTCTTTCCGGCCCGTCATGCCGCCCGGTGGATGATCGGTCCCGACCCGGAGCGCCGGGTGATGGCGAAGTTCCTCCACCATCCCGGCCTGATGCGGGCCGCCGGGGTGGTGCAGGTCGTTGCCGGGATCGCCTGGGCGGCGGCCCTGCCGCCGAAGCCACGGTGACCGTCCCACCAGGGGCATGGCCCGGCCGGATGTGCGTGGCGAGGCTCTGACGCCGACCGCTCGTCGGCAGCACACGGGGTCCGCGCCATGGCTACTGGAACGCACCAGCGTTCGGCAGACCCGCCCCTGTTCCGCATCCTCCCGGAGGAGATGTGCCTCAGGGTCGGGACGGATCGGCGAAGATCGCCAGCAGTTCTCCCACTTCGTGGGCGGCGGTGGCCGGATGGCGGAAGTGCTGGTGGGCGTCCACGGTGTAGTGGCTGCGCCGGCCGACCCTGCGCCGGGTGAGGTAGGCCGCGTCCTCGAGGTCCTTGAGGATGGCCAGGGTCGCCCGCGGGGTGATGCCCACCCGGGCGGCGATATCGGCGACCCGGGCATCCTGGGACTCGGCCACGGCCAGCAGGACGTGGCCGTGGTTGGTCAGCAGCGTCCAGGCCGGGCGTTCTGATCCCCTCTGCTCCGGTGCGAGCGGACCGGGGGGCACGGCGGAGGGAGGGCGCGGGGTATCGGCGTCGGAGGCGTCGGTGTCGGAGCTCATGCCGCGATTCTGCCTTTTCAGCACGGTGAATGGCACCAGCCTGACTGGCCTCTGCGGTCGGGCGTTGGAGGTGCCCGCTTCGTGGTCCCCTCGGCTCTCGAACAGCGGCGGCACAGCGGCTTCAGCGCGGCCACCTCCTCCTCCGAGGCGGTGCGGAAGGGCGGGACGGGCGCGATCTTGACCGGACAGGTGAATTCTGCTTCACTTTTCGGTACAGGGAGGGGAGTATCCCACCGACGCCCCGTCGTCATCCCGACCCCCACAGGGTCCGGCGGGCGGACCCCTATGCGGGTCGGGACAGACCTCCGGTCACGTCGATCGGAGGAGTTGTCATGAGTGCCCCTACATCCCGGACCCGGCGCCCCGGACGTCCGTGGGCCCTGGTCACCATGGTGGCAGGGTTCGTCGTGGCTGCGGGGTGCGTGATCGCCGTCGGCATCGTTTCCCTGGGGCTCAATCCGCTGCTGCAGTAGTCCTGTCCCGGTCTCGTCCGGGCACGGTCCGCACACCACCCGGTTCGACACACGTGGAGCAGTGGCTCCGATGCGGCAACCGGCAGCGGGTGCCGAACCCCGGCCGGTGCGGCCTGTCGGCCAGGACAGCGATCCGGATGACGTGGCGTGCGGGGCCGGCTGCTCTATCGGCCGGAGCCGCCCCCGGGTGCGGCAGGTGACTAGAACCCCGCGCGGCCGGTGGAGGGGTCCTCGCCCCGGCGCATCACGGGCAGGCCCTCGATCCGGTGGGCCAGAGCGCCCAGACCGGTGCTGACCGAGCGCAGCACCGGTGCGCCGCGTCCCGGCCCACGGAGCACAGCTGCGTCGGCGACGTCCCGCAACCGGTCGAGGACCGACAGCGGGAGGGCCGCGATCACGTTGCCGGGCGGACGCCGGGCCACGACGGGGTGGGCGCGGGTGGGAGCGGTGCGGCGCAGCACCTCCCAGGCCAGGCCCAGCCCACGCAGCCGGGCGGGGCCCAGGAGCTGCTGCAGCCGGGGCAGCAGCTCGTCCTCCTCGTCGCGCACGTCCTCGCGCAGCACCTCGACCAGCCGGGCCAGCACCGCCTCCCGCTGCGGGTCATCGGCGTGAAGAGTCTCGAGGGCGGTGACGAGCTCGTTGACCTCCTGGTGCTCCTGCTCCACCTGCAGGGTCAGCTCGTGCCCGTCGGGCAGGACGCGGCGCATCACCGGCCACAGCACGGACTCCTCGGCGAAAGCATGCGGGAACACCAGGCGGTAGATCCGCAGCAGCACCTGCCCCTGGGCGGTGGCCTCCGCCCCGTCCAGCTGCCGCAGCAGCCGGTCGAGCTCGATGTGGTCCTTCTGCTGGCGGGTCAGCACGCTCAGTCGCCCGCCGAGTTCGGCGACGGTCTGGTCGGCGATGGATCGCGTCATGACGACCTTTCAGGTAGTGCAGGCACGGGAGCGCTCGATCGAGGCCGCCGGCGCCGGCAGAGGTGCGGACACCGCCAGGGCCGCTCCCGCCGGGATGTACTCCACGGACGACTCCTGCCTGACATGGTAAGCCTGCTGAGTCCGTAGTGGTCCTCCGGTGACGGTCCGGACGAGAACTCGGGCCGAGGAGTCCGGTGAGCACCAGCAGCGGGTGGCGGCCACCTCGGTCATGAAGGAACCGGCTACCGCTCTGCCCGGGCCCGAGGCCGGGACCCTGCTGTGCGCGAGGCGCGGCGGAGTCGTCCAGGCCGTCCACCCCGGTCAGGAGACCCGCGCCAGGTGGACGCCCCGGCCCTTCCCCTACCCGGCGGGCGGATCGTTCCAGTCCAGCCATTCTGCCGCCTTGTTGGCCAGCCCCAGGCCCAGCGCGTAGGAAGCGCCGTCGGAGAACCCGGCGATACCGATCCGCTCTGGATCCACCGCCACGGCGTCGAACGCGCGGTGCAGTGCGCGGTCGATGACATCGACGTCAGGACCGAAGCCGTCGCGGACACCGTCCCACGCCGAGCCCCGCGAGACCGGAACGAGGACGGCGGTCCTGTACTGGTCGGCGATCGTCCGCAGCACGGCCAGGGTGCCCGTCGGGAGTCCACCGGCCCCGGGCCGGAGCCCGGGGACGGCGACAGCGCCGACGAGCGCCCAACAGCCTCCGGCAGTTCCTGCAGAGTCGAGCACGAGACGAGGCTCGGACCTGCCGAGGGAGGGAACAAGGGCCTACTGCGGACGGGTCGCCGCGCCGTCGAGCCACAGGGTGTCCGTCCGGTCGCGGTGGGTCCCCGTGCTCCCGACGTGCTTGGCGCTGATGCCGGGCCCCTTGGTGATGACGTGGACCAGCGCCATGGCGTGGCCACGGCCGATGCCGTAGTCCTCTCTGAGCCACTCGATGATCGGGGTCGCCCTGGTCGATGCGTCGAACCCGCGCTCGTGCGCCAGGTCGACCAGCTGCCGCGGCGTCAGCCCCGTCTTCGCTTCGATGCTGTCCAGATAGGCCTGGAAGGACATGCGGCCACCTTCGACTTCCGGCGCCGTTGTTCGGCGCGCTCCGGGGTGATCAGTCTGGATTCCGTCGTCCATGTGGTCAAGGAGGCCGAGGCCGGCCCCCGTCTCATCGGCGCGGCGCTCCCGGAGACGCCCCGTGGCAGATCCCCCCGCGGCACAATCCCCTTGCCCCCGCTCTGCCTCATCTGCCGATGACTCTGATCAGCCACCCCAGCAGAGGCACGACGCTGACGACATCCAGCACGCGGTCCAGAAGATGCCCCATCCTCCACCACAAAGTCGGATTCTGCGGCGGGTCCTGTCTGGTCCTGGTCATGGACTGCTCCCTTCCTGCCCGACGACGGACGCGGCCGACGGCTCCTGCCCCACCTCTCCCGAGGGCTCCGCCGGGTCGGCGCAGGACAGTCCGGGCACCGGAAAAGCATTCGCGGATCTCTGCCGCCCCGGCTGCGACGACCGTGCCCACCGCAGGCTCCGCTTCCGGCACCGAGTGGACCCGGGGGTGGATTCCGGATCGTCCTGTGGCGTCGCTCGGTTTCCCTCGGACGGGGTCCGGCGCCGCCCCCTCATCCTGAGGTCTGTCAGGGACCTGGGTGTCCTGCCCACCAGGCCGGCGCCGATGATCCTGTCCGCACCGGGCACAGCGGCCAGCTTCAGCGCGGTACGGCGCAGCCGGAGCCGCAGCCGCGAGGAGGGCAGGAACCACTGCGCGCTGCGGCGGCCGGCCTCCTGCTTCGCCTGGACGACCGGCTTCCAGGCCTGCTCGTAGCGGGACAGGGCATCCTCGACCGGGCCCCCGGCCATCAGCTGCTCGCCGAGGACATGGGCTCCGGCGACCGCCAGCGAGGCACCCTGACCCGCGAGCAGGGAGACGGCCTGACAGGCATCACCGAGCAGGACGACGCGGCCGTGATGCCATCGCGGCACCTCGACCTGGGCGACCAGGTCGTAGAACAGGTCGCACGGCGGCGGACAGGCCGCCAGCGCCCGGGGTGCGACCCAGCCGAGTGAGGAGTAGGCGCGTCGCACCGCGGCGCGGGTGTCCGCGGGGATCACCGCGACCGGGTCGCGGTGGACGGCGAACGCGGCGACCCGTCCGTCGCGCAGCCCGTAGAACCCCATCTCACGGTCGACCGTGTCGGTCAGAGCGTAGCTGCTGCCGATACGTCGCCGGATCACGGGGTCGTCGAAGACGTAGGCCGCCGTGTGGAAGCCCAGGTAGCGGAAGAACTGCGCTTCGTCCCCGAAGACCATCTGACGGATCGAGGAGTGGATGCCGTCCGCGCCGACCAGCAGATCGACCTCCATGACGGTGCTGTCGGTCAGCACCACGCGGACGCCGGCCGGCAGGAGCTCCAGGGACCCGACCGTGCATCCGAACCGCAGCTCGGCCTCCGGTGCGACCTGCTCACGCAGGGCCCGTTCCAGATCGGGCCGCATCAGGGTCAACAGCCGCCCGTCGACCAACCGGGCGGCGCGCCCGTAGTCGATGCCGGCGCGGCGCCGCCCCGAGGCATCGACGTAGGACACCTCCCCGATCGGGTAGGCGAGCTCGCGCAGCCGCGGCAGCAGACCCATCGCCTCGGCCGCGTCGTAGCCCAGGCCGAAGAAGTCGATCATGTACCCCTGCTCCCGGGGGCGTGGCGCTCGCTCCACCACGGTGACCGCCCATCCGTGGGCGCTCAGCCGCTGCGCCAGCGCGAGACCGGCGATCCCGGCTCCGCAGATCAAGGCTCTCATCATCCCTCGCTCCCCTTCCCCAGCGTCCCGCTCCGGGGGTCACCCAGCAGCCGGCGCAGCACCGGCGCGACCTCCTCGGGAGTCATCGTCGGCTGCAGGGCGCGGTGCAGCATCACACCGTCCAGCGTTGCGACCAGCACGGCGGCCGTCGCGGCGGGCGCCGGCGTGCCCCTCGTGTCGAGCCAGGCGGCCACGGCGGCGCGCACTTCGTCGAGCATCCGGCTGAGCTCCACCCGCAGCTGGGGATCCCGGGTCGCCGCGAGGTAGGCCTCGACGAACAGCAAGGACGTCGGGTCCGTCCCGTCGAAGTCGTCGAAGGACGCGAGCAGTCGCCCCAGCGCCTCGTCCCCGGATTCCGCCTCGGAGAGCATGGGTGGGACCGCAGCCAGGACGTCTCCCATCACCTGGACGACGGCCTGCCGGAGAAGCGACGGCACCGATCCGAAGTGGTAGTGCACCAGCCCAGGGGCCACGCCGGCCCTCCGTGCCACGACCCGGGTGCTCACCCCGCGCCAGCCCAGCTGGGGGATCAGCTCCGCGGCGGCCACCAGCAGCCGCCGGCGGACCTCGACACCGCGCGCGGGCGAGGTCGACGAACCCATGGCCTCCACCTTCGGTTGGGCACCTGCCTTGGTCAGTTGCCCAAATTGTAGCCGCGCCGGGTACGAGGCGGAAGACACGAATCGTGGGGATGTCCTCCGCCATGGTGCACTCCGTGCATTCACAGGCCCGCATCGACCGCACGGCCGTGGGAGCGTCGCGGACACCGTTGCGCGGGCCGTGCGTGCAGCGGCGGGATGTGCGGCCGCCCCACCCGTCGATCGGGGAAACATGCACAGGTCAGAGCCCGATTCCTTGCCCGCGGGGACACCGGCTTCCCAGCGTGGGCACCGCCCTCGGGCTCGGAGCGATGCGGATTCTCCCCCCCTGATCGACGGTCTGCTCACCGCACTCCGGGAGCTCCCGGCGGCCGAGCTCCACATGCCGCGCAGCCGGGTCCGTCGTCCGCCTGTCCACGAGGACCTCACCGATCCGGCGGGGACCCACTCCGTCACGCTCGACCGTCACCGCGAAGCGGTGACGGAACTCGAGGACCGCGACGCACCCTGAAGCAGACGGTGCTGCGCCCGGCACCGAGGTGACATCGGTGCCGGGCGCAGCCACGGTTTTGACGGCCGGTCGGCCTCAGCCGCCGAGGCCGGCTCGATGGTCGGTCCCCACCTGATCGACCTTGCGGTGGAAGCGCATCCCGGCCATCCCGCCCAGCACCGCACCGATCAGCGGGACCAGCGCGGCGATGACCAGGGCGATGATCCCCCCGGTCGTCAGGGCGCCCTCCCCGATCGGGATCCGGGGGAAGCCGTTGAGCTGAGCCAGGACGTTGAACTGGGATCCGGCCAGCGCACCGAGCACGGCCAGCACGATGGCGATCAGGAGGGCCCACAGCCACACGGCGATCCCCTGCTTGGCCCCGTCGAAGCGCGCCATGCGCCCGGCCACGTACCCGCCGCAGAAGTAGGCGATGAGCAGGATCAGTGCCAGCACGATGCCGCTGACGATCCCCACCGTGGTCGCGTCCTGGGCGGCCTGCTGGGCGACCTGGCCCGGATCCGTGTTGGTGGCCACTCCGACTCCGGCCCCGATGGCCGAGAGCAGCGCGGTGAGCAGCACCGCCATGCCGGTGGCGGTGAGCCAGCCGAAGAACGCCGAGCCGAACTTCATGCCGCCGTACTCTTCTCGTTCGGCGGCCACGACGTCGTTGCGCCGCCCCCTGGGGGTGGTTGCTCCGGAGAAGTTCTGATCCGTCATGGTGTCCTCCTGAGAATCGTGTCCACGGGGCGCCGGGCACGATGCACACTGTCCCACCGCTCGTGCTCCACGCCGAGCCGATCGAATGATCAGCGTGCTTAATACCTTTCCCGAGTTCCGTGCCGGGCGCAACCGCTCAGGGCGAGAAGTCGAAGCTCATCGGGGCACGTCACAGCCCGACCCGCCCACCGGGATCGCGCCGGTTGAGGCCGACGTCGGAAGGGTTGGCCCTGTGCCCACGGGCCGGTCTCGGAGGGTGGACACTGCGGTGAACAGGCCCCGGTCATTCCCCCGGGCACTGGCGCAGCGCGGAGGCCGGGTAGTCGGGGACCGGCCGGGCCTGGGCCTCCTGGAGCGTCTCGGCGACGCCGTTGGTCTCGATGTCGGCGATCAGCCAGTCCATCTCGTCGATCTCCCGCCGCTGGGCCTCGCTGATCTCCGCCGCCAGTCGGCACACCCGCACGTCGACCAGTTCGGCGCGTTCGGAGCGGGTGATGGCCAGGGAGTGGTGCGGGATCATCGAGCTCATGTACGCGGTGTCCTGCACCGTGCTCTGGCTGCGGTCCAGGAACGCCCCACCGCCGAGCAGCAGGAGTCCGACCACGACCACGGCCACGTTGGCCTTGGTGTTCTGGTACATGTTCCGCATCCAGGCGAGCATGACCAGGACCATGGTCCCGCCCATGGTCAGGGTCATGAACAGCCGGTTCTCGCTCCAGCGCACGTGGCTCCACTCCCAGGTGCCGACGAACATGGTCGCGTACATCACCACCATGGCCGTGAGGATCATGGCCGCGAGGCGCCAGTACATGCTCAGGCCCCCGCCGGATCGGTGCCCGCCCTGCTGATCGCCGTCGTGCCGATGCTCGCCGTGCTGGTTCCGGTCGTATCGGTTCTGCTCCTGCGGGTCCTCGTCCTGCGGGTCCTCGTCCTGCTGGTCCTGGTCCTGCTGGTGCTCGTGGTTCCGGTTGTTGCTGGTGCTGGGCACGGGTCCCCTCCGTTCTGCCGGGGCCGGGACGGACGCGGCAGGGTGGCGCGGCCGGCCGTGACGTACTACCGACGGTAGACCTCCGGTCCCTTCCGGTGAGCCGGAGGCGATGAAGATTCTGCGAAGAAGCGTCCTCCCTCCTCCGGTGAACGGGCGGGAGCGTGCGTCAGTGCTCGGCGTTCCGATCCTCGCTGCGGGCGCGGCGCCGTTCCAGGGTCCGGGTCCGGTGGAAGCGCTCCAGCTGCGCCAGGAGCTGTTCGTGGGTGGCCTGGTGGCGGCGGGCGTGGCGGCGGATCTCCCAGGGGTAGTAGAACGGCTGGGAGGCGATCCGCTCGTCGGTGCGCCAGGTGCCGTCGAGGAGGTAGCGCGCCACCGTGTTGGCGAAGGCGAGGATCGGCACCGCGAACAGCGCCCCGGCGATGCCGTAGAGGATCGACCCGGTGGCCACGGCCAGGAACACGGCCAGCGGGTGCAGGGACACCGCCTTGCCCAGGATCAGCGGCTGCAGCACGTTGCCCTCCAGCTGCTGGACGACGACCACCACGCCCAGCATCAGCAGCGCGTTCGTCGTCCCGTTGGCCACCAGCGCCACCAGCACCGCCACCGCCCCGGTGGCCACCGCCCCCACGATGGGGATGAAGGAGCCCAGGAACACCAGGATCCCGATCGGCAGGGCCAGGGGCACCCCGAGCACGGCGGCCCCGGTGCCGATGCCGACCGCGTCGATGGCGGCCACCAGTCCCTGGGCGCGGGCGTACTGGACCAGGGCCTCCCAGCCGTTGCGTCCCGCGCCGTTGACCGCCCGGCGGGCCGGCAGCGGGAAGAGCCCGACGACGAACAGCCAGATCCTCTCCCCGTCGGCCAACAGGAACAGCAGGGTGAAGAGCAGGATGAGGATGCCGGTGAGCACGTGCCCGGCCGTGGCCCCGAAGGACAGTGCCCCGTCGAGCAGGGCCTGGCTGTTGTCCTGGACCGTGGCCCCGAAGTCGGTGACCCAGGCCTCCAGGTTTCCCGTGCCGAAGTTCAGGGGGGTGTCCTGCAGCCGGTCCAGCAGCTCCCCGGTGCCGGCCACCACGCTGCCGGAGAGCTCGGCGAAGCCGACCACGATCTGCTGGCCCGCCAGCACCAGCAGTCCCACGACGAAGCCCACCAGTCCCAGCACGGTGGCACCGGCGGCCGCCCCGGCCGGCACCCGGTGGCTGCGCGCCCACTTCGTCAGGGGAAAGAGCAGACCCGCCAGCAGGCCCGCCAGCAGCACCGGGACGACGACCACCGTGACCGTGGAGAGCAGATAGCCGGCCACGCCCACGGCCGCGGCCACGACCAGCACCCGCCAGGACCAGGCCGCGGCCACCCGCACCGGCACGGGCACCGCTGCTGCGGCACTGCCGTGCGCTGAGGGCAGCTCACGATCGGGCCCCGGTTCGGCGGGGCGCTGCGCGCCGTGAGCGGTTGAGGCCATGGGTCGATCCTGACACGGTCATCCCTCAGCAGGCCCACGGGACGCTGAACTCGGGGTGTATGTGCGGGGCCGGGACCCGGCCGGCTGGGCCTCCGGTCCGGGAATGCCCGCCCCAATGGTGGTGGTCGACGTCGGCCGGGAGTCGCTCCTGCTCGAGGATCTCCCCGCGGGTGGCCATGAGGTAGGGCTCGCCCACGTGGTCGGCATAGAGCTCGTTCTCCAGGCCGATGCCCAGCTCCTCCTCGGTGGCGGCGATGTCGAAGTCCTGGGCGACCGTGCCGGTCACCTGCACCACCTGCCTGTCGTCCAGGGGCGGGATCTCCTGTTCCTCGACGATCAGCAGCGGGTCCACCGCGGTGCCGGCGGCCCCGGCGATGACGAACGTGTCCCCTGCCGTCGGGTTGTTGTCCGGAGCGGGCGATGACTCCAGGACCTCGCCCTCGGGGACGCCTTCCACGTCCGTGCCCTCCTCAGGGCCCTCGGTGTTGCATCCGGCCAGTCCGAGTCCGGCGGCGGCGACGATGCCGGCGGCCATCGCCCCGGTGCTGCGTCGGTCTCGTGTCCTCATGGTGTGCCTACTGCGGTGCGCTCGTTCTCGCCGAGGGCCTGCTCGAGCTGCGCCCACGGCCTGGTGTCCATCGACCCTGAGGAAGCTGTTCATCCCTTTGCAAGGAGCACCCGGACCTTCTGCGTGTCTTCGGACCGCGCCGTGAGCCGATCGTCACGCCTGGCCGGCGAGCCGAGGACCACGTATCCCTCAGGTCGATGCCCCCCCGCTCATCGTCGTGGGTCGCTGGCTCACGGTGCCCGCCAGCTCCTCGAGCGCAGGGGGCCGGCGCTGCTCTAGTTGCTCACGGCCGGGGCGTCGGCGACGTGACGGGTGTCCAGCAACTGGGTCACGGCGAAGGCGGCGATGTCACCGGCGGCCGCGCAGCACCCGAGGTCGTCGTGGCCGAAGTAGCCCACGTACTTCAGCCCCGGCCCCCGGCCGCCGGTGTGGCGCAGGAACCGCACGAGCGTCCAGTCCAGCCCCGTGCCGGTGACCATGGTCATCATCTGCTGCATCCGGTGGTGCACCCGCGGGTGCACCACCCGGAGGTAGGCCCGGTGGACACGGACCCGGGCGGTCGGGCGTTCGCTCGGGCACAGCCCGACGGCGGGGCTGCCCAGGCCGATGTAGCGGCGCACGCCGTGCCGCGCCATCGCGGCCACCACGACCCCGGTGCCCTCGACCAGGTAGGCGCCGGGGCGGGTCAGGCGGGGATCGTGGGCGTTGACCACCGCTTCTCCCCAGGCCACGGCGGCGCCGACGGCCACCGGGTCGGTGAGCCGCCCGGTGCTCAGCTGCACCCGCGGCCCCCAGGCGACCGGCACCGTGGTGGGGTCGGTGACGAAGACCCGCACCGTGTAGCCCCGGCACAGCAGCTCCTCCACGACCTGGCGGCCGATGTCGTTCTCGGCCCCGAAAACGCTCACCCGCATGAGGTCCCCCGATCCCTCGATCATGCACACGCTGTGGGCCCAGGCTAGACGCCCCGGAGCCCCACAGGACCTGGCAACAGCGTGGCAACACCCTGGAAGGAGCACGAGGACCGCCTCCCACCGCCGCCACCGAGCCCCCAGGCTGGTCAGCGTCCAGTACGCCTCTCCCGACGCCGAGGAGAGCGCCGGCGCGGAGGTCACCGGCACCCTGGGAATGGACTTCCAGGGTCGGGTCGACCAGGACGACGTGGACGAGGAAGCCGGCTGCTGCGACCGGCACATCGGCCGGTCCTCCTCGGAGCAGGCCGGTCTCGGCGCCGAGCAGTCCTGCGCGGGTGACGACCGAGGCGGGTCAGGCCCGGTGCAGCTCGATGGTCAGCAGCTGGGGCGGGGCGTTGATCCGCACCGGGGCCAGGCTGAAGCCGATCCCGCAGGTCACGAACATCTCGTTGCCCTCAGCCCCTTAGTCGGGCGGGGCGAAGCCGTCCGCGACGATCTCCTCCTCCTCGGTCAGCCCCAGATAGGACCACCGGGACAGCAGCGGCACCGCGATCTGGCCGCAGTGGGTGTGCCCGGCCACCGCCATCGGGGCGGCACCGGCGGGCAGCTCCGGGAACGTGGTGGGGTTGTGCATCATCACCAGCCGCGCCGCGGCCTCGGGCACGCCGTCGAAGGCCTCCTGGGGCGCGGCCTTCCCGACCGAGGACGGCCCGATCCCGACCATGAACAACCCGGGGCCGGGAGCGGCGCCGGGCACCGGGACGGCCTCGTTGGCCAACACCTCGATGCCGTGCTCCTCGAAGGCCGTGGTGAGCTCGTCCACGGCACCGACGGCGTAGTCGTGGTTGCCCATCACCGCGTACACCGGGATTCCGGCCCCGGTCAGCGGGTCCAGCAGGCGGGTGACGTCCTGCACGCGCTCCTCGAGGTCGGCCTCGCTCCGGTAGACGAAGTCCCCGGGCAGCAGCACGGCCGCCGGGTCGGCGGCCACGGTGGTCTCCACGACGCGTTCGATCATTCCGGTGTTGTCCCACCACATGCCGACCTGCAGGTCGGCGAACACCATCACCTCAGCCCCCTCCCACCCCGCACCCAGTCCGGGGAGGCGGGCCTGGATGCGCTCCTCGTCGAGAATCAGCCGCGGCTCGACCGCGACCCCGTACCCGGTGACCAGCAGCCCGAGGACGGCCAGCACGGCCACGATCCCGGTCAACCAGGACCTGACTCGGCTGTGCCGGTGCCGCCGTCCGACGTCGGCGTGCGCCGAGGAGTTCATCGACATCCTTTCTGCTGTGGACCACACACCGATGGGTACCACCGGCGCCCGCAGGCACCACCTCGGCGGCCGGATCTCTCGTCCCCCACACTGGCGACCACGCCGCGACAGGCCGGGCCGGGCCATGGTCACCGTCGTCGAACGGGTACCCGGTTCGCTCGAGCCGAACGGGAACCCTCCCCACGGCCCCGGTGGGGAGGGTTCCGTGTCCCCTGGGGATCAGGGGTCCTGCTCGATGACCTGGACGTCCTCGGCGACCACGCCGAGGTCGAGCTCACGCTCGACCAGGTAGGACGTCTCGCTGTCGTCGAAGTCGACTCCCCAGCCGGTCTCGATGTCGGTCTCCAGGATCTGGCGGACCGTGCCGGTGACCTGGACCATGTCCCCGTCCTGGATGTCCTCGGCGGACGCGTTCACGCCCACCACGGGGGTTTCGTCCTCACCGACGGTGAACAGGTTCGGGCCGAGGATCTCGGTGACCTCGTTCTGCATCGTGACCGTCTCGTTGAGGATGGCGGCCTCCGCGGTGGGACCCGCCTCCTGGGCCTCCTGGACCGGCGTCTCCTCGGCACAACCGACCACCAGCGCCGAGGCGACAGCCGCCGCGGCCGGCAGAGCGAACATTGTCTTCTTCGATCTGGTCGACATGATGTTCTCCGTTCGACTCGATGGTTTTCTGCTGGTTCTTCCACCGTAGGAGCTCAGCCTCCTCCGTATCTCCGAAACCCGTCACACGGGCATAACGAAGACCTGGACATCAGGTGGACAGCCCGTCACCGGACCCACCATGAAGGCTCCACCGGGGCGGGTGCCCCGGGGGCTGCTGCCGTGCGAAGGTCAGTCGGGCGGTGTTGTCGAGATACTTCTCGAATCGGGGTCCGGCCGGCCACTCCGCCAACTGGGTCCGAGACGATCCCGGCTGCTGCATCGATCACGGTGCCGGCGCGCCCGCCACGGGAGCACCGCGACGACAGCGTGAGCCGGTCGTCGTCCAGGCGTAGACTCGGAAGTGCTGGCGCTTCGTCGGCTTGGCCACGCTCTGCGGGTCTCGCGGGCCGCACCTGCCAGGAACGGACGCCCCGCAATGTCAGCCCAGACTCCGAGCGGTGCCGCCCGCGACCTGCTCCCCCATCTGCTGCTGGACTCCGAGGACATCGTCGAGTTCCTCAACGAGCTCACCGCCACCCTGGCCCGCCGCCTGGCCCCCGAGGGCACCGAGGTCTGGTGCGGGGTCACCCTGTTGCGTGCACGCGAAGGAACCACCGTGGCTTCGTCCAGCCCCGAGGCCGAAGCCCTGGACGAGACCCAGAACCGGTTCCGCAACGGCCCCTGCCCGACCGCGATCCGAGAGCACACCGTGGTGCGCGTCGGTGATGTGGCCGCCGACTCCCGGTGGGCCGTCTCCAGCCACCGCAACACCGAGCTGCGCGACGTGGCCGCGGACCTGGTCGCCACCGTGGGCACAAACCCGGCCACCACCCACTTCGACACCTGACCCCGTCCAGCACCCAGTGCTTCCGCCCCGACCTGCCGGTGAGGCCGCGCCCCTGTGGATGCCTCCGGAGGAGATCCCACGCCGGCGACGTCACAGGAACCCTCCACCATGAGCGTCGGCCAGGGGGCGCCCCGGTGGGCCGGGAAGGGGGCGGTGCACCCATCGGGCGGGCGGTGGGACCGGCTGGTGCCGCTGCGATGTCTGCCCATATAGTCAGCACGGTGATTATCAAGTCGAGGTGCCTCCGTGCCTGAGTGGCTGCTCGCCGGCGGTGCCGGCCTCGTCGCCGGAGCCGCGTTGCTGCTGGGCGCAGTGATCGCCTGGTTCATCCGGGTGCCGGCCCAGGTGATCGCGGTGGTGATGGCTTTCGGGTCCGGGGTGCTGATCTCCGCGCTGTCCTTCGAGCTGGTGGAGGAAGCCGTGGAGCGCGGCGGACTGGGACCCACCGCGTGGGGGTTCCTGGCCGGGGCGGTCGCCTACGTGGCCCTCAACGTCCTGCTGGCCCGGAACGGAGCCCAGCACCGGAAGCGCTCCGGGGATCAGCAGCCCTCTCCGTCGGAGCAGTCCGGCAGCGGCGGGGCGATCGCGATCGGGGCGCTGCTGGACGGGGTGCCCGAATCCATGGTCCTGGGACTGAGCCTGCTCACCGGGGGCGGTCTGAGCCTGCCGATGTTCGCCGCGGTGTTCATCTCCAACGTCCCGGAGGGGCTCTCCAGCAGCGCCGGGATGAAGAATGCCGGGCGCGGGCCCGGCTACGTGTTCGGCATCTGGGGGTCGATCGCGGTGGCGTCGGGCCTGGCGGCCCTGGCTGGCTACCTGCTGCTGGACGGGGCTCCACCGGCCACCCTGGCCTTCGTCAACGCCCTGGCGGCCGGGGCGATCCTGGCGATGATCACCGACACCATGATTCCCGAGGCCTTCGAGAAGGCCGCCCTGTACTCCGGGCTGATCGCCACCCTGGGCTTCCTGGCGGCCTTCAGCCTCCACACCCTGGGCTGAACGGCGGCATCCCCGGGCCGAAGGCCGGCGGGACATCGTGGGTGGTCGGGGAACGATCCGGGGCCGTCGGGGCATCCGCCGGCCCGTCTTCCCCGGCCGGCCCGTCTTCCCCAGCCGGCTTGTCGGCCACACCGGCCGCGTCAGGAACACCGTCGCCTTCGGCCCCGGACTCCGCAGCCTGTGTGACCGATGTCGACGACGTCGTCACCCGGGAACCCGACTCGCAGATGGCCGAGCCGTTGCCCGAGGACCTCGACTACTCCAACACCGACTACATCCTGCTGGGGACGGTGATCGAGCAGGTCACCGGGCAGCCGGTCGGGAAGGTCTTCGAGGAGCAGAACTTCGCCCCCCTCGGACCCGACGAGACCACCTGACACGGGGAATCCACCGAGCTGCCGGAGCCCTACGCGCAGGGCGTCACCCTGCCGGACGACACCGCGACTCCCGAGGCCCCGGCCCACGCCACCCACGGGAACCCCTCCCAGGGCCCCACCGGGGCCCTGATCTCGGACATGGAGGACCTGCTCGTCCACGGCCGCACCATGGGCACCGGACACGGACTGCTGGAGCCGCAGACCCCGCGCCACCCCGGCTACACGGATCTTCGCCGAGGTCTCCACGGCCCTGGGCCACACCTTCACACCCGACCTGGAACGCCGACCGGCACACACCACGGCCTCACAGGTCACGGATCCCGCGCCGGCGGCGAAACCCGGCGCGGGCGGCAATTCTCGCTCGCGGCGCGACAGCAGCCCGCACCGTGACGACGTGCCTGTACGCTCCGGCACCGCTGCGCACGAGGCTTCACCGCCCGTCCTGCCGACTGCGGGCGCCGGACGACCTCGCGATCTCCCGGGTCAGGGCGAGCTCCGGGTCTGGGAGGGCATCCGCGAGGGCGGGTGCACGGCCCAGGGGGCGGAACGAGCTGGACCACGCATGCGCTGGTACCGGCGACGGTTCAGCCGGCTGACCCGATCGGCCGTGCTCTCCTTCGGAGAGACGGGATCGGGTCCCAGCACCGGGTCCAGGCCGGATTGGTAACGAGTCGTCCACACCTGCAGCACCGACCACGCCACGGCGGTCAGCGGCACCGCCAGCACCGCTCCGGCGACCCCGGCGAGGACACTCCCTGCGGCCAGGGCCAGCAGCACCACCAGACCGTGCAGACGCAGCGTGTGACCCAGCACCACCGGGTGCAGGAAGTAGCCCTCGAGGAGATTGACGACCACCACGATCAGGACGACGACCATCAGCACGGTGCCGGTCAGCACCTCGGAAGCGACCGTCACACCGCTCAGAGCGCTCTGCCGCGCACCGGCGCTGGCGAGGTAGTCCCGCAGCTGCGCCAGGGCCGCGTTGACCGTGCTCGCGTCCACCGGCAGCGGCCCGGCCGCGAGCAGCTCCTGCAGGTGCTCCCAGCCGGTGGTGGACGCGGTCACGAGGTCGTCGAGCTGTCCGCGCACGCCCAGCACCGCTCCGGTGACGATCCCACCCATGACGCCGAGCAAGCCCCCGAAGACGGTGACGGCCGCCCCGGTGCCGCCCCACCCGTGGCGGGTCAACCAAACCACCAGCGGGCGGACCGCGCAGGCGAGGATGAGCGCGATCAACACCGCCAGGACCACGACCCTCAGCGCCAGGAGCGCGTAGAGGGCCATCGCGGCCACGGCCGTGATGGCCAGCAGCTGCACGGCCCGGGCCCCGGCCCGGCCCAGCCCGTCGGCCCACGGGGACACCGTCTGCGGCGCAGGAGGCGACGGTGCACCGGCGCGGAGGCCGTGACCGGAGGCAGGAGCGCGCGGGGCGAGGATTCCGCCTCGCGGCGCTCCGACTGGTGGCGAACAGCGAGAACGTGTGGAAAGGTGCGCACAGGGACCACTTCCTCCCGCCGGTGGACGCCGACGCGGCTCATCGCACGCCTGCCGGCGGAAAAGGATCCCGGCGTCCTGGACCCGACGGCGGTCGTCGCCACACGCCCCGGACGACTGTCCCGGCGGCGGCACCACGTCCTGCCGAAGCCGCCGAGAGCCTCCGGTACAGAAGCGCCGCGCACCCGTGGACGAGCACGCCCGAGCTCCACCGGCGCCCGCCGGGGTCCGGTCTAATCGACGAGGAACCGGCCGATGGCGAGGAACCGCAGCGCGTCCGCGGTCAGGAACAGCCCCACCAGGCCCAGTGCGATGCCGAGCAGCCGATGGGTCAGCGGGCCCAGGCGCTGCTGTGCGGCCGTCACGAGACACACCATGGAGGTGTGCCTCTTGGCCAGGACGGCGCCGAGGAGCAGTGCCAACGGCAACTGGGAGATGACAGCCCAGAGGATCCATCCGGTGCCGACCAGCCACTGGGGTTGACCGCCTGCGGTGGTGACGAAGATCTCGAACGGCACGTCGAACACGACGATGCCGATGAATCCGAGGGCAGTGAGATACAGACCCGCCACGTTCGGAGGACGCCGGGTCGAGCCCCTCGCGTCGTGACGGTGTCGGACCAGGTGGTGCGCGGCATAACCGAGCAGCCCCGCACCCACGGCCAGTTCGATCCAGGCCGCTGTGGCCCCGTCGCGGAGCAGCACGTGCCAGTCCACCCGGGACAGCCGCGAACCGATCAGTGCGGTCACTCCGATCCCGCAGGCCGCGGTTCCCGAGATCAGCAGGGCTCCGAAGCCCAGCACGTGCCGGTTGGGAATCCCGGAGCCCAGCGCGGCGGCCCCGATCAGGGCGGGGCCGGGGTCGAAGCCGCCCAGGCCGGTCGCGGCCGCTGCTCCCAGAAAGCTCCAGAGGTCCACCGCTTGCCCTTCCACCGCCGCGCCGGCCGCTTCATCGACCTGCCGATCAACGTGCTCTGTCTATCGCAGGACCGCTCCCGTGCCTAGGCTGGCAGCGGATGTCACCGGGAAGGATCTGCGCCCATGGGAAGTTCCGCACTGGTCCCCTCGGTCCCCTCGGTCCCCTCGGTCCCCACGGCCAGCGACGTCGACGGGCCGGTGCCCGAGGCCGACCGCGCTCCGGTGCCGCCCGCCCGAGAGCGGTGGGCGCGGATCCTGATCCGGGCTTTCGCCCTGGCCACGGTGGTCGCCCTCCTGCTGTGGCTCGTGCGTCTGCTGAGACCGTCCCTCGTGCACTGGCCGACCGTGGTCCTGGGCGCGCTCAACATCCCGTTGAGCCCGTCGCTGGTCTCGGTCGTCACGCTGCTGCTGCTCACCGGTGCCCTCGTCCGGCGCAAGCGGATGGCGCTGGTGGTCGTGGCTGCCTTCGAGGTCGCCGGAATGCTGATCTCTGCGGCCATCCTCGTCGGCGCGTGGGGGTTCGGCCTCGAGGTGGACCGGACCCGGACGACGGGACCCGCACACCTCGCCTTCGAGGTGCTGGCCGTGGTGATCGGCCTGCCACTGCTGTGGCTGACCTGGTGGGTGCGGGACGCCTTCCCGGCCCGGACCCGGTCCGGGGCCGGTGGTGCCGCTGCGCTGACGCTCGTCGCGGGGACCGCTGTGTCCGTGGCCCTCACGTACGTCCTGCTCCTGGCCGTCACCGCCACGGCGGTCGACGACTGGCGTGTTCTGGCCGCGGCGATCTCTCGCGCTTTGGGAGTCCCGGTCGGGAATCCGCGCTACCACGAGGCGGTGCCCGAATGGATCCCGCTGCTCACGTCGCTGCTGCTGGCCCTGACCCTGCTCTCGGCGCTCTACGTGTTCCTCCGCCCGTCGCGGCGCAACGAACAGTGGTCGGGTGAACAGGAGGTGGCACTGCGTGCTCTGCTAACCGCCCACGGAGAGGACGACTCGCTGGGCTACTTCGCCACACGCCGTGACAAGGAGATCGTCTACTCCCCCGATGCCCGGGCAGCGGTGGCATACCGGGTGGTCGGCGGCGTGTCGCTGGCCTCCGGTGACCCGGTGGGCGACCCGTCGTCCTGGCCCCAGGCCGTGGCCGCGTGGAAGGACCGGGCGCGCCGATACGGCTGGGCCCCGGCGGTGCTGGCGGCCTCCGAGGCCGGGGCGAGAACGCATGCCGCCGCGGGGCTGGCGGTGACCGCGCTGGGGGACGAGGCCGTGCTGCGCACCGACCGGTTCTCCTTGGCCAGCACGTCGATGACCGAGGTGCGCCGGGCGGTGCGCCGAGCCGGCCGGGAGGGGCTGAGCGTGCGGATCCGCCGCCACGCGGAGCTGTCCGCCGACGAGCTGGGGCAACTGGGTGCCCTGGCGGAGCAGTGGCGCGGGGACGAACCGGACCGCGGGTTCTCCATGGCGCTGAACCGGTGGGGCGATCCGGCCGACGAGCAGTGCGTGGTGGTGACCGCGCATCGCGGCGAGGACGAGGTGGTGGGACTGCTCTCGTTCGTGCCCTGGGGGCGGCGTGGCCTGTCCCTGGACGTGATGCGCCGCTCCCCCGAGGCGCCGAACGGAACCACCGAGATGATGGTCGCCGAACTCATGGACAAGGGCTCGGCGCGCGGGATCACGAAGGTCTCGCTGAACTTCGCGATGTTCCGCTCGGTCTTCGCCGACGCCGAGCGGCTGGGTGCCGGCGGGCTGACCAGGATGCACAGTTCGGTGCTGGGGTTCTTCGACCGGTTCTTCCAGCTGGAGCGTCTCTACCGAGCCAACGCCAAGTACCGCCCGGAGTGGGTGCCCCGGTATCTCTGCTTCGACGGCGCCCTCGCCCTGGCCCGCGCCGGGGCCGCGGCAGGCCAGGCCGAGGGGTTCCTGCCCATGCCGTTCACCGCACCGGCAGGCGGGCACCGGCTCGACGAGAGCCAGCTGCGCCGGATCCGGGCTCTCCAGGAGGTGCCGGTGACCGTGCGGGACCCGCGACGCAGCCGGCAGACCCAGGACCGGCTCCGGCACGCGCGCATGCTCCAGGAGGCCGGCGTGCCCCCGTACCCGATCGGAGTGGCCCTGGCCTCGTCCGTCGGGCTCGTGGATCCGGCCGCGGCCACGAGCACGGCACCGCCCGCCGGCGAGGACGGGGCCCGACCCCGATGGCGGGTGCACGCACGGGTGCGGGCGATCCGGCACCACGGCGGGGTGGTCTTCCTCGATCTCACCGACGCCGGGACCATCCGGCAAGCCGTCCTCGAGCGCGACGTCCTCGGGGCGGAGCACTTCGGGGTGCTGACCCGGGCCCTGGACACCGGTGACCTCGTCGTCGTCGAGGCACGCCCCGGCCGATCCCGGAACGGGACGCCCTCCCTGCTCGTGTCCGCCCTCACCGTGGTGGCCAAGGCCCTGCACCCGGTGCCCTTCTCCGAGTTCGAGGACCCGGAGGCGCGCCTGCGGCGCCGCTCCACCGACCTGATGGTGCACCCGCAGGCGTTGACCGTGCTCGAGGGTCGATCGGCCGCGATCACGGCCATGCGCCGGTTCCTCGTGGAAGCCGGCTACCGCGAGGTCGAGACCCCGATGCTCGCCACCGTCCACGGTGGGGCCTCCGCACGCCCGTTCCGCACGTACATCAACGCCTACGGCACCGCGCTCACCATGCGCATCGCCCCGGAACTGGCCCTCAAGCGGCTGCTCGTGGCCGGCTCGGGGCCCATCTTCGAGATCGGACGCAACTTCCGCAACGAAGGCGCGGACGCCACGCACAACCCGGAGTTCACCTCGTTGGAGGCCTACCAGCCGCTGGCGGACTACCACGACATGCGCGACCTGACCGAACGCCTCATCAAGACCATGGCCACCACCCTGCACGGTTCGCCCATGCTGCCCCTGCGCGACGTCCACGGCGCCGGCCGGGCCTCCGTGCTCACCGACGTCTCCGGACCCTGGCCCGTGGTGAGCGTTTCCGACGTCGTCTCACGGGCGGTCGGACGTCCCGTCTCGATCGACATGATCTCGACGAGCTGCTGCAGATCGCCGGCGAGCACGAGGTGGCCATCGGGCCGGGCAGAGGAGCGGGGGCCGTGCTCGAGGAGCTCTACGGCGAGCTGGTGGAACCGGCCACCATCCACCCCACCTTCTACTGCGACTTCCCGGCCGAGACCTCCCCGCTGACCGCCCCTCATCGCAGCGTTCCCGGTCTCGTCGAACGCTGGGACCTGGTGGCCAACGGAATGGAGATCGGCACCGCGTACTCGGAACTGACGGATCCTGTGGAGCAGCGGCGGCGACTGACCGAGCAGTCCCTCAGAGCAGCCGCCGGGGACGTGGAGGCCATGGAGATCGATGAGGATTTCCTCTACGCCCTGGAGACGGGCATGCCCCCCGCCGGAGGCCTGGGCATCGGGGTGGACCGGCTGGTGATGCTGCTCACGGACAGCGCCACCATCCGAGAGGTGCTGACGTTCCCGTTCGTCCGTCCCTCGCCCCAGCGCAGCTGATCTGAGGGGTGGACCCGCCGACGGCAACCACTGCACATCGGCGATGCTCCCGGAGTCGAACGGAACACGGGCTGAACGAACACCGCCACGTCGAGCACGTACCACCTTGTTGGCCAGCCGTTGGCACCCCGCCGTCGAATCCCAGCTCATGCGGTCGGATATCCCGACGGTGCGCATGTGTCCTCCTGCTGAACGGCCGACACTCGGCTGATCCAGCACTCGACGCAGGTCGCGCCACCGGCACGTCCGTGTGCGGGTGGTCCGTCTGCGCCCCCCATCCTTGACCCCGGCGCCACGGCGATTTCCAGGCCGCCCAGAGCTGCCGGACACCGGATTCCCACTGCCCTTGAACGGTCTCAACACGGCACGCGCGAGACTGCCGTGACCAGGGCTTCGGAGCTCACGAACGCCACCAGCTGTCGCCTGATGGCGCGGCGGGCCAATGTTCGGTGTGCCGGAGGTCCTGCCATCAGCTGAGGCACCAGAGGTGTGGGGACCAGTACCGGTGCTGCCGGGCACCACGGACACTGGTGGGACCGACCCCGGCTCCGTGCAGATCCTTCTCTGGCTCCTGGTGCGTTCCCTCGTCCGGCCGGAGCGCGCCTGCCGGCTCCGGTGCGTCTCTCGAGCACCTTCACCGTTGCCTCCCATTGCCGTGGCCTGCTGTCGTCGGGCACGATGGCGAACCCGGCGGGTCTCGGTCGGCACGCTCGAATCGGTGCCGCCGGGCCGGGGCGGACGGATGTCTTCGATCGACGATGGAGCGCGCCATGCAGATGGGACTCGTAGGACTGGGCAAGATGGGCGGCAACATGCGACAGCGGCTGCGCCAGGCCGGGCACACCGTGGTCGGCTTCGACACCGATCCCGGGCTCTCCGACGCCGGGAGCCTCACCGACATGGTGGATCAGATCGACAGCACGCCCCGGGTCGTGTGGATCATGGTCCCGGACACGGTGGTGGACACCGTGATCGACGAGCTCGCCGGAGTGCTCGGCGAGGGCGACGTGATCATCGACGGCGGCAACTCCCGCTGGGTGCACGACGGTCCGCGGGCGCAGCGGCTGGCGGGCCGGGGCATCGAGTACCTGGACTGCGGGGTCTCCGGCGGCGTGTGGGGCATCACCCAGGGATATGCCCTCATGGTCGGCGGGGACGAGGGCACCGTGGCCAAGGTGCAGCCGATCTTCGACTCCCTCAAGCCGGCCGGTGAGTTCGGCTTCGTCCACGCCGGTGAGCACGGTGCCGGCCACTTCGCGAAGATGGTCCACAACGGCATCGAGTACGCCATCATGCAGGCCTACGCGGAGGGCTGGGAACTGCTCGAGGCCGCCGGGCACGTCCGCTCGGTCCGGGAGACCTTCAACTCCTGGCGGGAAGGGTCGGTCATCAAGTCCTGGCTGCTGGACCTGGCGGTGAACGCGCTCAACGAGGACGAGCACCTCGACCAGCTCAGGGGCTACGCCGAGGACTCGGGCGAGGGCCGATGGACGGTCGAGGCCGCCCTGGACCTCGCCGTGCCCGTGCCCAACATCTCCAACGCACTCTTCGCCCGGTTCACCTCACGGCAGGACGAGGCTCCGGCGATGAAGATGATCGCGGCGATGCGCAACCAGTTCGGCGGGCACACGGTCCGGGACGTGGACGGGAACCCGGAGCACATCGAGTCCGCCCCCGGCGAGGAGCCGGCACACCCGGCAGAGCAGTGAGCTCCCCCGTCCCACGACTCGTCCGGAAGCCCGGGAGAGCGACACCTGCCCCGGGTGGCTACGGCATCGTCGAGCGGGACCTGCTGCAGGAACTCCGGGACCGTTTCCGGGCCGTGCAGGTCCCGTGCCGGCCCCTCGAAACGGATCCGTGGCAGCGAGGTGGCATCTGTGCCACGGAGGCGTGGAGGACGTCACCCGCTTCAGCGAACCTCTGCAGCCCATGGGCCGTCCACCACGACCTTCTTCCGTGCCGGGAAGTCATCCGGACGCGGTGGAGGAACGGTATCGTCGACAATTCCACCAGCACGGCTCCACGTGTGCCCGCCACCGGCTGGGCACACGTGGAGCCTCCGGTTCGGATGGCGCTGCATCCGCTCGGCGCAAGACGTGTCATCCCGTGGAGGCCCAGTGCTCAGGCCCGGTGGACCCTGCCGGATACTCCTCCAGGGGCACCTGACCGGCCTGCCAGGCGGCTCGGATCTGATCGATGATCCGCCAGCAGTGCTCGGCGGCCTCGCCCCCGATGGACAGGGACGGGTCACGGTCCAGAAGTCCGTGGAGGACCTCTCCGTAGGGGTTCAACCGGCCGGCCCCGAACTCGGCAGTGAGACGGCCGCGGTCCAGGACGAAGGGATCGCCGGAGCCGTTCACGTTGAGCTCCAACACCATGCGGTCCGGGCCCAGGCAGATCCGCAGCACCGTGGGGGCCGGGACCCCGTCCAGGCCCACGGGCAGGTGCGGCACCTGACGGAAGGTGATGGCGATCTCGCGCCGGGCGGCGCCCAGGGCCTTGCCCGAGCGCAGCACGAACGGGACGCCGGCCCACCGCCAGGTGGTGGACTCCAGGGTCACCTCGGCCAGGGTCTCGGTCTCGCGGTCCGGGTCCACCCCGTGCTCCTCGGCGTAGGAGGGCAGGTCGCGTCCGCCGATGCTCCCGGCGGTGTAACGGGCGCGGCGACCGGCCGCCACCGCGTCCCCGGCGTAGGGGCGGACCGCGCGCAGGGCCTCGGCCTTGGCCGCGCGCAGCTCTGTGGCGTGCACCGACAGCGGAGCGTCCATGGTGACCAGCGCCATCACCTGCAGCAGGTGCGACTGGATCATGTCCACCAGCGCCCCGGCCCGGTCGTAATATCCGGCGCGGTTCTCCAGCCCCAGGGCCTCGTCGTAGACGACCTCGACCTTCGCGACGTGGTCGCGATTGAGCAGCGGCTCGAAGAGGTAGTTGGTGAAACGCAGCCCCAGGATGTTGAGCACCGTGGACTTGCCCAGGAAATGGTCGACCCGGAAGACCCGGTCCTCGCCCACCAGGGCGGTCAGGCGCCGGTTGAGCTGGGCGGCACTGGCCTGGTCGACACCGAACGGCTTCTCCAGGGCCAGCACGGTGCCGTCCGGAATCGTGATCCGGTGCAGGGCCCCGATGGCCCGAGACGTCACGGCCGGGGGTAGAGCGAAGTACACGGCCGGGATGCCCGTGGTCGATGCCAGGACCTGCTCGAGGTCCTCGCCGGACGAGGCGTCCGTGACCAGGTAATCGGCATGGGCCACGGTGTGCTCCACCGCCGGCCCGGTCGCCCCGACGCCGTCGAAAGCCTCCCGGACCACCTCGGTCCACTGCCGGCCGTCACGCGGAGCGCGGTCGGCGCCGATCAGACGGAGCCGCCGCTCGGGCTGCTCGCTGAGCAACCGGCCCAGACCGGGCAGCAGCAGCCGCGAGGTGAGGTCTCCGGTGGCGCCCAGAACAACCAGGGTGCCGATCTTCTCCGTACCGGTGGTGTCCATATCAGCACGGTACTCCTGCTGTCCCTGCCCGGGTCCGGGAGCCGCTGGTTGAATATGTGCATGAGCGATGACCGCGCCGAGACCGCCTCCACCCCGTTGGAGGACTACGCCTTGCTGTCCGACCTGCACACCGGACCCTTGGTGTCCCGTGCGGGCAGCATCGACTGGCTGTGCTTCCCGCGTTTCGACTCCCCCTCTGTCTTCGCGGCCCTGCTCGGAGGCCCGGAGGACGGACGGTGGAAGCTCTCCGCCGTGGACGGGAGGGTCCTCTCCCGCCGCTACCTGCCGCGCACCTTCGTGCTCGAGACCACCTGGGCCACTCCGACCGGGACAGCGGTGGTCACCGATTTCATGCCACCCAGCGACCGCCAGGCGGACCTGGTGCGCCAGGTGACGTGCACCCGGGGCACGGTGGCCATCGAGCACGATCTGCGGATCCGCTTCGACTACAACCGGGCCAAACCCTGGACCCGGCGGGTGGACCTGCAAGGGACCGCCCGCGAGGGGCTGCTCTCGGTCGCCGGACCCGACGCCCTGCTGCTCGCCGGGCCGCTGCTGCACCCCCACGAAGCCCAGCGCGCTGAGCCGCAGGAGGACATGGAACACCGCCACGAGGTCTCCCCGAAGGGCCACCCCGACGACTACCAGGGCGCCGTGGCCGACCGGCTGACCGGAATCTTCCGCCTGACCGCCGGCGAAACCCTGAACTGGGTGCTCACCTGGCACAAGTCCCACCGCTACCCGCCCACCCCGGTGGAACCCCAGGACGTCCGGGAACGGACGGTGGCCTACTGGCAGGACTGGTCCCAGCGGGTGGATGGCCACCACGGCCACGACGAACTGGTGCTGCGGTCCCTGATGGTGCTGCGGGCCCTGACCCACCAAGCCACCGGTGGAATCGTCGCGGCCCCCACCACCTCCCTGCCCGAACGGTTCGGTGGCGTGCGCAACTGGGACTACCGGTACACCTGGCTGCGCGATGCGGCCCTGACCATCGAAACGCTCATCGCACACGACTTCACCGACGGAGCACTGCACTGGCGCAACTGGCTGCTGCGGGCCGTGGCCGGGCACCCCGAAGACCTCCAGATCATGTACGGGATCGCCGGTGAACGTCAGCTCCCCGAGACCGCCCTGAGCCACCTGGCCGGCTACGAGGGCTCCACCCCGGTGCGGATCGGCAACGGCGCCGTGGACCAGTACCAGGCGGACGTCGTGGGGGAAGTCATGCTCGCCCTGGCCGCTCTGCGCGACGCCGGGAT
The DNA here is from genome assembly GCF_029524215.1 of Kocuria oceani. Classification (NCBI taxonomy): domain Bacteria; kingdom Bacillati; phylum Actinomycetota; class Actinomycetes; order Micrococcales; family Micrococcaceae; genus Kocuria; species Kocuria oceani. Next base: position 75,310 of record NZ_JARAMH010000008.1, on the reverse strand, counting down.
CGAGGAGGACGAGTACTCCTGGGGGCTGCAGAAGAACGTGCTGCGCTTCTGCGAGGACAACTTCGACCGCCCCGGCCACGGCATCTGGGAGATGCGCGGGCAACCGACGTTCTTCGTCCACGGACGCGCCATGATGTGGGCGGCGTTCGACCAAGGAGTGCGGGCCGTGGAAGAGCACAACTTCGACGGCCCGGTGGAGCGCTGGCGGGAACTCCGGGATCGGTTGCGCCAAGAGATCCTGGAGAACGGGTACAACGCCGAACTGAACTGTTTCACCCAGACCTACGACAACACCGAAGTGGACGCCTCCCTGCTCCAACTGCCGCACACGGGCTTCCTGTCCTACGACGACCCGAAGATGCTGGGCACCGTGACCCGGATCGAACAGGACCTGCTGGACGCGTCCGGGCTGCTGCACCGCTACCGCACCGAGGCCGGCCTCGACGGCCTGCCCGGGACCGAGTACCCGTTCCTGATCTGTTCCTTCTGGCTCGTGAAGCAGTACGCGCACAGCGGCCGTCACCACCAGGCGCAGGCCTTGTTGGAGCAGCTGGCCGGCTACGCCACCGACCTCGGCCTCTACGCCGAGGAATACGATCCCGCCTCCGGCCGGCTGGCCGGCAACTTCCCGCAAGCGTTCAGCCATCTCGGCTTCATTCGCGCCGTCGACGCCGTCGAGGAGGCCATCGGCAAGCAGCGACTGAACGAACGTGAAAGAAGCCCCGACGACGCCGACGACGCCGCAGGCGCACCCCGGAACGTGCTGGACCAGCGCCTCGACGGCCCCTCGAGTACGACGTAGTCGTGACCCGAGGGCTCCTCCGCACGGGTCCGTCGCCTCTGCTGACCCGGCTGGGGGCGTCCGGTCGTGCCGTAGGAGCGCGTCGTTCAGCCCGGCACCCCGATGGGACATCGCCCGATCCCAAGACCATTGCGCGGCATGTGCTGTGCCCTTGAGCAACGCCCGCGAGTTTCAGGGCCTCGAAATTCAGCAAGGCAAGCTCGTAGCGCGTTCTTCTGCCGCTGGCGTCGATCACGATCGTTTCGCATCGCCGGCGGTGCTCCCCACCGACCTTGTCCGAGGTCGTCTATGTCTTCAGCGCAGGTGTTCGTCTGGGCCACACCGTGTAGCTGATAGCCCAGATCAAGTCGATCGCGAACCAGATGCCCAGGATCGGGTAGACCCCGAGCAGTGCGTGCGTCCTGCTCGGGTCGGCGATGAGGGTCATGAGCATCCACAAAATGCCGGCGGCGATACCGACCGCGAGCCCGGTCCGGGCGGCGTCCTTCCAGGCTTCCTTCGCGTAGTCCGCTCCGTAGCGCTTGACGGGGGCAGGGCCGTGGGCGAAGCGATGGGCGAAGCGCTCATCGGCCCATGTGACCATCTTGTGCCCGTAGGCGATCGAGACCCCGAGATAGAGGGCGGCCAGCCCGTGGAAGAAACTGGCGGAGCCTCCGGCCTGGAGGTGGAAGATCACCGCGGTGAGCAGTACCAGGTCCACCACCGGCGTCATGGCCAGCAGCACGATGCCGATACGTGGTCGCCGCAGAACGTAGCGGGCGAGCAGGCCGAGGAGGACGAAAAGCCAGAAACCGATCTCGCACGCGATGATGATCATCAGGATCAAGTCCACGGTCCACTCCAGTGGTAGCACGACTGTGTCAACAAAAAGTGACAGTAGCACGGTCGTGCTAATTTGTGGCGCATGCCTCGAAAGATCGACCACGACCAACGCAAGACGCAGCTGGCGGAGGCGGTCTGGCGCGTCGTAGTGGAGCGCGGCATCGGAGCGGTGTCGGTGCGTGTTGTCGCCGAGGAGGCCGGTGTGGCGGTCGGGTCCCTCCGGCATGTGTTCCCTACGCGGGCGGAGCTGCTGAAATTCTCCGCCGAGCTCATGGTGCAACGGGCCTCGGACCGCATCGTCGCCCTTCCCTCCTCCGGTGACGCGCAGCAGTACGCGCTCGACGTTCTCATGCAGTTGCTGCCGTTGGATCCGCACAGCAGGGCGGAGCTGGAGGTCAACATCGCGCTCGTCGCCGAGGCTCCCGCACTGCCGGAACTGGTGACGATCAGGAACCACGCCTACCAACAGCTGGGCGAGGGCTGCACCCGGCTCGTCGAACTGCTCACAGGACGGCCGCGCGACGAGCACATCCTCCATCAGGCACGCCGCCTGCACGCGCTCATCGACGGACTGGCGCTCCACCTGTTGATGCAGTTCCCCTCGGAGGACAGCGTCTGGGCGATCGAGATCCTGCGCGAGGAGCTTGCGCGCACCGTTTCAGAGACATCAGGTTGATCCGCCCACGAGATGGCACTGCTGGGCGCTTCTGTTCAGACCCGCGGGGGCAGAGCGGGGCGCGGCGATACAGCTGACCAGTGGTCCCCCTGGGACTGCCGCACCGGCAGAGTGGCTCAGCGACGGCGGTTCAGGGCGTTCTTCTTCAGCAGCGCGAAGAAGCGTCCCATGGTGGCGGCGCCGACGGCGACCTCCCCGAGGTGGATCAGACAGGAGTTCCTGCTGCAACGCGGCAGGTCACGTGGTCGAGCGACCCGAAGGATCCCCGTTCGCTCAGCAGTCGAAGACCTGCCAGCAGATGTCGTTGCGCAATCGCTGGTCCTCGAGCACGAGTTGGCGAATGCCTTCCGGCAGTTGCCCGCGCTGCCACCGGCATTCTGCTCGGCCGGCGGCCTCGGCCTCACCGTCCACGGTGGCGGCTCGTGCGGCCTTGATCGCATAGGCGGCCGCGCCGAGCTCATGGGCGGCCACGTGCGCCACCGCGCCGGCCTGCCCAGCGGCGTAGGCGGCGTGCCGGGCTGCTCCGCGTTTGTCCCGGGCCGCCCCCATGGCGTGGCCTCCGGCCGCCCGGGACTCCATCATCGTGAGCTCCCCGCGCACCCAGGCGCGGACATGGTCGATGGCTGCGCGCGGACGCAGGTCGCCCGGGTGCGCCGACTCGAAGAGGGGCAGGACGTGCTCAGCGCAGGATGCCGCCCAGAGCGCCAGCAGGTGGTGGTCGGTGTCCGTCAAGGTGCCACCGCGGCGGATGGTCACGAGACGGGGGTCGCGGACCTTCGGGAGGATCATGGTCGGCAGCTCCACAGAGACGGGTGTGGACGAAAGACCTACGGTCGCGCTCGCTCCAGTTTATGTCCGGCTCCGCAGCCGCCGTTCTCGTCAGCTCTCCCCATGGGTGCGGACGGACACGAGGGGCCCGGCCTGGCTACGTTGAGCCCACGAGGATCGGGAGAGGCGAGATGACACCGCGGAGCTGCCGGCACCACTGGTCGCTGCGGTGGTGCCCTGGCCGGCGCGCTCGTGGTCATGGGGTTGGTGATCGCCGTTCACGTCGTCCCTGCCCGGGGTAGCGGGGAGACAGGGCGGGGTACTGGTTGCCGCACACGGTCGTGGGAGTCGTCGGCGCCTTGGCCTTCGCCCTGGTGCTGCACCACGAGCACCGCACGCATCGCCGCGGGGGACCGTGAGGGACCGGCCCGGTTGCCGGTGGCGAGGTACCGCCCCCGGCTCTACCGGCTGCCCATCGACGGCACCCAGCCCCCACGACGACTCCGGGCCCACGCCCGGACCCAGCACGCAGGCCTGGCCGACCGGCAACAACCCGACACCCCCACCGACCCCAACAACGCCCGTCACTGCAGTGTCGTGGACGCGGCGGTCGATCGGAGCCTTCCCGGTCGCCGTCACGAGACCCACCACGGAATTCGCACCGCGGTATCGGGCATGAGGACCCGATCAGGAAGGGCACGGATCGTCGGGCGCTCCCATCCGCCGGCGACCTGGCGTGGACTTGTCGGCAGGAACGCAGGAGAGGCCAACCATGGAACCGTGGAACAGAGCGATGGCCCACATCGAGCAGCAGCTCGCCGAGGGCGCCGCGCACCGGGGCACCGGTGCGATCGACGTCGCCGCCCTGGCACGGATCACCCTGACCTGGCAGTACCACTTCCGGCGGATGTTCTCGGTCCTGACGGGCATGCCCGTCTCGGAGTACGTTCGGCGCCGGCGCATGACCATTGCAGCCTCGTCCGTGCTCGCCGGTGAAGAACCGCTGCAGGACATCGCCGTGCGCCTCGGCTATGGCTCGGCCGACGCCTTCAGCAGAGCCTTCCGTGCCGTGCACGGAGCAGGCCCGGCGGACGCCCGACGCTCGGGTGCGGTGCTGCGGTCCCAACCTCGGCTGCGTTCCTCCCTCTCCGTAGAAGGAACACGCCCCATGGAATACCGGCTCCAGGACGAGGCAGCATTCACCCTCCTCGGGCGACGGCGCAGGATGCCGCTGGTCCACCACGGCCCGAACCCGTCGATGGAGCGATTCCGCGACGAGCTGGGCCCGGACGTGCTCAAAGACAGTGGTTCCCGGCCGACCCCTACGAACCGCTGGCAGAACCCGAGCTCCTAGCCACCGTCCTCGACCAGCGCGGGCGCCCGGACCACGCCGAACTGTGGCTGGCGATCCCACCCCTGGACTGACTCCTGCGGCCTTCGCCATTCCCCACGGTGCAGATCTCATGATGCAGACGCGGGCAAGCGCCGGCTCCAGGGTGCCGTCGAGGGCTGGAAGCCGGCGATCGTGTCACCTGGAGGTGGTCTCCTGGCGGCTCTCGAGGAACCGGATGGCCAGTCGCACCCGAATGTCGATGCCGAGTTCGGTGACGATGCGCCCGCCGTGGGTCTTGACGGTCGGTGCGGACAGGTACAGGTCCTGGGCGATCCGGGTGTTGGACAGGTCTCGGGCGACCCCCTCGGCGACCTCGTGCTCGCGGTAGCCGAGCCCGGCCAGCCGATCCGGGGCGACGTCACGAGCTCCGCTGGACATGTCGAACAGGCGGCGATCCGGGGAACATCCGGTGAGGTCATCAGGGACCCGGCCGCGGCCTCCTACTCTCGAAGAGCACCCCGCACCAGACAGGACCTCAGAACAGGAACTCGCATCGTGAGCACCTCATCAGCGGATCAGCACCGGGATGTCATCCACCGGTGGGTGGCCTCCTTCAACGCCCACGACGCCGTGGGCGTCGCCGCCCTCTACGGGCAGGACGCCAGTGTCGTGCATCCCGCCTACCGGCAACCGCTGCGGGGGCGTAAACCCGTCCAGGACGACACCCGGGCCTACATGGTCGCCCTGCCCAATGTGAGCGCGGAGCTGAACCGCGTCGTCGTCGATCAGGACTGCGCGGCGGCGCAGGTGACGGTTCGTGGGGTGCATGCCGGGCTGCTGGTCCTGGCCACCGGGACGCGACCGCCGACCGGGCGCCCGTTGGAGTTCACGGTGGCGTTGTTCTGTCGTTTCGGGCCCGAGGGCGAGATCGTGGAGGAACACCGGTACTACGACGTGGATGACATCCGGGGCCAGCTCGGCGATGCAGAGCATCGACGATAGGCGCCCCCTTCCCGAGTTCGCCGTCAACCTACCCCGCTCCGTGGCCGGCACGGATCCTTCGTGGTCCTTGCCGGTGAGAGGAGACCGAACTGCAACAGGCGGCCGGGATCCGAGGCGGTCGCTCAGGGCGCCGGCCGTGGATCCGGTTCAGTCGGTGCGGATCAGGCACCACGCGCGGTCGAATCGACGGGCCTGCAGGTCGGAGCCGCGCATCCAGACCTCGAGGCTGCCGGCGTCGCCGAACCACCCCGACAGGGCCGTCCAGCTCTCCAGGTCCAGGACCAGGCGGTGCTCGTCACCGGCAGCGCTCAGCGGCAGCACGTTGTGCAGCAGGGCCCGGGCATGGATCTCCCCGTGCTGGCTGTGCCCGTAGACGTGGCTGACCAAGGTCGGATGGCCCCGTGTGGAGCCGGTGCGCTGGGCCAGCCACGCCCGTCGTACCGCCTTTTCCACGGCCCGGGCGGTCTCGAATTCCTCCTCCGCCCCACCGGCGGCATCGGCGGCCGGGGGCAGGGTGAACCCGGGCAGGGCCAGCACCACCTGGCACGCCGCCGAGGGCGTGTCGACCCCTTTTGATGGCTGTACCAGCTCGGTGCGCGCAGGGTCCGCCACCCAGCGCACCACCCAGGCGCCGCTGTCCTGATCGGTGGCGTCCGAGCCGAAGGTGCGCAGATCATGGAAGACCTCCAGCACCCCGACGGTAGGAAGCCCTTCCCGCAGTCCGGGCCACACGGCCTTGCCCTGGTCATCGAGCACCCCGGCAAGATCGGCCAGATGCAGGGTGAGCACGTGCGCCAGGGCGGTGCCATCGACCGTGCGCGGCCACCCGTCCAGGGGTGCTGCGGCGGGACCGCCCAGCCAGCTGACCCATCCGCCGGTGCCCCAGAGCTCGCGCAGCTCCTCGTCGCCGGGGGCGAAGGACTGGTCGCTGAGCACCGGCGAGAACGCCACCTGCTCCAGCAGTCGGCCGGCCCCGGGTGGGCCGGCCTGCAACCAGGACTGGATCCGTCCCCACGGCCCGTGCAGCGGAGCCTCGACGGTGACGGGCTGCTCGCTCATCAAGTCCTCTCGCGCAGGAGCTCTGCTGCCGAAGCTCTCCGGAAGTGCGACCATAACTCCTCGCGCACCGGGAACACCTGCACGACCCTGCGTGGCGGACACCGCGCGCACCAGAGGAGCTTCCAGCGCAGCTCGTCGCCAATTGCAGCGGAAGCACATGGCGCCGACGTCGTCGGAGCCCGAGCGGGAACCCCAACGGCGACACAGTGCGTGCCTGCGCCGCCCCGGCCAGGGCTGGGCCGATGGAATGCACGGACGAGTGCCGCACGAGTCTCATGAGGGTCTCCTACCTCTTCCGCCCACGCCGTTCGGCGCCCTGGCCCATGCCCCCGTGCCCGTTGGCCATCAGCGGAGTGATCACTACCGTGAAGACATGGACGGAGACGACGCACTGCCTCGCACCGAATCGACATCCGCGGCGACTCCCGCGACCCGAGACCGTGGCTCCGGGCGGAGCGAGGCGCTGATCCTGGCCAGCTGGACGCTCATCGGCGGCTTCTTCATGACCGCGCTCCTCCATCTGGGCGCCGACCTGTGGGGCGGGGCCCGTGGCCCTGTCGTCTTCGGGGCACTCATCGTGCTGGTCATGCTGGGCAACTTCACTCGCGCACGCGCCCGCACGACACGCCCCCGGCACTTCGGACTGGCAGAAGCAGTGGCCGCCCTGTGGCTGGGCATGGGCGGTGGCATCGCCGCTCAGGCCCTCGGCAACGACAGCGGCAACGGGGGTGCCCTTGGGCACCGCGGTGATCGCGGCTGCTGTGCTCACCGCCCCGCTGTTCGCCTGCTCGGTGTGGCTGGCCGCACGAGGCCGGTGAACGGCGGTCGTCCGGTCCGATGACCCTGCCACCGCTGCCCTGCTCGTTGCCCTCCGCCGCCGCACATCAGCACCCAGTCCATCACGGGATGTGCGTTCAGGAACTCCCCCGTCGTGAGGTGCCCACAACGACAGGACGGCATCTCCTGAATGCGCGGTGCGGGACGTCAGCACCTTCCGACCCACGTGCCGGGGCGGGTCTGCCTCCGGCAATCGCGCGGCACACCGGCAAGCTCTGCTGAACCCGGCACGGGACAGATTGATGCGTACTCGGTCACATCCTCTCGGGTGCGGAAACGCCGAGGAGGTCGAGGCCGTTGGCCAGGACCTGCTGCGTGGCGTTGTTCAGCCACAGGCGCGAGCGGTGCACGTCCTCGACCGGAGCGTCTCCCAGGGGAGCGACCCGGCAGGCGTCATACCAACGGTGGTAGGTGCCGGCGATGACCTCGAGGTGCCGGGCGACGCGGTGTGGTTCCCGGAAGGCCGCCGACTGGGCGACCACGCCGGGGAACTGCCCGAGCGCGGCCAGCAGGTCACTCTCCGTGGGATGGCTCAGCGACGCGGCGTCGAAGCTGCTGGTGTCCACTCCGGCCGACACCGCATTGCGGGCGACGGCGTGGGTCCTGGCATGCGCATACTGGACGTAGAACACCGGGTTCTCGTTGGTGTTCTTCTGCAGCAGCTGCGGATCGATGGACATCGCCGAGTCCGCCGAGGACCGGCCCAGCGAGTATCGCAACGCATCTTTGCCCAGCCAGGTCAACAGATCCCGCAGCTCGATGATGTTCCCCGCCCTCTTCGACAGGCGGGCTCCGTTCACGGACACCGTCTGGCCGATGAGCACCTGGATGTTCTGCTCCATGTCGTCCCCGGCGCAGGCGGCAATGGCTTTCAACCGGCCGATGTAGCCGTGGTGGTCGGCACCCAGCAGATAGATCTTCTCGGGGAACCCGCGGTCCTTCTTCGACAGGTAGTACGCAGCGTCCGAGGCGAAGTACGTGGGCTCACCGTTGGCCCGGATGAGGACCCGGTCCTTGTCGTCGCCGAAGTCGGTGGTGCGCAGCCAGACGGCACCATCGAGGTCGAAGACGTGTCCCTGCTCCCGCAGGCGGTCAACCGCCTGCCCCACGGCTCCGCCCTCGTGCAGGGCCGACTCGGAGAAGAACACGTCGAAGTGCACGCCGAAGTCGGCCAGGGTTTCCTTGATGTCCGCCATCTGCGCTCCATAGGCGAGCCCGCGGACGATCGGCAACGCCTCGTCGTCATCCATGTCCGCCACCTCCGGCCGGGCAGTGAGAGCAAGGCGGCCGAGATCGGCGATGTACTCGCCGGGATAGCCGCCGTCCGGGATCGGTCGGCCCTTGATGGTGGCCAGGACGGAGGCGGCGAAGGTGTTCATCTGTGTTCCGGCGTCGTTGATGTAGTACTCGGCCGTCACCGCCGCACCGCTGGCGCGCAGGACACGCGCGATCGAGTCGCCCAGTGCGGCCCAGCGCGTGTGGGCCAGATGCAGCGGCCCGGTGGGATTGGCCGAGACGAACTCCATGTTGATGGTGTGGCCCGCGAGGGCGTCGTTCGTGCCGTAGGCAGGCCCTGCCTCGACGATGGTGCGGGCGAGCTCGCCCACCGCGCCGGCGTCCAGGGTGATGTTGAGGAAGCCCGGGCCGGCGACGTCGACGCTCTTGACGCCGTCGATGCCGTCCAGGCGCCCGCTGAGCATCTGGGCGAACCCGCGCGGATTCATCCCCGCCTTCTTGCCCAGTTGCAGGGCGATGTTCGTGGCCCAGTCACCGTGCTCCCGGTTCTTCGGTCGCTCCACACGCACCTCCGCGGGGAGGTCGACGTCGAAGTCACCGGCCTCGACGGCGGCCTGCAGACACGCGGAAATGGCGGCGGACAGCTCTTCTGGATTCACCCGTGAAGCATAACGCCGCAGTGCGGAGCGCCCTGGTCTTCCTGACATGGTCGTTGCCGGTGCGCGACGGCGACATGCACCACGTCCGGAACATCGTTGCGGCACATGGACCAAGAGGTGCTCGCACCCGATGACCAGCAGCTGCGCGCCGACGCCGAGAGCCTCGGCGCTCCCGCCGCATATCGGCTGGGGCCCCCAAGGCCGGCCACTTCGCCCAGCGGACGAGGATGCGGACCCAACCCGCCCTACTCGGAGATCCCGTCGAACTGCCACAGCAACGCCTTCCGTGCGCTGAACGAGTACCGCTGGAGGTCCAGCTGCTGGTCCGCTGGCCTGACCGGAACGTGCTGCCCGACGACACCGCAAGGACGGATCCCCACGGGGTCACTCACACGCGGTTCTCGGCGTCCACCGGGGAACCTCTACCGCAGCACAGTCCGCCGCGGGTGGGCCATGTGCGAAGCGGCACCGGTGCGTTCGGCGCTTCTGACACCTGTCCGACAACAGTTCGGGAGCCAAGCGGGGCGGTTGGCAGGGCCCGGACGACAAGCGCTGTTCAGGGTCCGCCGGCTTCTGGCGGCGTCGCTGCCGGGCGCCCCATCCTGGGGCCTCAGCAGCGAGGCGGAGGGACGTTTCTGTCTTGGGCGATCGCGGTCGCTGCGGTGCGGACCTCGTCGCGGTCGACGAACGGCACTCGGCTCCCCTGCGGACCGATCTCCATCCACTGCTCGTGTCCTCTGCCGTTGAGCACGACCGTGTCGTGTGGGCCCGTGGTCTGGAGGGCGAACCGGATGGCCTCCCGACGTGTTGCCAGCTCGTGGACCTCGGGCACGGGCAGCCCGGCTGAGCGCCGTGCGGCGACGGCCTGCCGGACTCCGCGCACCACGGCGGCGCGGATGGCGGCCGGGTCCTCTGTGCGGGGATTGTCGTCGGTCACCAGGACCACGTCGGCACCGGACTCCACCGCTGCCGTTCCGGCGGGTTCCCGTTTCGTGGGGTCGCGGTCCCCGCCGGAGCTGGCCGTGACCACCAGGCGCCCCGGCGTGCGGGTGCGCAGCGCGGCCGCGGAGGCGAGGAGGGCTTCCGGGGTGTGGGCGAAGTCGACGATGACGGTCGGCCACCCCGGCCCCAGGGCGATGTACTCCATCCGGCCCGGCACGCTCACCGGCCCGTCGAGAGCATCCGTCACCTCCTCGGGCGGAATCCCGAGCTCGAGCAGCATGAGGGCGGCCACCGCGGTGTTGGTCCGGTTGTGCTCTCCCGGCAGCGCAGTGCGCATCCGGAGAACTCCGGCGGGGCCGCGCAGGCAGAACCTGTCCTGGCCCGGCTCTCCTTCGAGGTGCCACTGCGCGTCCAACACTGGGTCATTGGCCAGGCTCACCACGGGCACTCCACGGCGGCCGGCCAGATCGCGGAGACGGCGGCCGTGGTCGTCGTCGACCACCACCACTGCCCGGGAGGTGAACCCGGACGTGAACAGACGCGCCTTGGCGGCGAAGTAGGAGTCCATGTCCCCGTGGTAGTCCAGGTGCTCGTGGGACAGGTTGGTGAAGGCGACCACGTCGTAGTGGACGCCGTCCACCCGGTGCTGGTCCAGGGCGTGGCTGCTGACCTCCATGACGCAGGCGTCATTGCCCGCCTCCCGCATGTCCGTCAGCAGCTGCTGCAACTGCGGGGCCGAGGGGGTGGTGACCGCGCTGGGGCGGCGCTGCTCCCCCACCACGGTCTCCGGGGTGCTCAGCAGACCAGGTCTCCGGCCCAGGCGGATCAGAGCCGCCTCGAGCAGGTAGGCGGTGGTGGTCTTCCCGTTGGTGCCGGTGACTCCCAGCATCGTCAGCTGTGCGGCCGGGTCGCCCTGCAACCGGGCCGCCACCGGGCCCAGCGCAGCCCGCGGATCGTCGACAACCACCACTGGGACTCCCGGTGCTTGTCCCAGGATCTGCGCACCACGGACGTCGGTGAGGACGCCGACCGCCCCGGCCCCGACGGCAGACCCGGCGTACCGGGCACCGTGCTCACGAACCCCTTGCAGCGCCACGAACAGGTCGCCCGGAATCGCCTCGCGGTGCTCCTCCACCGCACGGTGCACCATCAGATCCCCCGGGCGAGCATCACCGGCGAGCGTTCCACCGACATCGGCTACCAGAGCGGCGAGAAGCACCGGTCGGGGCGCGGACTGCCCGCCCCGCAGTCGCTCAGAGAATTGCACCGTCCCAGCATATCCACGTCCGAGAAACCATCAGCACACGCATGATTCCGCGCAAGACCGCCGATCGGGCACCCCACCGCGAGTGCGGCGGACAAACGCCCGCCGGTGGTTGCCCCCCCCCCCGGCCAGCCCCGGGGGTGTGCCGCCAAGGGCGGGGCTGCGGGCGTCGGTGCTCTCCCCCCCCAGACTCCGTAGCCAGAAGGGGTTCGACTCGGCTCCGGAAGGGTTGCGGTCTGCGACCATGACCGGAACCGGTGAAAGGAACAACAACCGTGGTGAATCTCTTCTTCGACGGCTGGGCACCGCTCGGCCGGATCCTGCTGGTGGGCACCCTGGCCTATCTGGCACTGGTGCTCCTGCTGCGGGCCTCCGGAAAACGGACCCTCGCGCAGATGAGCAGCTTCGACTTCGTGATCACCGTGGCCATCGGCGCCACCTTCGGGCGCATCCTCACCGCCCGCAGCGTTCCGCTGCTCGAGGCTGTCACCGCCTTCACGCTGCTGGTCACCCTGCAGTACCTCGTGTCCTCCCTGCAGATCCGCTCCCGCCGGTTCTCCCGGGCGATCACCGCCGAACCCACTCTGCTGCTCCATCGAGGACAGGTGCTGCACCAGGCACTACGCCGTGAACGGCTCACCGAAAAGGAGCTGGAAGGAGCCGTGCGCAAGCACGGGCTGGGATCCCTCACCGAAGCGACCGCCGTGGTCCTGGAAGCCGACGGCAGCCTGTCGGTGATCAGTCCCGGCAACACCGGCGACAGCGCGATCCTGCCCGCCACCGATCATGGCTGACCCCTCGTGGACAGCCCTGTGCCGTTGCACGGACAGAATCGCACGGTGCCGGCTCCTCGTTGAGGTGCCGTGGTGTGCTGAGAACCTGACCGATGCCGGCTGCGGTGATCGCGATGAAACCCACCCACTGGGCGATGGTGATGGCGGTCCCGTAGACGATGAGGTCCACCACCACCGCGGCCGCCGGGTACACGAAGGCCAGCACCCCGATCGTGGCGGTGCTCAAACGGGGGTATGCGGTGTAGATGATCAAGTACATCACCGCCGTGTTCACCAGCCCCAGCACCACCAGGTGCACCCAACCGGTTGCACTGACGTGGTGCGGGGTCACGACCAGGGACGGGGAGGTGATGACGGCCCCGGCGATGAGCTGGATCGTGATGATCACCAGCGGGCTCGGCGCCGGCCGGGCCCGGCCCTGCTGGGCCCGGACCACGACGATGGAGCCCGCGTAGACGGTCGCCGCCACCAGAGTCAGGCCCACCCCCAGCACCAGCGCGCCCGCCTCCCGCCCGGCCGCGGTCCAGGGCTGGGCCACGCACACGATGCCGACGAACCCCAGACCGGCCCAGCCCAGGGTGGCCCGGTGGAAGCGCTCGTGCAGGAACAGCGCCCCGAGACCGAGCAGGATGAAGGGCTCGACGTGGAAGATGACCGTGGCCACCCCGATCGAGAGGTACTCGTACGCGGTGAACATCAGCGCCCAGTTGGCGATCAGCAACACCCCGCTGCCGGCCAGCACGATCCCGGACCTGGACCGCGCCGTCGCATGGAACTCCTTGCGTGTGCCCGGCCGCGCCCCGATCACCGCGAGCAGTCCGCACGCACCGATCACGCAGCGCCAGAACACCACCACCAGTGGTGGGGCCCCGGATTCGACCACGAAGTAGCCGATGGTCCCGGACATCACCATGCCTGCACACAGCAGGGCCACGGCGGACGAGGAGCGGTGATCAGGTGCCCGGTCGAGGAACATGCCTCCATGCTTGGCCACCCCCCGCCTGTACGACCAGCAAAAGGTGCACCAGGGTATGTGTAAGCATTGCTTCATGTTCGATCGAGAGCTCCTGCGCTCCCTCCGGGCGGTGGTGGAACTGGGCACCGTCACGGCTGCCGCCGAGCACCTGCGCTACACCCCCTCGGCGGTCTCCCAGCAACTGGCTCGGCTGCACCGGGAGACCGGGATCGAACTGCTGGTGCGCCGGGGCCGGTACCTGCGGCCGACCCCGGCGGCCCGGATCCTCGCCGCCGCGGCCACCGAGATGGACACCGTCGACGCCCGCACCCGGGCCCGGCTGGAGGAACTGCAGGGGACACCGGCCGGGCGGGTCACCATGGCGGGGTTCCCCACCGCCTGCCGGGGCCTCGTCGCCCCGCTGGTCGCCCACCTCGCCGCGCATCACCCCGGGATCTCGCTGGTGGTGCACGAGTCCTATCCCGAGGACGGGGTGGACAAGACTCTGCACGGGGAGGTGGACCTGGCCGTGGTGCACGAGTGGGAACAGCTCCCGCTCACCATTCCGGCAGTGTTGAGCACGGCCGTGCTGGGCGTCGACGAGGTCGACCTCATCGTGCCCTCCGGTCACCCGGCCACCCGGTGGGAGACCGTCACGGTGGCCGATCTGCCCGGGGAACGGTGGATCACCGACACCACCGGCATCTACGCCCGCTGGCTCCAGCAGTCCCTGGAAGCCGCCCGTGTCCCATACGAGATGGCCGGGCTGGTCAACGAGCACGAAACCCAGATCCAGCTCACCGCCCACCACCTGGGACTCAGCCTGGTACCCCGGCTCGGGCGCCCCCCGCTGCCCGAGGGGGTGGAAGCCGTCGCGTTGAGCGACCGCGTGCCCCGACGCCGACTGCTGCGCGTAGAGCGCGAGGACACCATCGACCGTCCCGCCCTCACACTCGTGCGCCAGGCCCTGGACCGACAAGCCCACAGCATCCTCGAGGCGATGAGCCCCGACTCGCCCTGAGGACTGCACGACAGCCCACATCGGCACCCCAACCGCACCACTCGGCGGGTGGACCGGTGTCCACCCGAGGACGGTTCCGGCAGAGCACAGCCGTGCCCGGACCGAGCAGCATGCCGGTCAGCACGGCCATCGGCGCGACACGCTCGCCGCGCCACGGCTCTATCTCTTCACTCCGTGTACACATCGGGTGTATAGATGGGGACATGAACAACGCGCTGACCCTGCTGGGGCTGCTGCGGCGGGAGCCCAGCTACGGGTACGACCTCAAGCATTCCTACGACCGGTACTTCGGATCGCAGAAACCGCTGGCCTTCGGCCAGGTGTACTCCACCCTGGCCCGGATGATCCGCGACGAGCTGATCCGGGCGCTTGGCGAGGAGCCGGGGGCGGGACCGGACCGGAAGAAGTACGAGATCACCGACACCGGACGCGCCAGGGTCCAGCAGTGGCTGTTCACCCCCGAGGTGCCCGCTCCCACGCTGCAGAGCGAGCTGTTCGCCAAGACCGTGGTCGCCCTGCTCGTCGACGACGACGCTCAACGCCTGCTGGACGCGCAGCGCGCCGAGCACATGACCCGGATGCGTGAGCTGACCCGCCTCAAGCGCGAGGGGGATCTGCTGCAGGTGCTGATGTGCGACCACGGGATCTTCCACATCGAGGCCGACCTGCGCTGGATCGAGCTCACCGGCGCCCGCCTGAACCAGCTGAAGAAGGAGCTGTTGACCGCATGAACCCCACCCCTCCCTCTGTCCCCGCAGACTCTGCCGTTCCGCCCTCCCCGGCCGCCCTGCTGTCGGTGCGCCAGGTGCACAAGAGCTTCGGGACCACCCCGGCCCTGCGGGGGATCGACCTGGACGTGGCTCCCGGGGAGGTGCTGGCCGTGATGGGGCCCTCCGGGTCGGGCAAGTCCACGCTCCTGCACTGCATGGCCGGGGTGCTGCCCACGGACCGGGGCACCGTGACCTACACCCGACCGGGCGCCGGGACGGCACCCATGGTGCTCAGTGCTCTGGACGAGGCGGCGCGCTCCGGAGTGCGTCTGCGCGAATTCGGGTTCGTCTTCCAGTACGGGCAGCTGCTGCCCGAGCTCAGCGCGGTGGACAACGTCACCATCCCGCTGCTGCTGGCCGGCACCCGGCGCCGAGCCGCGAGGTCGGCAGCCACCGAACTGTTGGGGCGGCTGGGCCTGACGGGACAGGGCGAGAAGCATCCCGGGGAGCTCTCCGGGGGCCAGGCCCAGCGGGTGGCGATCGCCCGAGCCATGGTGGGCGCACCGGCGGTGCTGTTCGCCGACGAGCCCACCGGGTCCCTGGACTCCCTGGCCTCGGAGACCGTGCTGGACCTGATGCTCGAGCTGGTGCGCGAGACCGGGACGACGGTGGTGATGATCACCCACGACCCGCGCACGGCCGCCTACGCCGACCGGGAGGTCATCGTGCGGGACGGCACGATCACCACCGGTCAGGCCGTGCTCGCTCCCACGGGCGGGACCGACCGAGGGGCCGCGGCATGAACCCGGTGACCGCCCGGCTCACTGTGGCCGGGGCACGTTCCTCGGCGGGGCGGCTGGCCGGCATCGCCGGCGGGGTGGCGATCGGGGTGTGCCTGATCCTGCTGCTGTGGGGGGCTGCCGAGGGGCTGTCCGATCGTGATCAACGGGCGGCCTGGCTGCGCGCCCAGGGCGGTTCGGCCGTGACCGTCGCCCTGGACGCCGATGGTGAAGTGGTCGGTGAGCCCGAGCCGGTCCCGCTGACCGCGGACGCCGTCCTGCTCGGCCGCTCCGATGACGTCTTCCGGGACCGGCTCATCCAGCGCCGCGACATCGCCGCCACCGAGGACTCCACCGTGGCGATCCCCGGCATCGCCGCAGCCCCGGAACCGGGGACGTACTACGCCTCTCCTGCGCTGCGATCACTGATCGAGGCGACCCCGGCCGATCAGCTCGGGGACCGCTACGGCACCTACGCGGGCACCATCGACAACACGGCCCTGGCCGGACCGGACTCTCTGGTGGTGATCACCGGAGCCACCGAGGAACAGCTCCGCCGCGGAGAGACGGCCTCTCTGGTCACCGACTTCACCGCCGACCCCTACGGGGACAAAGCCGCCACCTACCGCATCCTGATGGCCCTGGGCGGGATCGCAGTGCTCTTCCCGGTCCTGCTGCTGATCAGCACCAGCACCCGGCTGGGCGCAGCCCAGCGGGCTGAGCGCTTCGCGGTCCTGCGGCTGATCGGGGCGAGCCCCCGGACGGTGGCCGGCGTGGCCGCCGCGGAGACGGCGGTGCCCGCTCTGCTCGGGGCGGTGGCCGGAGCCGTCGCCGCGTCCCTCCTGCACCCGGTCGCGGCCCAGGTGCCGGTCGGTGAGAGCAGGCTCTACGTCCAGGACCTGGCCGCCGGCCCGGGCGTGAGCGCGGCCGTGGTGGTGGTCGTCGTGCTCGCCTCCACCGCGGCCGCCGCCTGGGGCACCGCCCGGGCCGGGATCGGGCCCCTGGGGCCTGCCCGTGCCCGCCCGGAGACCATTCCCGGAGCGTGGCGGTCACTGCCCCTGCTCGCCGGGCTGGCGGCCATGACGACCGCCCTCGTACTGACGCGGACCCAGGGCGCTCCTCGCGACGGCGTGCTGCAGCTGCTGCTGGTCGGTGGGTTCGCCCTCACCACGGTGGGCCTGGTCCTCGTGGGCCCCTGGCTGACGGTCCTGGTGAGCCGGGCGGGGGCGGTCCGGGCCTCCAGCGCGGCCGCGGTGATCGCCGCGGGCCGGATCCGCTACACCCCGGTCGCCACGTTCCGCGCGGTCTCGGGGCTGGTCCTGGCCGTGTTCCTCGTCTCCGTCTTCGCCGGTGCCTCCAGTGCGGTGGAACAGGACGAGGTGCCTCCGGCACGGGCCGGGACGGTGCAGCCCAGCCTCGTCTACGCCTATCTGGACCCCGGGAGCGAACCGGCACGCGCGCGCGAGGTCGCCGCCGAAGCCCGGACCCTCCCCGGTGCCTCCTCCGCCGCGGTACTCTACGACCGCCCCACCGCCGCCTCCGAGGCCTATGACAGCAACGTCTACGTCGCCACCGATGACCTTCCGGGACTGGGCTTCCAGGACACAGTCACGGGGCCGGTGGCCGTCTTCGACGCCGCCTTCTTCAACCCCTGGACCGTGGATCCCGTCGGGGTGGAAACCGCCCCGCTGCAGGACATGGAGTCCCTGGAGCTGTTCGCCGTGGTGATCAACACCGACGGCACTCCGGAGGCCCTCGACCGGGCCCGGACCACCGTGACCGCCTCCGGCATCACCACCACCCCGGCCATGTCCCGCACCTACCTCGACGTCGCGGGAACCACCCGCCTCGTCCACAGCCTCTCGGTGCTGGCCCACCTGGGCACATTCGTGGCGGTGAGCATCGCCGGGATCTCCCTGGCCGTGTCCACCGGTGCGGCCGTCATCGACCGGAAACGCGCCTTGGGCCTGATGCGACTGATGGGCATGCCCCTCTCCGCCCTGCGCGGAGTCATCGTGCGCGAGGCAGCCGTACCGCTGCTATCGGTGCTGCTGCTCTCCGCCGGACTGGGATTCCTCGTCGCCTGGATCATCGTCACCGGCCTCGGCGACCCCTACACCATGAGCTGGCCTGGACCGACCTACTTCGCCACCCTCGGGCTGAGCTTGGCCCTGGCACTTGCCGCCGTGCTCACGACCTTCCGACTGCTGCGCACCCACACCTCCGCCACCGCCACCCGCTTCGAATAGGCGCTCCTCCTGCACCGTGGCTTTCGTGGGCAGTCGCCACCGCCGCGGCGAAGGCCACCGGGATCACCATCCACTCGGGTGCGTTGATCGGGCACCGGCTGTTCATCGACCACGGCAGCGAGTTCGTCATCGGGCGGACCAGCGTGATCGGCGACGACGTGACCATCGATCAAAGGGCGAGTTGTGTCGGCGACGGCTCCCCGGGCCGGCGCCACGCCCTCGTCGGGAACGGGACGCTCATCGGATCCGGGGCCAAGGTGATCGGTCCGGTCCCCCTCGGGGCCGGGGCGAAGATCGGCGCCGGCGCGGTGGTGAACCATGACGTTGAGGCCGGCACCACGGTCGTGGGCATCAATGAGGAATGAGCCCGCTTCGAGCCCCTGTCGCAATGGGGACCGAGGAGAACGATGCCACGAGGTCATGTGCGGGGCGTGGGCATCAGCCGGACCCGCACGGCCGCACCGGCGCAGAGGATGACGGCCAGGCCCCCGACGATGGTGGTGGGCGTGAGGTGCTCGCCCAGCAGCAGCCCGGCCCAGAGGATGCTCAGCACCGGTTGGGCGAGCTGGATCTGGCTGACCTGGGCCATGGGACCCAGCCCCAGGCCGCGGTACCAGGCGACGAAGCCCAGGAACATGCTGATCACCCCGAGGTAGGCGAAGGCCGCCCACTGCACCGGGGTGCCCGCCGGGGCCCGCTGGAGCACCGAGGCCAGGGTCAGGACCGCCATCACCGGGAAGGCGAGCACCAGGGCCCAGGAGATGGTCTGCCAGGCGCCGAGCTCGCGGGCCAGCAACCCGCCCTCGGCGTAGCCCAGGGCGGCGGCGGCGACCGCGCCCAGGAGCAGCACGTCGGCCGCGTGCAACTGCCCGAGGGTGCCCGAGGAGGCGGAGGCGAAGACGATCGCCACTGCCGCTCCGATCCCGGTGATCACCCAGAACACCCTGGCGGGGCGCTCACGGGTGCGCAGCACGGCCATCACCGCCGTGGCGGCCGGCAGCAGGGCGATCACTACCGCACCATGGCTGGCCGGGGTGGTGGTCAGGGCGTAGGAGGTCAACAGCGGGAAGCCGGCCACGACCCCGCCGGCGACCACGGCCAGCCGCGCCCACTGGGACCCGCGCGGGAGCCGTTGGCGACTCAGCACCAGCGCGGCGGCGGCCAGCACCGCGGCCACGACCGACCGGGCCGCACCGATGAACAACGGGTCCAGGCCCTCGACCGCCACCCGGGTGAACGGCACCGTGAAGGAGAACGCGGTGACACCCAGCAACCCCCACCACACCCCCGTGACGGGTCGAGTGAATATCGGTTCGGGCGAGCGTCTAGTAGCGCTACTCTTGTCTCTCATGAACAACGATAACAGTGCTCGGATTGTCGAAGGCCTCCGGGCATGGATCGCCGGGGCGGTCCCGGGGGCGCGGCTGCCCTCAACCCGGGCCCTGGTGGCCCAGTACCAGGCCAGCCCGGTCACCGTGCAGAAAGCGCTGCGGGCCCTGGCCACCCAGGGGGTGGTGGAGACCCGGCCCGGGGTCGGGACCTTCGTGCGCGCGGTGCGTGCTGCCCGCCCGGCCGACTACAGCTGGCAGACCGGGGCGATGCGTGCCCCCCAGGCATCGGCCCGGTCGGTGTCCACCGCCCTGCGCAGCACCCCCAACGATGTCATTGCCTTCCACTCCGGTTACCCCGACCGGGAGCTGTTGCCGGAACGGCTGGTGCGGACCGCGCTGAGCCGGGCCGCACGCACGGAAGCGGCCCTGTCCCGCCCACCGGTCGCCGGTCTGCCCGAATTGCAGTCCTGGTTCGCCCATGAACTGCGCACGACCACCCCTGACGGGGTCAGCCCGCCCACACCCCGTGACGTGATCGTGCTCCCGGGCACCCAGAGCGGGCTGAGCTCGATCTTCCGCGCCCTGGCCGGAGCTGGGCAACCGGTGCTGCTGGAATCGCCCACCTACTGGGGCGCCATCCAGGCCGCCGCCCAGGCCGGGGTGCGGATCGTGCCAGTCCCCACCGGCCCCACCGGGCCCGACCCGGCCGAGCTCGCCCGCGCCTTCGCCGAGACCGGCGCCCGGGTCTTCTACGCCCAACCCCACTACGCCAATCCCACCGGAGCCCAGTGGTCACCGACCCTGGGCGAGCAGGTGCTGGATGTGGTGACCGAGCACGGGGCCTTCCTCATCGAGGACGACTGGGCCCACGACTTCGGCATCACCACCACCCCGGCCCCCTTGGCCGCCGGAGAGGACTCCGGGCACGTCGTCTATCTGCGCTCCTTGACCAAGAGCGTCTCCCCCGCCATCCGCGTCGGAGCGGTCATCGCCCGCGGCCCCGCCCACGAGCGCATCCTCGCCGACCGGGCCGCCGAATCCATCTACGTCTCCGGACTGCTCCAGGCCGCTGCCCTGGACATCGTCACCCACCCTGGGTGGCAGACCCACCTGCGAGCACTGCGCCACCAGCTCCAGGGGCGCCGGGACCTGCTGCTGACCAGCCTCGCCGAGCACGCCCCCCACGCCCACATCGAACACGTGCCCACCGGAGGGCTGAATCTCTGGGCGCGCCTGCCCGACGACACCGACCTCCCCCGGCTGATCCGCGACTGCGACGCGGGCGGAGTCGTCATCGCCGCCGGCACCGAATGGTTCCCCGCCGAACCCACTGGCCCCTACATCCGGCTCAACTACGCCGGCCCCAACCCCGCAGCCTTCCCCGACGGGGCCCGCCTCCTCGGCCAGGCCATCGACCAATCACGGTTGAGAGAACCCTGAGGGCAAGGTCGGGACTGCCCCGTCTTTCCTCGACTCTCGGGGTTGACGGTTTTCAGGCGGCTGCGAGGCCGTGATCAATGGTTCTAGGTGCGACCGGCGTGAGGCGAGCGAGACGGCGTTGCCGGCGGTGGTAGGTGTTCTCGATCCAGGTCACGATCGCCAGACGCATCTCCTCTCAGGTTTCGCAGCGCTGCCGGCCCAGGACGTTCTTCTGGAGCAGAGCGAAGAACGACTGCATGGCGGCATTGTCCGCGCACGCCCCGACCCTGCCCATGGATCCCACGAGATCGTGCTGGGCGAGCTCGTGCACGAACTTCCGGGCTCGAAATTGCCTGCCGCGATCGCTGTGGGCCACGCAGCCGGCCACCGTGCCGCGGCGAGCCACCGCGTTGCGCAGGGCCGTGACCGCCAAGGACGCCTTGACGCGGGAGTCGATGGAGTACCCGACGATCCGGTTGGAGTAGACGTCCTTGATCATGCACAGATAGAGCTTGCCCTCGTCGGTGCGGTGCTCCGTGAGATCGGTGAGCCCCAGCCGGTTCAAGGCGACAGCGCTGAAGTCGCGCTCCACCAGTTAGGCGTTGAACGCCGCGGCCCGTCGCAGAATCTCGTTCTCCTGCTCCGGCCGCCGGTCGCGCCGCCGCAGCGCCCGCAACTTCTCCGCCTGCGCAGTGGTCACGCCGGGGCGCACGCCGTCGTCGACGTCGGCCTTGCGCAGCCCGTTGTGGATCGAGGATGAGGAGATCCCGACGTCCCGGGCGGTCTGGGACAGCGGGGCCTCGTGCTTGCGGGCCACCGCCACCACGTCGCGGCGGGACTCCTCGGGGTAGAGCTTGGGCACGGTCCCATCCTCACTGTGAGGAGAGATCCTCGCAGCTCAGGAGTCAGGTGAACCGGGGGCAGTCCCATATGTAGAGCGGAGGGCGTCGAGCTGCCCATGTACCCGTTGTTCCCGATCTGACCATCAACTGCCCATCGCTCCGGGGCTGAGGTCATGGCGGTTCCCGCGCCCTGAACACCTGCGAGGGCCCGTCCACCGCCAGGCCCGGCAGGTGATGCCGGATGTTGTCTTCGGCCGCTCCGATAACCCCTCGGAAGACGTTGCCAAGCTCCGCTGCCGGTGCTTCCCTGGAGGAGCAGGCCTGTTCCGGGTCCGCATCGCCAAGGGAGATCATCATGGCTGGTCACGAGAAGCAAGCCGAGCACACCAAGGCCGAGCACACCCACGGGGACAACTGTGGGCACGACACCATGGAGCATGACGACCATGTGGACTATCTCCACGACGGTCATCGGCATTCCGAGCACGAGGATCACTACGACGAGTGCCAGTAGCCGTTCCCGTGACAGCGCGAGGAGCCCCGCGCGACGTCGGGCCGGTCCTCAGCCGACGCGCCGCTCTCGCGCGGGCCGGCTCGCAGGGATGAGTTTCTCTCAGGGCGACCTCGTCACCGCCCCGGGCTCGTCGGCGCACTCCGTGCCCGAGGAACGACACGCGGTTCGTGACATCACCGGGGTCGTGGGTCGAGCGGTCATGGACGCCGGGGTCGGTTTCGCTTACGGCAGGTAGTCCGGGGCCGGCTCCAGGCCGAAGAACTCCTCCATGGTGTCGATGTCCGGCTGGGTCTGGGCCTCGGCGGACTTCCGGGCCGCCAGCCGCATCTCCTCGGCCAGCTTCGGGCCGACGTAGCGGATGTGCCACGGCTCGTAGGTGTACCCGGTGACACCTTCCTCGCCCTTGGGGTAACGGATGATGAATCCGTACTTCCACGCGTGGGCGGCCACCCACGCCCCCACCGGGGTGTCCTCGAAGCAGTCCTGCAGCGCACATGCCCCGGAGGCGTTGCCCACGTCCATGGCCAGCCCGGTCTGGTGCTCGCTGTGCCCGGGCCGGGCCGCGATGATGTCAGCGGTCTCCTGCCCGTACTGCTGAACGTAGCTGCCGTAGAGACTGGCCTGGGTGTCATAGGAGCGATATCCGCTCACCGTCACGATGTTCACCCCATCGGCCTTCGCGGCCCGGACCATCTTCTTGTAGGCCTCCGCCGCATCGGAGCGCATCCGTTCGGCCTGGATGCGGCTCAGCGGCTTGGGCACATAGGACGGCGGGTCCAGCGGCCGGTGCTTGTTCACCACCACCGTCAGGCTCGAGGCCGAGTCGATGTCATAGGTCGTCCCCGTCGCCACCGCCGCCGAGGGCGCCATCAGTCCTGTCGCCACGCTCAGTGCCACCGCCCCACCGAGAAGTCCACCGAAGTTCCTCATCGTGCTCACGCCCCCACGTGTCCAGGAAAGATCCGCCTCAGCGTAACCACACGGCCCCCGCGGAGTGTGCTGCGTGACATTGTGACGAACCCCGAAGACACACACCGGGACTGATGCAACCGCCGTGACAGGGCAGGCGATAACCGGCCATATGTAAAGCTGCGTCGCTGAGGAGTTCGCAAAGGAACCGGCCCTTGTGGCTTTCAACGTTGGGGCGCGAACGGCTGCAGCGGCAGCTACGACCGTGCGTCCAGGAGGTGCTGTTGCTGGTGGTGTCGACGGGCCTCGATCTGTGCCCTGGTCCGATCCACGTGCTGCCGCGACCGGGACTCGAAGTCCACGACGACACGGGCGATCAAGGCCACCGCCCCGATCATGAGCAGAGCGATCGACGCCGGCTCGAGCGCACCGCTGGTGCCGATCGACAGGCTCATCTGAATCATGGCCGCCGCCGTGGCCATGCCGCCCGCGCCTGTGGCGACGCTCATCAACGTTGTTGCCATGGGGAGCCTCCTGAAGCTAGGCACTAGACGTTTGTCTATGCAAAACAGGCTAGTAACCTTACTCGTCAGTAATCGAGCTAGGGTCCGTGGCACTCGTCCACATCGTGAGACAGCATCGAGGCCGCTCCTATCGGGTGGCGTCACTGTGGTGGGGCGAGAAGACGACGGCGAGAGCAGGCGACTTGAATTGACCTGTTGCATGAGAAGGGGTGGCCGCCGGCATCAAGGACTATGCCCACAACCACGGTGACCGCGTCGGTATCGGACGGCCGTAGCCGAACCCCATCGGCAGCGTCGACAAATCAGGAGCACCCGCGGGCCCACGGTTCCTTAACGGGCGTTCGCGTCGGCGCCGTCGTGGGCCCGAGGGACAGCGACAGCCCCGCGGTCCCGGACGGCCAGGACAGCCCCACCGAGCAACCCGGCCACCACCCCGTAAGGGGTGAGGACCAGGGCATAGAGAAACCACCCCGGGTCCAAGACCACGTTGAGCACCAGGAAGGGCAGCATCAACCCCGCACCGGCAACGGTCATCAGGGCGATACGGACCCCGGCGGTGAGCCCGTAGTCGGCCCCGGCAGCCCAGCACGGGCCCCACACCAGCTGGGTCCACACCAACCCCACCCCCATCAGCACCGCCCAGCACAGCACCCAGCCCGACCAGCCGCCCGGGGACAGGACCGCCGCGTAGCCCAGGGCCAGCACCGGGGTGAGCGCCTGGAACACCATATAGGTGCTCAGCGGATGCACGTGCAGGACTCGCCTCACCAGATCACGCCTCTCCGCTCGATAGCCCCCACCGTATGCCGCGCACCCGCGCCACGACATAAGGACCTCGAGCGGGGTCAGCACTCAGAAACCCTCACTGCAACCTCCTTGGCCGAGGCAAGGCAATCCCGGCGAGACCCTCCGACCGGCCACTGGTTGTGATGGCACATGTGTGTCTGGCGGTCGACCGCCCTCGTTGATAGGCAAGAGACACTCGGCTCGGGCTTCGGCGAGGATCCACGGGCAGGGGTTGCACATCAGTCCTGGCCTGCAGGGCTGGGACGGCCAACACTGTGGAGGGCGCCATGCAGGAGACCAATGTTCCGCCATCACGCTTCCGGTGGTCGGCGCTGCTGTGGTTCCTCCCGGCGGCGTTGGTTCTCCTGGTGGTCGGCATCTGGGCGGAGCAACCGTGGTGGGTCTTAGCCCTGCGGGTGGTCATACCCTTGGGGTTCGGCGTGGTCATCGGCGTGCTCGGCGGGCGGAGCACCTCCGCCCCGGACCACGCCTACGGGATCACCTCCCAAGGTGCTCGCAGCGAGGGCCGGCTCGAGGTGGACGTGCCGGTGGAGCAGGTGCTGCGCAGCCTCCGACAGGTCGTCGAGGACTTGCCGCGGTTCACCCTGGTGGAGCTCTCCGGTGCCCAGGCGCAGTTGACGGCCCGGATGAACATGAAGAGCTGGGGCGAGCGGATCACGCTCCGTTTTCACCCGCTGGATCCGACCCGCACCGAGATCGAGGCGCGGTGCGAACCTCGCCTGGGCACCACGATGGTCGACTATGGGCAGGGCGCCAAGGACCTGCGCACGCTGATCCGCGCGATCGAACAGCACAACGCCCGGAACCAGCACATCCCCTGAGCACTCGCCCCGGGGCTGGAGCGGAGAACCTACGTCGAAGAGGCTGCTGATGCGAGCTGTTGCCTTCGTCTATGCGGGCCTCCTGGTCGTCGGCGCGCTGGGTGTCATCGCGATGGGCGTCTACGCCTACGGCCGGTCAGGAATCTTCATCGTCACAGGCGCTGTCCTGCTGATGGGCGCCGTGGTGCTCTTCTGGGCCCTGGGACAGGGACGGCACACATCCGGCAACCCTGGCGCTGGGACACGCACCGTCAAAGCCTTCTTGAGGGACCTGATCGGGTCCTTTCGTGTGTTCGCACTGACTCTCACCGGGGCCAGGACCGGTGTCGCTCTGGCCATGTTCGTGCTCATGGAGGTCTCCCGCCGCCATCAGCCGACGGGGGTGCCCATCGTCCCGGGCGCCATTTTCCTGCTCGGATGCGGATTGACGTTCCTCGGCTCGGTCTTCGTCGTCGTCGACGCCCTGTATTTCCGCCGCACCGGACGCCGCTTCTAGGGAACCCGAACTGCAACGAAGCACTTCGAGCATGAACTAAAGCCGTGACGTTTCCCGCCTGTACGGATGTCGGGAATCGGCACCGGAGTTACTACCGCCTCTCTGGCGGGTCTTCCAACGAGGACTCTTCCCCGGGGGCGTACTCGGACGATGGGTCCTGACTGCCTGGGCGCGGACCGTCACCGGCAAGGTCCTCCTGGTGGCGGGCGACCTGCTCCTCGTTGTGCCGCGCCGCCTCCAATGCGACATCGCTGCGGCCGCGAGAGATCAGCTTCCACCCCAGCACTCCCAGTGCCACACCGATGATCGTGACGGAACCGCCCAACCAGAACGGTCCAACCATGTGGAGCTCGAAGGAGTTGAACACCGTGATGACCCCGGTCGTCATCACGACGATGCCGATCGTCTGCTTCGTCGTGCCTTTCATGCTCGTTGCCTCCCTCGGCTGTGTCCTAGCGTCCAGTTCAACACGGGCGGTGTGCATTCGGGAACGCCCCGGTTGTGGGGTGCTCACTATAGGAGCTGGGGCCTACTCCCAACGGAGCGCGGGTCATCCAACGAACCCCCACCGCAACCAGGTAGGGCGAAACGTCAGGTGAACCCGAGGCGTTTCCTTTGAAGGGATCACCGACAGTTAGCTTCACAGCGTTTAGGGTGGCGGGCATGACGAGCCGGACGTTCACAGCCGTAACCGCCACGACCGCGATGGCACTGGCCGTCACCGCCTGCGGATCGTCACCGGAACCAGAATCACCTCCGGCCCCCGACCTCACCAGCTGGACTGACTCCACCTTGCCCGTCCCGGCCGAGGGCGGCTTCTCCATGGCCAACGTCGCCGCCCCGGACGGCACCCATTCCAGCGGCTCGACCCCCGATGTCGAGCCCGGGTGGTATGCCATCACGATGGCGTGCGAGTTGACCGAGTCCGAGAGTGCATTCGAGGACCGCTCCGCGCATATTGTGCTCAGCGGCGAGAGCGGCAACTACGGCGGAGGTGATTGCCCGCGCTTTCCGGTCACCACGACCACCTACGTCGGCATACCTGACGAGCCAGCGCCGGAGACGTTCAGCGTGGAAGTCCTCGCGGACGGCCAAGAGCTTTATTGGGGTGTGTCCGCTTCACCGACGACCGCCCCCGAGTAGCTCTTCTCGATGCCCCGGTACAACGCTCATCACCGCATCCGGTGTGCGGGCGAGGCCTCCGGTCGAGCAGGTGCTGGGCTGATCCACCCCCATACCGGCACAAGCCCCCGCTTTCCGTCCACCGTAAGGGGGAACCCCTCACTGCACTGTGCAGTGGTGAGATCCGCGGACTCCAGTCGTCGTACCACGGTGACCGCACGACACGCAGGGCATCGGCGCAGTCCGGGAGGTTCGATCGCGTCTCAGTAGCGTGGGAAGCCCCACCCGAGGAGGCTCACCACGATGCTCACCGATCTCGCCGCACCGCCTGGTGTCCTGGCCGCGTCCGGGATCAATCCCACTCCTGGTGACTGGGGCCTGCCCCTCTTGGCCCTGCTCTTCCCACTGGTCATGTTGGTGATCTCGTTGCTGATCTTCTACTGGGTGGTGCGCAAAGGCGTGACCGCCGGCATCCGGGACTATGTGCGCAAGCACGGCGACCGCCCCGGCAGCTGGCGACCGTAGACCCACCAGAAGGTCCCTGCCCTCGAGGCTCGCGTATCGAGCGAGAACCTCGTCGTCCAGGAAGGAGGCCGTCCCGTGGATGCCCCAGCTCAGACGTCTACCCGGTCCTGGAGGGGCGCTGCCCGGTGGATCTGGCATTTCTTGGCGCGCTGGGGGCCGATCATGGTGGCCCTGCAGCTGAGTTTCGAGGTGCTGCTGCGCAACGACTGGTTCCTCCGGAACCCTGACCTCGACCCCGGGCAGGCCGCCACCGTGGTCGTCTTCGTCCCGGCCGGGCTGTGGGCGGTGGCCGACGGGTACCGCCTGGTGCCCACCGGACAGGCCGTCGCACTCTGGGCCGTCGTCGGAGCTGCGATGGTGCTCGCCGCACATCTGTTCACCGCAGTGCGCGGTGTCACCCAGGGCACGACCCTGACCGTGGCGGAAACAGCCCGGTGGGCCGGCGCGGCCCTGGACCTCGCGGTGCTGCACGCCGTGCCCGCCGGAATGCTCGTGCTGCTGGGGGCGGGCCTGCACCACCTCCGGAGCACGCGGGCCACCGGCCAGTCCACGACCACCGCCGATGACGGCCGGTAGCGTGAACGGCATGGACGAGCGCCCCCGGTCCGCACCCGACGAGTCCTCATCGGTCGACACCGCCCCGGTCCCCACCGTCGGCCAGGTGGTGGTCGGCACCGTGCCTGCCGCCGCGGTCCTCGTCCTCGCGATGCCGGTGGCGCTGTGGTGGCTGTTGGACACCTCCTCCGGTGAGCTGCGCACCCCGTGGTGGCCAGCGCTGCTGCTCGGTCTCCTGGCCCTGTTCCATCTCCTGGCTCGACTCGCCCGCGCCCCTCGGCCCACTGACCTGCCGCCGGTATCCGCACAGCGGGTGCGCTACGCACTCGTCTCCGCCGCCCGGACCGGTGCTGTGCCCCCGGAACCGCCAGTCCGCGCCGCGGCCGGTGCCACGGCCTGCCAGCGGGTCGAGGCCGCGGCCTACGCCGTGGCCGCCACGACCGGGGTGCTGGTCGCCTCGCTGCTGGTGCCGCAGCCGGCCTGGACCGTCTTCGCCGTCGTCGCCGGGATCCTGGCGGCCATCCACATTTTCCGCGCCCGGCACCCCTGGGCCTACCTGCGCGCAGTGCACCACGACGACCACGCCAACTAACGAGCCTCTACCGCAGCACAGTCCGCCGCTAACCAGGCCATATGTAAAGCGGGTGATGGTGAGCCGCTCCGGTCGAATCCGAGATCTCAATTCCAGGGTGCCCTCGTGCAGTCGAGAGGCGGGGCTGATCTCACCTTGAGGTGGTCTGCTGGCGGCTTTCGAGGAATTTGATGGCCAGTTGCACCCGGTTGTCGATGCCGAGCTTGGTGAAGATCCTCCCGATGTGGGTCTTGACGGTCGGTACGGACAGGTACAGGTCCTGGGCGATCTGGGTGTTCGACAGGCCCTGGGCGACCCGCTCGGCGACCTCGTGCTCGCGGTCGCTGAGCCCGGCCAGCAGATCCGGGGTGGTGGTGCGGCGGCCGTGGCGGGTCGCGACGGTCACGAGGCGGCGCAGCACTGTCGGGGAGATCGTCATGGTGCCGGCCGCGGCCTGCCGGAGGGCTGCGACGAGCTCGTCGGGGGGCGTGTCCTTGAGCAGGAACCCATCGGCACCAGCCTCCAGGGCGTCGAGGACGAAATCGTCGGTGTCGAAGGCGGTGAGCACGAGGACCCGGGGAGGACGCGCGCCGGCGCGCAGTCGCCGGGTGGCTTCGATCCCGTCGCACCCCGGCATGCGGATGTCGGTGAGCACCAGATCCGGGACCAGCCGATGGGCCTGGCCCACCGCGTCGGCGCCGTCGACGGCCTCGCCGACGACGACGATGCCGGGGGCCCCGTCGAGGATCAGCCGCAGCCCGGCGCGCATGAGGGACTCATCATCGGCGATCAGCACCCGGATCGGATCGGTCAATTGGGCCATGGGAGCCATGCTGTCACCGTGAAGGCCCCGGCCGTGGACGCCACGTGCAGCCGGCCTCCGAGCAGCTGCACCCGCTCCTGGAGGCCAATCAGCCCAAACCCGCCCTCGGGCTCCATGGTCCGCGCTAGTTGCTGCGGGTTGGTGGCGGTGAAGGTGATGCCTTCGTGCCGGTCGCCGTGCATCCTGATCCGCACCGGTTGCCCCGGGGCGTGCTTGCGGGCATTGGTCAGGCACTCCTGGGTGATGCGGTACAGGGCACGGGAGGTCACCGCGGGCACCTCCCCCACGGTGGTCTTATCGAGTTCCCCGCCGAGCTCTAGATCGACGATGGCGCCGGCGGCGCCATCGGTGACGAGGAGGTCTTCCAGCGCGGACAGGCCGGGGTCCGGCGCGGTCCCTTGTCCGTCCTCGCGCAGCACCGTCAACACCGTGCGCAGCTCCTGGGAGGCGGTGCGAGCGGTCTCGCGCAGCACCCGTGAGGTCTGCTGCACGGTCTCGGCGTCGAGGTCGGGGCGGTATTCCAGGGCCCCGGCGTGCAAGGAGATCAGGCTCAGGCGGTGCGAGAGGGTGTCGTGCATCTCCCGGGCGATACGGGTGCGCTCGGCCGCGCGGACCTGCTCGATGTGTGCTGCGCGCTCACGACGGGCGGCGTCTGCTTCCTGCCGCAACGACCGCATCAGGGACCGCCGGGACCGTCGGGCAGAACCGATCAGCCCCGCCACCCCTGCCACACCGAGCACGAAGAGCAGCAGCACCCATACCGGCAGCGGGTCTCCGGGCTCCACCACGTAGGCGTTGACCCAGGCCGCTAGGGCCAGCATGGCTGTGCTGGCCAGGAACCAGGCCCGTGGGCGGCGGGAGGCGAAGGAGACCAGCAAGATCAAACTGGCCGGGACCGCCAACGTCGACACGGCCGTGGCGGCCACCACCACGAGGCCGGCGACCAGCGCCCACCTGGACCCTGTGCTGCGGGCACCGACCTCGGGAGTGGTGCCACCGTCGTCGAAAGGCCGCAACGCAAACGGCAGCACCGCTACGGCCAGCAGACCCGCCAGCAGGTCCCCGAACAACAGCAGGGACAGGCGCAGGGCTTCGGCCGTGGGCACGGCTTCCGGGTCCTCCGGCAGTGCGCTGCCACGGACCAGCACCAGGACCACCAACCCGCTCAGCAGAGCCGACGTGAGTGTGCCGACAAGTCGCCAGCGGGGATGGCGCAACCAGGTGATCATCCCCCCAGCCTAGGAAAGGGCCAGGGCCCCGGCTGTCGTGCGAAAGGATGAACCCGATTCAACCCCGCGAACCCGCAAGAGCACCGATGACCGATACCGGCCGGGGACGCCCGCACCCACGCTGGGTCCATGAGCACATCCCACTCCCCCACCACCCACCTGCCCACCACCGCCGTGACCACGGCGGGGCGTCCACCACGCTCTGCCGACGCACCCGGCACGAAGGCGGCGCTGCCGTACCACCGGCTGGCCCGCGCCCACCCCTCCTACCGGTGGTGGCGTCCGGTGCTCACGCTCCTCGTCACGGCCGTCACCTGGAGCCTATTGCTGATCGCCCTGGTGGGCACCGCGATGGTGGCCTCTGCCCTGGACCCCACCTTGGGCGTGCGCATCGATGCGGCGATGGACCCCTCGGCGCCACTGGACATGCACAACCCCATCACGGCGCTACTGGCTCTGGGGCTGCTGGCGCTCGGACTACCAGCCGCTCTGCTCGGTGTGCGGGTCGGCGGATGGCGCCCGGCAGGGTCGGTGTCCTCGGTGATCGGCAGATTGCGCTGGGGGCTGCTGATCCGCTGTCTGGGACTGGCCGCGGCCCTGCACCTGGTGGTCAATCTCGTACTCTTCGCCACCGGCACCGGGACCTCCCCCATGGCACCGCATTGGGGACCGCACAGCGGATGGGCCCTGGCGGTGGCGCTGCTCGTGGTGCCCTTCCAAGCCGCCGCCGAGGAATACGTGTTCCGCGGAGTGCTCATGCAAACCATCGGGTCCTGGCTGCGTCACCCCGCCTGGGCCATCCTGCTGCCCGTGCCCCTGTTCGTCCTCGGCCACGAGTACGAATGGGTGGGACAGCTCGACATCGTCGTCTTCGCCATCGCCGCCGCCTGGCTGACCTGGCGCACCGGGGGCCTGGAAGCCGCCATCGGCCTGCACATCATCGGCAACTGCCTGGCCTTCGGCTTCGGCGCCATCGGCCTCACCGACCTCAACGCCACCGACATTCCCCCGCTCTCGGTGGCTGCCTCAATCGCACTGACCCTCAGCTACACCGGGCTCGTGACCCGAGCCCACACCTGGTCGCGCACCCTGCCACCGACCACCGCGACCACTGGAGCGGATTACTAGGACTGAGCACGTCCTTCGGTGAGCCCCACGGGGCGCACCTGACCCAGTTCACCCGCGCCGGACCGCGATGCAGAACAGCAACCTTGACTGCAACACCACAGCCGGGTCGTTAGCCGGCTTCTCCACCGACGCGAACTGGGGTGTGGGTTCAGTGGCCCGGCAGCGCTAGAGGGCTCACATGGAGGCCTTAGCGCTGGGGTCAGGGTCGGGGGTGATGGTCAACAGGTCTCCGACCTCGCATTCGAGCGCCTGGCAGACTGCGTGCAGGGTGGTGAAGCGGATGGCCTTGGCGTGGTTGTTCTTCAGCAGGGATAGGTTGACGATGCTGATGCCTGCTCGTTTGCCCAGCTCGGTCAGGGTCATCCCCCGGGCGGCGAGCAGCTCCGTGAGGTGGCAGGTGATCAGCTGCTGGTCTGTCTCGTTCTTGGCCGGGGCCATGCTCAGACCAGCTCCTTGACGTCCTGGTAGTACCGGGTGCCGCGGGAGAGCACGGCGGCGAGCAACAGCAGATTCAGACCGACGACGAAGAACAGCAGATCAATGTTGTCGATGATGTAGATACCGATGCTGCCCAGTCCGGTGCTGCTGGCTGCGGTGAGGTCCTCGGGCAGGGAGTGCATGGTGAGGTAGGTGGCGTATCCCTCGAGCACGGTCACGGCCACTGCGCTGGCGAAGGCCAGGATCCCGGCCCCGGTGGCTGCCCAGCGCAGCACCATTGTTGGCAGTCGTTCTTCTCGTTCCATCACGCGCTCCTCCACCATAACGATTATCGTTGTTAACGAATACCATAAAACCCGTTGAAGGGGCGTGGACGGGCGTGGTGGAATCAGTCGCCAGGCCATGAGCCGGGCGCACTGCTCGTTGGAGTGTCACAGGCAACCGACACGAAGCCGAACCCCCATCTAAACGGGTAGCCACCCGTAGTGTGGTCCGCCTCGGCGCATCAGGCCCTTGTCGCCACGGCCAAGGCAAGATGGAGACCGCTCGGGCCCAACCCGATCACCCCAAACATCCCGCAAGGAATGCCGATGCACCCCGAGGACCCCGCCACCGCAGCACCCGGTTCCGCACCGCGGTGGGTCCACGCCTACCAGCAGGCCAGCACGGAGCTGGCGCCGGTCATCGACGGAATCGTCGTGACCGCCGCGCTGTTCGCCCCTACCGGGGACCTGGTGGTGTTTTTCAACCCTCCCAATGGATCTCGCTACGCCTGGATCTATGACCGCCAGCACCTCCCATCTAGCGGGGCGGAGGAAGTGGAATTCGCCCGCCTGTCCCTGCTGGGGGATCTTGTTCCTCCCGCCCGGTGGACACACCCCCTTGACCGGGCGGATCTGGCGCCGTGGGCAGCTCAGTTCGGTGACGCGCGCTGGGGAGGAAGAACCAACCAGCCGTGACTGCCGGTCGGGTAGGAACCCTTACTGCAACGTGTGGGGCCCACGGGCCCCCGTCGCCCCGGTATTGACGGAGCTCCATCGGTGAGTTGTCCGGGTGCTGCATTCTGAGGCGGGTATTGCCTATGGAGTGCCGGGACGGCGCATGGCCGCGTAGATGGCGCCGGTACTGAACAGGATCTGGGTGCCCAGGAGCGGCCAGGTGAGGGTCCCTGTGATCAGGGCGAGCACAGCCGGTATCAGGACGAGCAGTCCGAGGGTGTGGGCTGCGGTGAGCTGGGAGATCACGCCGATGGGCACCAATCCTGCATCGGTCATGATCACCGCACCGGACCAGTCCAGGGGGGCGCGGCGGGCACCAACCACGGCGGTGGCACCGAGGCCGATCCCGGCCAGAGCCCCGAGGGCGGCCAATAAAGCCGTTCCGCTCAGGATTCCAAGGCCACCCAGGACGACACCGGTCCACACGGCCATGGCCAGGCACGGGGTGAGCGCCCGGGCGAGGCGGGCGACGGTGGCCGAGATCGGCAGGATGGTCTCCACCTCTGGGGTCAGCGCCGTGATCCGGGTGGCCGCGGCGGCCAGATCAGCTGCGATCAGTGCGGTGATGATCAGTGCGGGTACCACGACGGTGGGGGTGCCCCAGCCGGGGGTGGTGGCGATCACCAGCATCGCCGCGGCCGCGCCCGCCCACAGGGGGAAGGGGCCGGGCAACCGCAACCACCCGGTGGTCTCGGCCCGCCACAGGGCCATCCAGGGGCGGGTGGGCCGGTGCGGCACCAGCAGAAGGTTGCGACGGATACTGCGTGGCAGCGGGGTCAGGGCCCGGTAGAGGTCCTGAAGGTCGAAGGTGGCGGCCGCGGCACGAACGACCGTGGCGTGGCCGTTGCCGGCCTCCAGCTGCGCCCAGCCCAGTCCCTCCACGGCTCGGCGGGCCCGGATGACCGTGATCCCCAGCAGCACCAGCGCGACAGCGGCCGCCCCCAGCATCGGGGCCGGGTCCAGCACCCGCCCGAGAATCGCGCCGTCGACTGCGGCCGCGCCTTCCCTGGCCCGGTAGGTGAGCAGCCTGCTACCGGCTCCGGCGACCAGGCAGACAGCAACGGCCCAGGGCAGCGCCCCGGTGAGGGGACTGCCGCCATCGCGCGGGGCCGATCGCGTCTGGAAGATCACCGCCGCCCCTGACACGGCCGCTCCCACCGCAGTGACCGTCAACGCCAAGGGCAGCAAGGTCCAGGTGGGGCCGGTGCTCAGCACCACGGCGGCGGCCATCGCTACGGCGACCAGGGCGCCGGTCACCGCGCCGCGGGTAAGGAGCTGGCGCAGTGCTCGGTGTAGGAACGGGCGTCGGTCCACCGGCAACTGGAACCCCCACACCAGTTCCGCCCGGTCAGCGGCGACCGGGCCGCTGGCCAGCAGCACCCACACCCCCAAGGCTCCCAGGGCGAGCACCCCCAGGCCCAGCACGAGTAGGATGGGCAGGCCCGTGCCACCAGGGATGAGGGCCTGGTGCAACCAGGAGGTACCGGCGGCGGTGGGGGTGCTGGGGTGCTGCAGAAGGCTGGCGGTGATGGCTGCGATCACGGCCAGAGAGAAGCAGCGGATGTAGAGGTCGGTGAGTCGTTCCCCCAGCGGCCGGTGGGTGCGGGGTTTGGCGGTGGCTCGTGCGCTGGCCCATGGGTCGAAGATGGTGGTGTCGTGCTCGAGCTGTTCGGGTCCAGCCCCTGGCGTGGTGGTCGGGTTCACCGGGGGGCTCCGGAGATCAGGGCGGCCCCCTGGGCGGGGTCCACCTCGCGGACCGTGCTGTCGATGAGCAGGCACCGGGTCGAGACCGCGGTCAGGAACCCGGGGTGGTGGGTGATCACCACCGCACACGCCCCAGCCCGGGCGTGGGCCAGCAGACGAGCGGCCAGGGCGGAGACCATGGTCGGATCCAGGCGCTGCTCGGGCTCGTCCAGGAACAACACCTGGGCCGGACGCAGAAAGGCCGCCGCCAGCAGCAGCCGGCGGCGCTGGCCCGAGGACAAGGCATCGGGAAGCGCGGAGGCGCGGGCTGTGAGGCCGAAGAACTCCAGCTCCCGGGCCACGACCTCGCCCGGGTCGGAGATCCCGTGCCCGGCGGCCACCAGGTGCAGGTGCTCCTGCACGCTCAGACCGGGAAACCAGGCGTCGTCGTCGAACACCGCCGCCACCGCCCGTCGCCACGCCGCGGAGTTCTCCCGTCGTGGCTGGCCGGCGAAGTGCACCGCACCGGCCAGGGCCTCCTGGCGTCCGGTGATGGTGCGCAGCACCGTGGACTTCCCCGCCCCGTTGGCCCCCACGATCGACACGACCTGCCCGGGCTCCACGGCCAAGGTCACCGGCCCGCACACCGGTGTCCCGGAAAAACCACAGAACAGATCCCGGACATCCAGCAGGGGCGCGCGGCCAGGCACGGAAGCAACTCCAAGGTGTGAGGGGCAGTCCTCCGATCCTAGGAGCAGCCCCAGTGCGGGGCCTCCACCTGGGGGAGGAAGTGCGGGTAGAGAAGGGGATGCTGAGCCCGGCTCACTGCTGCGT
Source organism: Kocuria oceani (assembly GCF_029524215.1). Classification (NCBI taxonomy): domain Bacteria; kingdom Bacillati; phylum Actinomycetota; class Actinomycetes; order Micrococcales; family Micrococcaceae; genus Kocuria; species Kocuria oceani. The sequence continues at coordinate 39,833 of NZ_JARAMH010000008.1, read as the reverse complement.
CGCCGCGGCGGAAGCCTTCCCGAGGGACAGTTGCTGTGCCTTCTCGAGAATGCAACAGGAACCCCTATTGCTTCACTCACGAGGAGCGGTGAACGGATCCAGGGACAGCTCCGGAACGGCCGGGCCGGTGGTGTAGGCCGCCAGGTACTTCTCGGCCTCCACGTCATAGAGCACCTCGGCCGGCTGGTCCGAGTCGAGGATCTCCTGGATCTGCGCCTGGGTCTGGGTGGTGGCCAGCTCGTTGAGCCTGTCCCGGGCCTGCTGATCGGCTGACTCCGCCGGAGTGGACGTGCCGACAGAGCTGGTGGGGGCTGGTGCGGGGGTTGCCGAGGCGGCAGCCGGTGCCGCCAGAGCCAGGACAGCGCCGAGGGCCAGTACGGGCAAGCGGATGGTCTTCATAGGCGCTCCGTTCTCAAGGGTCTGGGTGTAGAGGGAGCTAGATTTGGAACTCAGCCTATGGTGTACACCGGTCAGATTCCTGCCAGCCGGGTAGTGCCCGAATTTCCACACCGCGTGCGGAACCCCTACTGCAGCATCGCCTACGGGTAGCCTCGATGATGTCTCTTGGCCATGATGGCGTGAAGTCTCACGGCAGCGCGGTAGACGATTGTGTGCTTGCCACAGCCGGTGAAGGCATCGCCATGACTCGATATGGCAGCAGCGGCCTTCTAGGACCTTGCGGTTCCGGTGCTCCCCGGCCGGGCGGTAGTTCGGGGCCGGGGTCAGGGTGTCCGGTCGCTGGACGTGGTGGTTGAGGAATTGTGCTGAGTCGGAGAGGTGCGAAGTTGCAGGGCGGGTGCCTGGGGCAGGGAAAGGGTCAGGACGGCGTCCTCGATGAGCTCGTGCTCCTCCAGGCGCGCCTCGACGGTGCGCAGCCGGGTGGCCAGATGGTGTTCGGCATCGTCGCCGGTGAGGTCCACGGCAGCGACGAGGAACACCCGGCGGGCCCCGACGAACTCGGTGTGCAGGTAGGTGACCCGCTGGACGTCCGGGTCCGCCAGAATGGCCGCGAGCAACCGCTCGTGCAGCCATGGGTCGGTGGGCTGCCCGGTCAGGAAGTCCTTGTTGCGGACGATGAGGAAGACGGCGACCACGCCCAGCAGCACCCCGACCACGATGGACCCGGCCGCGTCCCAGACGGGGTTGCCGGTGAGCTGGTGGGCGGCCATCGCCGCGGCGGCCACCACGATGCCGATCAGGGCCACCGCGTCCTCCACGAAAACCGCGCGCAGGGTCGGGTCGGAGGTGCGCTGGATGAAGCGCAACGGGTGCAACCCCAGCTCACCGGCCAGGCCGCGGGTCTGCCGCAGGGCTTGGGCGAAGGACACCCCTTCCAGGACGAAGGACACCGCGAGCACGATGTAGGCCGGCATATAGTCGGCCTCGGTCGGCTCCGCGCCAAGCTCCTGCACCCCGTGGGTGATGGAAACCACCGAGCCGGCGACGAACAGTCCGAAAGCGGCGAACATCGACCACACGTAGCCCTCCCGCCCGTAGCCGCGCGGATGGCTGCGGTCGCGGGGCCGGGCGGAGCGGCGCTCGGCGATCAGGAGGAAGACCTCGTTGCCGGTGTCGGCCCAGGAGTGGGCGGCCTCGGCGACCATCGCGGCTGAGCCGGTGATCGCGGCGGTGATGGTCTTGGCGGCGGCGACGAAGAAGTTCGCGCCCAATGCCACCAGCACGGTGAGCAGGCTCCCTCCCGGGGGCCGCTCTTGAGCGGTGGCGCCTTGCTGGTCTGCTGTCATTCTGGTGACTCTTCCTGATCGATGGGACCACCTACAGCCCAGCATCCTCCCTGCGCAGTTTCTCGTCATGATTGCCACATCCGGTGGAAGGCACCGTCATGGCAGGAGAAGGAACAAGCTGCAGCTTCGGCTGTCCCACTGACTCTCAGGGAACCCCATGTGCAACGCCGCAGCAGTCCCCGCAGTTGGTCAGAGCTTCAGCGGCCCTTGGAAGGCGGGCACACCAGGGCAGGAGCCGGAGGCCCTGCTCCGGGAATCAGGTCCACGGCACGGTCCCTGATGCCATGGACGGCAACGGGGCCGCCGCCGCGCAACGCAGAGGGTTCGATTCGGCTCGTTGCATGCCCGAAGTCAACACAACCGCGGCAGACCAGGTTTGTGTCGCTGACAGGGTGGTCTCGAGGATGTCCGCTGGATACGTTGCAAAGACAACTACCCCACCGGAAGCGAGAAACAGATGCGAAAAAGCGCAGCCAGTGCCGCACTGATCACCGCCGTCGGGCTCTCGGCCCTGACCACGGCCCCGGCCACCGCCGCGATCCTGCCGTTCCCCAACTGCGACGCCGCCGCGGCCGCCGGCGTCTACAACATCCCCACCGCCAGTCCCGCCTACGCCCCCGCCCTGGACAGCGACTCCGACGGTGTGGGGTGTGAGAGCGACATCTACGCCTACGACACCGCGAAGGTCGCCGAGATCGTGGCCACGGACCAGCAGCTGGAGGGACTGCCCCCGCACACCGGCATCGTGGCCGGCCCCGGCGGCACCGGCCTGCAGGAGGCCCCGCAGATCGAACAAGTCCCCGTCGGTGGTGCTGACACCGGCGTGGCCGTGGACACCGCCGAGGGCAACGGTGCTGCCGCGGTGACCGGTGGCCTGGCTCTGACCGTGGCCCTAGCTGCTGGAGTGCTCCTGCTCCGACGGCGCGCCCGCACCACCTGAGCAGCACACCCACGGACCCAGTAACCCCTTGTACAGGGTGGCTGGGGCCGTGGGTGTACCCACCGCCAGCACCCTCCCACACGCCTGTTCCACCTATTGCAACACCACAATGGCAGAGTCGGACCGAGCCGACGTGCCTACCAGCAGCGTCCCGAAACCCCACAGCTGGGTGTCCGACAACCGGCCATATGTAAAGCGGAAGGTGGCAACTCGCCTGCGTCCTCGTCGTTGCCGGTCCGATCAGGAGTTGTCCGGACGACCCGGAGGCAGTGATCGCATCCCGAATACAGGGCGCAGCTCGCCTGCAGGAGTCCCGGGCACGGGACCGCGGACACAGTGACAAGCATGCTTCCTATCGGTAGGCTTCATGCTTATGCTGGCCCTAGTGGCCGGTGTACGGGGTGATTGCACGGTCGGGTACGACGGTGCCAGCACCCCGGGAGCCTGCCGTTGCTCCGCGGTGAGGCTGTCGCCTCCGCGCCGCCAGCCATGACGGTGCGGAGGCGTTCCCCGGTGGGCATCAGCCCTGTGGGCCAACTTCAAAGACGCCACCCTGGATCAGCCGCGGCCGCCAGAGGCCGCGCGGCCTACCCCTGGCCACACAGAGGGTTCAATCTCGGCGAAGCCATTGATCAGCAGGCTGATCATCAGTAAACTGGAAGAAAGCGGTCGAACGCACCAACCCGCCCCCTCGGCGGGCACCGCCTGCGCCGGACTCCCGCCCGTGAGTTCGTGCCACGTGAATCATACGAAGGAGCTCTCATGGCCACCTACGACGTCAACACCCTTCTCTCCACTACCGCCTACGACTCGGACGGCGACAAGATCGGCAAGGTCGAGCAGGTCTTCCTGGACGACAATACCGAGGAGGTCACCTTCGTGACCGTCGACACCGGTCTGTTCGGCACCAAGGAGAGCTTCGTCCCGGTCGAGGGCGCCCGGCAGGACGGCGACCGCCTCGTGCTGCCCTACGCCAAGGGCGTGGTCAAGGACGCCCCGAACGTGGACGCGGACCAGCACCTCTCCCCGGCCGAGGAGGAGGAGATCTACCGCTACTACCAGATGAACTACTCCGGCACCGGCGACCGTGACGGCCGATACGCCACGGAGACCGATCGTCACGCCGTTGCGGCGGCCGGAACCGCCGGGAACGACCGGTACGCCGAGGACACCGCGGGGCGGCACGACACCGCCGCTGGGGCTGATCTCGACGACAACGAGGTCATCCGTCACGAGGAGCGCCTGCGTGTCGGCAAGCAGCGCGAGGAGTCCGGTCGCGCTCGGCTGCGCAAGTACGTGGTGACCGAGCACGAGGGCGTCGATGTCCCCGTTGAGCGCGAGGAGGTCCGGATCGAGCGCGTTCCCCTCGACGGCACCGAGGTCACCGGCGGCACCATCGGCGAGGACACCGTGGAGGTCACCCTCCACGAGGAGCGCGCCGTGGTGGCCAAGGAGACCGTGGGCGTGGAGAAGATCGAGCTGGAGAAGGAGACCGTCGCTGAGACCCAGCGCGTCGCCGCTGAGGTCCGCAAGGAGCAGGTCGAGATCGACACCGACACCGATCGTCGCGACCGCATCTGATTACACCCGATCGACTTTGGGGCCCCCGTCACCGTTGCGGTGACGGGGGCCCCGTCGTCGTGCCGGAAGCGGTTCACCCTGCGGCCCGCCGGGCACGGCCGCGTAGTAGACCAGGCCCAGCGGGACCACGTCGCGGTCGCCGCGCACATCCCCGGTAGCCCAGGGCGGGGGCCAGTGCCCCATGAGCATCGGGCCCAGCGCCACCCCACGTCCATGCACAAGAAGTCGGTGGACGTGGACAGCCACACGCCGGTGGACGGGGCCGATCGGACCGCGGCGGCCTGGGCCGCCGACGTGATGTCGGACCTCGGAGCAGCACCTCTTCGTGACTGCACGGGCTCCGTCCCTGACGGCACACCGAAGGGTCTGTCACACAACGAAGCACATCCCCTACCCATGGCCAGCTTGCTGCCTGGCGCCTACCCTGATAAGACGCTGTTCCGATGCACAGCGCCGCGGAAAGGCCCGGGGATGCCATCGGCGTCACCCCTCGACGGCCCCGCATGCCAGGTGATCACACCGGCACGGACGCGCCTTCCGCCCCTGTCCCGCGGGAAGGCGCGTCCCCCACCTACAGGACTGTTCGACCAACGGATAATCCTATTGGTGTGCAGCAGCTAAGGGGTGTTGCCGATCGATTGGCTCCAGCCAGTATTCGTATCGGTACAGGCGGGAAATACGCCGGCTCTTTTTGCCGGCAACGGGCGTAGGATGACGGCACGGATTTGTTCTGGTCCGAGGACGTGGTCCCTGTGGCTTTTTCCTGGTTTTTCCCTTCCTCAGCTACAGCATCAGCCGCGCCCGATCGTCCGATCCCGGAGCCCGCTGATGGGGCCGTCGATCCGTCAGGGGCGCGTGTACCTGCCGAGCAGACGGCAGCTCCTCGAGCCGTCGTAGCCCCAGCGCCGCCGCCTGTCCCGTGCGTCCCCGCTCCGGTGGCGGCACTAGAGATCGCCTAGGAAGCCAGCCAGGCCGCAGAAGAGGCCGCTCCGGAGATCGAGCAGGCCGCTGATATTGCCGCCGTCGTCTCCCTGTGGACCTTCGCCGGTTTGCTGATCCGGGCGATCATCGCCTCGATCACAGGCCTGCTCAGCTCCCGGTCCGTGACTCGGGACCACACCACAGAATCTCAGGTGCGTGCCTCCCGCAGCTGATCAGTGACAGCAGGTGAGCGCTCCGGCGGCCCCCCGCATGGGCAAGCCCCGCCCGAGAAGTTCCTCGGGCGGGGCTTGGTCGCAGTGTGCGGGTCAGGATCCGTAGTTCTCGAAGATCAAGTCGTCGGTGTTCTTGTCCAGTTGCATGGCGCTGCTGTGCTGGATCAGCCGCGCCACCGTGGACGCCTCGCTGTCGGGCACCACGAGCAGGTACTCCTCCACTCCCTCATCAAGGGTCAGCTCGAAGGTGTACGACCCGGGCTGGCCCTCCCCGGCGTTGCTGCGGATCACATCGACACTGGTGACCCGTCGGATGTTCTTGCCCTGTCCTGCCGGCATCTGCTTCTCCTTCTCACGACGCCACGATCGTGGCGAACTCGGATAGCTCCTGCTGCGGGGGACTCGCCCCTCCGGTTGACCTCAATCGACCCGCACAGGACAACAGGTCATTCGTGACCGCTCCACTGCGCAGCACTGCGAACGCTACCCAATGGACAGCAAGCTGACCAGAGCTTTGGGAGGCCACGTTCCCCACCGACAGCATCCTAGGAAGTGTCCTGTCCCCACCGGGGGGCGAGGGGGTCTGGGCCTCGGCCAGAACCTATCGATCCTGCACAGGGGATTTCCTGCAACACCCTCAGGGCCAGTTGTCCCGGGGTCGGTCCGGTGAGCTCAGCGGTCGACCTTGAGCACGGAGCCGTTGTCGACGTTGATGTACACGTCCACGGAGGTGCCCTGGTCATCATCGATGTCGACCTCCCACACGGTGGTGCCGTCCTCGGCGTCCAGCTGGGCACCGTCCACGGTGCCGTCCACCTCCTCCAGGGCGGTGCGCACGGCGTCCTCCAGTGGGATCTGGACCTGGGCGAGGTTCTCCCGGTCCTGCTGGTCGAGCTCGTCATCGCTCTCCTGCGGGGTGACCTCCTGCCCGTCGGCGGAGACCTCCACCTCCTGCTCCCGGTCCTCCACGGCCAGCTTCACCTCCCACCCGTCGCCGGCGTCCTTGCGGTCGATCTCGAAGACCTGTCCGCCGGCCACGGACTCCTGCGCGGCTACGACCGCCCCGGCCACCGCCCCGGCCCCGAGGGGGACGCCGAGGCGCTCTCGCCGGCGGTCGCCGTGCCCGAGGGGGTGGCCGAGGCGGTCTCGTCCGCGGCGACGCTCTCGCCGGCGGTGGACTCGGTGGTGGTCTCGCTCGTGGCTGCCCCGCCGGTGGTCGCCTCACCACCGCCCGGGGTGCCCCCGTCGGCGCAACCAGCCAGCAGGAGGGCGGAGAGGGCTAGGGCGCTCAGGGACACAACGTTTTTATCAGTGTGCTTCATAAATGATCATTGTGGCGGGGACCGCCCACCGGCGCAAGAAGCGCATCTGGGGCAAAGGATCAGTTCGCCGCCTGCCGTGCAGGTGACGCCCCCACGGTCACGACCCCTCCGGGGCACGGCAGGCAACCGCCGTGCGGCACCACTCACCCTCACACTGAGTCTGACGCTAGCCGGCCATGTGTAAAGCAATCATTACAAAAGGTCCAACCGGGTTCTCCGTGCCTGTGCCCGGCCGAGGCGCGCCGGGCTGCTCGCGCAGCGCCCAGAGAGCCTCAGCCACGTTGTAGGAGCCGCCGGAGGTCCGTGGCTGCGCGCTCGGGGATTTGCGCCCGACCGTAGGCCGGGCCGGCCTTGGCGTGTTGCCGGTCGGGTCCCCGGGCGGCTGTGGATCGGGAGGCGAACATCGCGCTGCCTTCGGTGGCGACCCTGCGGTTGTGCCGTGTCGGGCGCCCGGCGGGTCCGCACATTGTCCCGGTGCGCTTGTCGTAGGGGTAGCAGTCGTCGAGGATGATGTGCTCGTCGGTCTCGGTGATTACGCGGTAACGCACCGTGTGTCTGCGGCGGTCGGCCACTGGGTGGACGACCGCACGGGCACCGGGATGGGTGGCACCACCGTGGTTGAAGTCGAACAGATCGGCCACAGTTGCTCCTGGTGTGCTGGGGATAGCGGTCACCGGGGCGAGCAATGGTGGCGGCACCGTCCGGTTCTCGGTCCGGTGGGGGTCTTCCCGCCCGGTGGTGATGGTCGATTGTACGGAGGCGGATGCTGGCTCCACGGCCGCCGTCGGGGTTGCTGGGCCCTGGCCGCCGCGCGACGGACCTTCCTCTCCGGGTCTACACTCTGGACCCCGGGGCAAGAACCCCTGCCCCCCGACAAGATCCTGGTCCAGGAGGATTCAGCAGATTATGAGCACTGACTATGACGCTCCCCGTACGCGTCCCGAGGACGAGCCGGCCAACGAGTCCCTGGACGCGATCCAGGCCCAGGCCAGTGCGGCCGCCCAGACCGCGGTGATCGACGCCGAGGACCTCGACACCGCCGAGGGCATCGACCTGCCCGGGGCCGACCTCTCGCACGAAGAACTCACCGTGGCCGTCATCCCCAAGCAGGCCGATGAGTTCACTTGCGGGACCTGCTTTCTGGTCCGCCACCGCTCCCAACTCGCCCGCACGAACGCGGGCACCAGCTACTGCACCGACTGCGAGGGCTGAGCCGCACCGGCCGGCAAGGTCACAGTCGCCAGGCTTCACGGACCGCAGCCGCCCGGTGCCTGCGCTCCGATTCTCGTCTACTGGCTTCGGCATACTTGCGGTGGGCTCAGGGCATAACCATCCCAGGCCTACGATCAGTAGCACGGCAGGTTCCGACCCGGACGTGGCCGAAGACCAGTGGATCCCTCCGGGGGGAGGTCTTCAAGATCCGGGTGATCTGGTCGAAGGTGAGAACGGCGACGAACGCCCACGATGAAGGCCACCAGCGCGGCGGGCCAGATCCGGCTCCACCGCCGGATCGCCTGCCTGGCCCTGGACACAGCGACACCGGAACTGGCCGGCAAGCGCTCCGGGCAGCTGCTCCACGTCATGCGCTCGCCCGTGCCATGCTCCGCCCCGTTGCGGGTGCCACAGCGGGGCATGTGAGAGTCTGGCCTTGTCCCCATCACTTTCCCGCTGGAGCCCCCTTGATCGCTGCTGCACCCTCTCCTGCCGTTGAGCACCTTCCGGTCGTCGACTCATTTACTGTTGCCGCGCGAATCCGCATGACCGCCGGGGTAATCCGGGCGCGTCTGGCGGTCGCCGTGCCGCAAGACACGCCGGTCGGTCCGGACACCCTGATTTCCGCGTTGCTGACCCTGGGTGGGCAAGTGCTGGAGGAGTACCGGCTCACCGATCAGCAGCTGCCCCAGGTGGAGGTCACCGCAGTGGAACGCGTCGAGACCGTCCCGGCGACCGCGGCCGCCACCGGGTTCACCGTCGGAGTCACCAACGACCTCGCGGCCCGGCGCTCCACGCTCGTGCTCGATTCGGACTTCCTGCTCGGCAACGACGGCGGGGTGCTCCTGGCGGCCGCCACGCTGCTGGCCGGAGCCGAGCACCTGCTCGATCCGGAGTCGGCTGGTCGGACCCGCCATACTGGGCGCAGGCACCAGCCCTCCTCGCCCCGTCGACGCCGCTCAGGCGGCCGAGGCCGCGGCCGCCGCTGAGTCCCCACCCCTCTCACATCGCCCCGGACGCGGACCGAGCCCCGAGACCCCTCGGCCAGCCGAGCGCCTGGTCAGGACCGGGCGAGTCGAGGACGGCGCGGTGATCCTTGCTCCACACTCCGGCCTCTTGCCGGGCCCGCACCCAGCGCTGGCACGTGATGCCGAATCGGCCACGCGGCCCAGTGGGGCGTTTCTTCTGTGGCGTTGACTTCGGCGACCACGAATGGAATCTCCTCCAATACCACCCGGTCGCCGGCCCAGGACCTGCCGGTCCGCCCGGTTGTCGCCGATGCAGGGCCCGGAATCAACGGTTCCAATAACTTCCTACGCCTGATCGCCGACCAGTTCCTGGGGTACCTTCTGCCTCGCCAGGGCGACCATGTTCGCCATCGGCTCGTAGGCCTCCCTCCGCCGCACTCGAACCATGGAAGCTATTTCCAAGCCACCGCGTCGGAATCAGCACCATCCGCCCAAGGTCCACGGCGGGGGTGCATCCGACGGGCGACTGCAACGCCGGCACTGGTGCGTCGATCGCCCTTCGCCACCATAGTGACAAGCATGCTTCCTATTGTTTAGGATGGGCCTAGCCGTGGACTTGTCTGGTCGGCGGCAGGGGTGATTGTGCTGCAGTGAGCGGTGCTGACAGCGCCCCGGGGGGCCATGCCGATGCTCACCGGTGTGGTGAACGTCTTCGTGAGGTCTGCGTGACCGCACGAAGGCGCCCTCCCCCGAGGACCCCGCGCCGGGAAGGATTCTGCGGCCGGTCGGCGCGGTGCAGTCGGTGGCGCTGAATCGCTGATCGCACCAAGTACTGCTGGTACCCTGCCTGCTTCGTTTCGTCTGCTTACCCAAGGATGCTGCTGCCATGTCTGCCCCCGTACCGTCGTCCTTGACCGCGGCCGCCGAGTCTGCTGAGACGGTGAGGCCACCGGCGCCCGCTGCGGGGCTGGAACAGACGCCGGAGGCGGCTACCGGCCGCACTACTTCGCCCCGGCGGAGGCAGGCACGGTGGCGGGTCGGGGATGCGGTGGAGGTCTGGATCGGCGGGCTGATCCGTCACCGCGGTGTCGTGGAGGAGTCCGCCCCGACCTTGGGGGTGGTGTGGATCCGGGAGCACGGCACCGGGCTGCGGCTGCTGATCGACCTGGGCGAGCCCGGCGTCCGGCTGCGGCGCTGCGATTCCCCGCAGGCGCCCCGGTGAGCCGCCCGGACCTGCCCGGGACCTGACCACCCGGGGCGTCGAAATTCTCCCGGCCCTGTCCTGCGGTATTTCTGTGCTGTGGCACCGGCACTGGTGCCTGATGAAAGGGTGTTGTCGATGATCGATCCTTCCTCGGTGGCCCACCGGGCGATTCCTTCCTTTCCGTCCGTGCCCACCAGTGCGGCCCTGCACCAGGTGCTGGCCGCCAGCGCGGATCTGCGGGAGTTTCTGGAGGAGTTCGCCCAGGTGATGGCCGCCCATTTGAGCTCGGAGGGCACCTCGGTGTGGTGCGCGGTGACCGTGCTGCGCGACGGGAGGGTGGGCACGGTGGCCAGCTCCAACGCCCGGGCCGAGGTGCTGGACGAGATCCAGTACGACTACGGTGACGGGCCGTGTCTGACGGCGGCCCGTCAGCAGCTGCTCGTGCACGTCCCGGACCTGGCGGCCGGTCCGTGGCCGGACTACGGGCAGGCCGCCGCCGCTCAGGGGGTGCGCTCGGCCGTGGCCGCCCCGTTCGATCTGCCCGGCCCGGACAAGGCCGCACTGAACGTCTACGCCGGCACCGTCGACGCTTTCAACGAGGAGGCGATCGCTGCGATCACCCAGGAGGTCGTGGCCGCCTCCACCGCGCTGCGGCTGGCCCTGCGGCTGGCCAGGCACCAGGACACCGAGACCGACCTGGTGGCGGCGATGAGCTCACGCACCGCCATCGACGTGGCGGTGGGGGTCCTCATCGCCCAGCAGCACTGCACCCAGGCCGAGGCCTTTGAGCTGCTGGCCGCCGCCGCGGCCCGGCGCGGGGTGAAGGTCCGGGACCTGGCGGTCGAGCTGGTCAAGTCCATCACCGGGGAAGCACCCACCACCCACTTCAACACCCCCAACGCCCCGTGGGCGCAGCAACGCCCCGACTGAGCTCCCTTCCCCGGTCGGGAGAGCAGGCAGAGACAGAGTTTGGCGGGTCCGGTGAGCGGTGGTTACCCTTCTACTTGGTCGAGTAGCTGACCGATCCATGATCATGCTCAGCGAAAGATTCTCCCTATGCCTCCGTGCTTCCTGACGTTGCCTGCCTCAAACCCGTCTGCTGCGCTCATCGGCCATCCGCGACGCAGCATGGCAGGATTCATCCACCGGACGGTTTCGTCCGCGGTGCCCGCGTGAACGGGTTCGCCGGAGGCGGCCGCGCTGCCCTGCCGGTGGTGACCCCGCTCGAGCGGGTTCTCCGGTTGGGCCCGGACGATTCGTTCCCCGAGGAACTGCTGGACCTGCCCGTGGAGCACCTGCAGATCCTGCACAGCCGCATCTGCCGGCAGCTGGACCACGAGCACCTTTCCTTGGACGGGGCGCACCCGATCACCTTGGACCGGATGGCCGAGCTGCGCATCGAGTTCACCTCCCGCCTCGTCCGCTGAGCCTCGTTACGGCTCCGACGGGGAGACCGATTCACCCTGAAGCTTCGCCGGCCGTTCCCTCCTCGGGGACGGCAGGGCGGTCCCCGTCATGACGACGCCAACCCAACTCCGCGGAGATGGGCCGGCGTCGTCATGGTCCGCCCCTGGTGAGACCTGCCCCGAAATGGAAGGAAAGGGCGGACCCGGACCGCTGAACCGTGGTTCAACGTGCTGCGATGCTATCGCAGCACTGCAGCCCATCCACGGGTGGTCCGAGGAGTCCGCCGGGTGCGTCGCGACGTCGGCCTCGCCCCGGACTACCGCTACCCCACCGCCGGGCCCGCCCGCGGGGTCCGGCAGGTGTACCTGCGCCCAGGCAGCTCCCCCGGTCCCTCGCTCATCCACACCGATACCGCTCAGATCCAGGAGACCACCCTGTGGTGGAGCAAACCGGCAATCAGCTCTTACCCCTGGCCCGCTACCGAGAGCACCCAGGTGAGTCCGATCAGCCCCACCCCGGTGGTGCCCAGCACGATCACCGCCACCGCGACCGCCGCGGTGATCAGGGTCGCCCCCGCACCGGCCGGGGCATCGCCGGTGCGGGCCTCGTGGCCGACAATCACCATCAACAGCACGGCAGCCAGAACCAGCATCACCACTGCGATCATCAACACCACGTTGTCCTCCATCTCACGGCAGCAGTCACAATTTTTCCCTCGCAGCCGGGTCTCCAACGGACGTCCCACCAGGTGATCTTCGGTCCGGTCCGCACACCCACCCCGGGGAAAACGCCCCGACGACAGGGCACTTGAGATGGTCGGACCGGGGCGTACCACCCAACACGCCCGGCAGTCCGAGGGGGGGCTGCGTGCAGGCCCACCCGTGGGTGGTCGGGGCGACCGTGCTAGGCGGCCGCCACGGGCCCGGTGCCCAGTCGGTGCAGGGGGGAGACGCCCAGCAGGTCGGCCCCACCCAGGTGCACCGGGTGATGCTCTCTCACCCAGGCGCGCAGCGGATGGGAATCACCACCGACGGCCACCACCACCCGAGCCGCGACCAGGGCCTCGGCCCGCTCCAGGGTGGCGGCATCAGGCGTGTAGGCGATCAGCACCCGGTCGAAACGGCGGGCCCTCTCGGCCTGGGCGATGGTGCCCATCCGCACTCCCCGGGACTTGAGCCGCCCCAGCTGCTCGATCACCGGCAGCTGGGATGCCTGCGGGACCACGATGGCCAGCGACGCCCAGGTCAGCTCGGCACTGTGACTGAAAACCCAGCTCGCGGCGTGGAACACCCCCACCCCCGCCGCCATGGGGGCAGCCGTATACGCCCGCGGATTGGCAAAGGCACCCCAGGGATCCACCGACACTACTCCTTTTCACTGTTCCTCTTGCGCCGTTCTATGGCGCATGCGTGGCCTCAAGCACCTTGCTAAGTATACTGTCTAGCGGTGGGATGTTCCGTCTCGGAGCCCCCCGCCGGCCTGTTTCCCGTCGTCACCAGGTGACCGCGGCGAGATCACCCTCAGTCGGTCCTGCTCAGTTGTCACGCCGTCCCATACGCGGGGGACGCAGAAGTCGGCGAGCAGGTGGCTTGCCCGATCGATGCGCCGGGCCGATCGGGGGCGTACCGGTGCCACAGGTGGCGCCCGGGCCGGCTCCCACCGGCGGGGTACACGGAAGTGCTCGGTGCCCGCGCTCAGGGTCGTGGGCCATCGGAAGGCAGATGGGCGGTAGCCCACCGGTGGAGCTGCCCGACGGCGTCAGGAGGCCACTGCAGTTGCCAGGTGAGGGCGAGCAGCGACTCGGCACTGAAGTGCCCGCCGTGATGATACAGGTGCTCCAGGCGTCGCAGCAGCATCTGCCACAGCCGCGGCGAGGGGGCCGCCCGGCGCTGAAGGCGGTGGGTGAAGTAGACCATCACCCGGCGCACCTCGGGCACGGGCAGCACCACCTCGGCCGGGCTCAGCACCGTTGCCCCCAGCGGTGTGGGGTCGAAGGCGTCCACCCAGGGGGTGAGCACCTCGATGTCCGGGTCCACCACCACAATGGAAGTGGCGGTGGGGATCGCCTCGGCCGCCATCAGGCTCGCCACGGTCGGGCGGTCCACGATCAGGGCACCCACCCATCGATGCAGCCCCCCGGGGTCCCCGGCAAAGCCCACCGTGGCTCCTCGGATGCTCGCCAGCCGCAGGTGCCGGGACTGGTCCGGGGCCACCGGTTCCGGCAGCAGGATCCCGATCGAGGCCCAGCCGAGACGACCGGTCTGGGTGGCGGCCCACTCCCGGGCCCGCCCCCACCCTGTTTTCGCGGCCGCCGGGCCGGCCACATAGGCCCGGGGCCGGTCCCGCCGGGCCGGAGGCGAAAGCGAAGGCGACATGACCGGGGGTTTTTCAGTGCCCGGCGGGCAGCTGCGCGGAGCGGTCGAAGTCCTCGGTGGTGGCCACCGCCCCGTCCGCACCGATCAGCGTCACCCCCGCCGCCGAGCCGCGGCGGCTGCCACCGGTGATCTGCGCCCCCACATCGGCCACGACATTGACCAGGCTCACCCCCGGGCCCACCCGCACGCCGTCCAGCAGCACCGAGTGGCGGACCGTGGCGCCGTCTTCGACCACCACGCCGGGACCCAGCACGGAATGCTCCACGGCGCCGCGCACGGTGGAGCCGGCCGCGACCATGGACCGGCGCACGTCGGCGCTGGCCTCGATCCGGGCGGGCACCAGCTGCGGCTGGGCAGAAAGGATCGGCCAGTGCGGGTCGTCGAGGGTGACCCCCTGGCCGTCGAGCACCTGCAGGTGCGCCGTCCAGTAGGACTGCAGGGTGCCCAGGTCCATCCAGTACCCCTGAAGGCGGTGCTCCACCACGGTGCGGTGGGCCACGAACCAGGGCACGAGGTCGTGGCCGTAGTCCTCGAGCTGGCCCTGCTGCTCGTGCAGCTCCTCCAGGGCCGTCAGCAGCTGCTGGGCGTCGTAGAGGAACATCTCCCCCGTGACGAGCCGGCCCGCCGGCTGCTCGGGCTTGTAGTCGAAGCCGGTCACCCGCCCCTCGCCGTCGGTCTGCACCACCCCGTAGCGCGAAGATTCCTCGGCGACTTCGGTGGTGACCATGGTCAGGTCCGCGCCGTGGGCCAGATGGGTGTCCACGACATCGAGGAAGTTGATCGTGTAGAGATGATCCGCGCTGAGCACCAGCACGAGATCGGGATCGAAGTCCCGGATGAGGTCCTTCTGCCGGTAGAGGGAGTCCGCGTTGCCCTCGGCGAAGCCCTCCCCCTCCGCGCCCTCATACGGTGGCAGGACCTGCAACCCACCGTGGCTGCGATCCAGATCCCAGGGCCGCCCGTTGGCCAGGTGCACGTTGAGGCTGTGCGGCAGGTACTGCTGGATGACCCACACGTCGGAGATGTGGGAGTGCACCAGATTGGACAGCGCGACGTCGACCAGCCGGTAGGTGCCGGCCACGGGCAGGGCCGGCTTCACCTTCTTCTCCGTCAGGGCACCCAGCCGAGAGCCCTTCCCGCCGGCCAGCACCAGAGCGAGAATCCGCGGAACGCGCATATGCAACTCCTCATTTTCGTCTTCCCGGAAGGCCACTGCTCTTCCGGCCCAATCGTCCCGCCGCGAAGCGCGCGACCGACTCGATCCCGTCGATGCACCCCACCCTCGAGGAGACATTCGAACCCGCACCAGACCGGCCCATTCGAAGCTCTACCCTGCAGGCCCTCACTATAGTAAGCTAGCTTACTATAGTGAGGGTGGGTCCGCCACCCTGATCTCGACGGTGATAGCGGCAGCGGCTCCCGCGATCCCCGCCCGACGAAAGGCACAGTCCATGCCCCACACCCCCACCTTGGACCTGCACGACGGCCACACCATCCCGCAGCTGGGCTACGGTGTCTGGCAGGTCGGCCCCGACATCGCCGAGGACGTGGTGGGCCAGGCCCTGGCGGCCGGGTACCGGCACATCGACACCGCCAAGATCTACGGCAACGAGGAGGGCGTCGGCCGGGCCATCGCCAACAGCGGCATCCCGCGCGACGAGATCTTCGTGACCACCAAGCTGTGGAACGAGGACCACGGCCACGACTGTGCGCTGCAGGCGATCGACGCCTCCCTTCAGCGCCTCGGCCTGGAGTACGTGGACCTGTACCTCATCCACTGGCCCACGCCCAAGCGCGGGAAGTACCTGGAGACCTGGAAGGCCTTCCAGGAGATCCGCGACAGCGGCAAGGCCCGCTCGATCGGCGTCTCCAACTTCCCCCGGGAGGAGCTGCAGGAGATCATCGACGCCACCGGCGTGGTCCCGGTGGTCAACCAGGTGGAGCTGCACCCCTACTTCAACCAGGCCGTCCTGCGGGACTTCCACGCCTCCCACGGCATCCTCACCGAAGCGTGGTCCCCCCTGGGCCAGGGCGGGGACCTACTGCAGGACACCGTGCTGAACCGCATCGCCGACCGCTACGAGGCCACCCCCGCCCAGATCGTCATCGCCTGGCACCTGGCGATCGGCAACGTGGTCTTCCCCAAGACCGTCACCCCCGAGCGGATCCGCGAGAACTTCGCGGCCCTGGACGTGCGGCTCGACGCCCAGGACGTCGATGTCATCACCGGGCTCGACCGCGGCCAACGACTCGGCCCGGACCCGGCCACCGTCGAGACTCCCTGACCGGTCGGCGCCCCCGGCCGTAGGGGCAACCGGCGCCACGCCCACTGCCCCTACAGCCGGTGCGGGCCCGACGTGCCAGATAGCACCGGTCAGGCGCCCGCGCCGACACGGAAAAACTCCGGGGTATCCAGCGGCCGGACTTTGCCACAAAAGAACAGGATTCCCGACATGCAACCAACGTTCACCGCGAACCTGGCCTCCACCGCCGAATACCCCACTCCAGCGATGCCCGTGATGGGGGTGGAGTTCCTGGAGGACCCGGAGCTCCGCACCACCGGCATCCCCAGCGGCACGGCTCACCCGGTGGCCTGGATCGAGTACAGCAAACCCACCTTTCTCGGCGCCACCGCCGGCCCCCACCTCGACGAGACCACCTCAGACACCGCTGATGGAACCTCATCGGTAGGCCGATGGGATCTGCGGGAAGCCGACAGTGTCATCCGTGGGGCCGGTTACCGTCGAGTCAGCGACTGGAAGCCCATCGAGCGCGGCACCCGACTGATGGCCTACATCACCCCGCGATGACCCACCGACAGCAACGCGTATCGGTATCACAGCGACCCCGACGGCACTCGCAACAATTGGCACAGCATGGAGGGGTCGCCCACCCAACCGGTGTCAAGGGCACCGTCATGGAAGATAGTTTCCGCTGCCGGCAGACGACAGACCGCCACCTCCTGCCGGACGCCCGGGCTACGAACCAGATGCCGGGCCGGTGGCGATGATCGGGCTCCGGCGGTACCGGGGCGTCAGACGCGCCGGCCGGAGGACGCCCCGATGGGTGAATCACCGGTGTCTTCATGGAAAACGCTTTCGACCGGGCGGGTGAAGTACCGGGCCAAGGCAAGAGCCACCGCCAGCGACGGCTCGCTCCGATCGTTCTCCAGCGCATAAATCGTCTGTCGAGAGACACCCACGGCGATGGCCAACTGTCCTTGGGAGATCTTCCGGGCCGCCCGGAGGGCCTTCAGCTCATTGCGCATACGCTGCCATCTCCCCACCTACGCTCGTCGTATGCCAAGCCACCTTACCGTTTGCAAGAAGCGCACACCCAGCGCGCGCGGATTCTTGACGTACCTGGAGCGGTACGGGCGCATTCAGAAGTGGTTTCAGTAGTTCTTCCGGGGCAGTCGCCGGGCGCAGATGATGGTGATCGCCAAAGTGGCCACCGCGGTGATCGTGGTGGCGCTGCGGTCGTAACGCACGGCCAGGCGTCGGAAGGCCAGCAGCCAGGACATGGTGCGTTCCACGACCCAGCGGTGCCGGCCGCGGCGTTCACTGGAGTCCACGCCGATGCGGGCGATGCGGGCGGTGATCCCGCGCCGGCAAAGGTAGCGGCGCACCCTTTTGTTGTCGTAGGCCTTGTCCGCGTGCAGCTTGACCGGCCGGCGCCGTGGACGGCCGCGGCCTCGACCCTTGACCGGGCTCAACTGTCCAGGATCGGCTCGACCAGCCTGGAGTCGTGGCGGTTGGCTCCGGGGAAACGCCACCGCCAGCGGCAGTCCGTCAGCTGTCACCAGCAGGTGGTACTTCGTGCCGAGTTTGCCGCGATCCGTGGGGTTGGGCCCCGTCAGCTCGCCCCCCCTTTCGCCCGGACGCTCACCGAGTCCAGGCAAGCTCTCGACCAGTCCAGCGCCCCATCGTGCCCGAGCTGCTCGAGCACGGCGTGGTGCAGCTTCTCCCACACCCCGGCCTCCTGCCAGGCCC
Source organism: Kocuria oceani (assembly GCF_029524215.1). Classification (NCBI taxonomy): domain Bacteria; kingdom Bacillati; phylum Actinomycetota; class Actinomycetes; order Micrococcales; family Micrococcaceae; genus Kocuria; species Kocuria oceani. The sequence goes on along the minus strand of NZ_JARAMH010000008.1, from coordinate 21,933 downwards.
GTAGCCGGCGCCAGCAGGTGATCCCGGAGCCGAAGCCCAGCTCCACGGGCAGCTTCTTCTTTGGCGTTGCCGTTCTCGGCCACGAACAGGATGCCGTTGAGGGCCGCTCGGTCATCCACGCGCGGTCGCCCAGTGCGCCCGTTCTTCGCCGGCGGGGGCGGTGGGACCAAGGGTTCCAGCAACTCCCACAACTGGTCGCTGACCAGCCGCCCGGAGGCCTTCTGACTCGTCATGGCAGCCATGATCACCAGTCAGGCAGGCACCGCTCAATGCCTCACCCATAACTATTGAAACCGTTTCTAAGCCGGTCTGGGGTCGCGACTGTCTTCATCTAGGAAGGCATCATTGTCGGCCTTGCGGGCTCCCTCGCAGGTCTGTCGATCGGTCTAGCCGCATCAGTGGGATTCTCCGCGGCCCAGGGACGGACAGCGGTAGTGCCCTGAACCGCGTTAGCGCTAGCACCACCCGTCGGCATCCTCAGCGGCGCGCTGTCCGCGTTCCTTACCGCCATCAGAGCAGCACGAATCGATCCCGCCGAGGCAATCCGCTAACATCCATGCGCTGGTTCGCGGCGTGCGCGCCCTCGGGACGCGTCAACGCATTGCTGGAGCGACGATGGGCCGCGCCATGCCACGTCTGCCTCCCATCCTCACGAAGCAGGGACATCGACGCTGCCTCTCTCGCACCAACAGGTCGTGAGCGTGGAAGCCGGTAGGAAGACATCGTTGTGGATCTAGACGAAAGTCATGGATTTGAGTTTGCGAACGCCCTACTGTTGCGGCACGCTTCACCGAGTCGGCGGGGCGACCTCCGAGTTCGAGGAGAATGTCATGCGTCACAAGGTCGCTCGAGGAATAGCCGCGGCTGGTTTCGCCGCCGTCATGAGTCTTTCCTCCCTCGCCCCGGCCGCATCAGCGCCCGCGGCCACCGCCGGATCCGCCGCGTTCCAGGGTGGTGAGTACGCTCCTCTGGACCACGACCTGATCTGGATCCCTTGGGACGACACCATCTACTCCAGCTACAGCGCCTGCATGCGGCGCGGGGCCTACCTGGCCGGGGTCTACACCGACATCGTGGACTACCAGTGCCGTTTGCGGTCCACGGTCAATGTCCGTCCGACACGATTTGGGATGATGCTGGAGGTCAAGCGCTCCTAGGAACGTGGAGGAACCAGCGGTGGACAGTCAATCGAAGGACGCACGGTTCGATCCTCTGGTCCTGGCCGACGGGCAGGAGGCGGTGGCTACCGGGCGCCTGGTGCGCGTGCAGCAGGAAGGCCTCGGGCTGGTGTGGTGGCACCAGGAGCCGTGGCCCGTCGATCTTCTTCTGCCTGCGTCTGCGCCCGTCGTCGTCTTGTTCCCTCGGGGGCCTGGTCGGGACGAAGAACTGATCGACCGAATCGGCCACCGGGTGCTGGCCACCGGGATGTGGTCCGACGGGAAGCTGCACGTGGACACCGTGACCGACATCACCCTGGCGGAATCACCCCTGCAAGTGCCGGTGGAGTCGCAGCCCCCGCCGATGCACCCGGTGGACGAAGCCACCCGAGCCGTCGAGAGCCCCCTGTTCGAGACCGGTGTCATGCTGTGGCGAGTCCGCCGGGTGGCCCCGGGTGGGCTGGAGGAGATCGTGGTCTCGGCCACCGATGTCCCAGCGGCCCTGCGAGCCCTATCGCCCCTGTATGGAGAGCGTCTGCGGGTGTACCAGAGCCCGTGGACCGCCGACGACCTCGCACGCCTGGACGCTGTCATCGCTGCTGTCGAGCCCACCCGGCGTCATGCCGGGGGGGCCGGGGTGAGCCCGGAAGGCATCGTCTACCGGCGCCTGCTGCTGACCTACCTCGACCAGCAGCTGGCCATGACGCTGAGCGCGTTCCCGGAAGAGATGCTCAAGCTGGAAGTGCAGGCCCAACCCCGCAGGTAGGCGTCCAGTGATGAGGTCGTCGAGGGGCGACAGCGTGGCCCACATCGCTGAGCTCATGTCATCGACTTCCCGTTTCCGCAGCGCTGGCGCTCACCACCCTCAAACGACTAACCCGGTGAGAAAGTCTCAATCACTGCTCAGTTTTCTATGGTCACTGAGTCGCCACGGAGCCTGACTCGATCGGGGCGGCGAGGATCAGGTCTTCTGCTCTGACCGGCACACCGGTACCGGCGAGGATCGACAGGTCAACGGTCCAGTTGATGGATTGGCGTCGTTTCCGGACCTCGAAGGCCGCCACGGCTTCCGCTTCGAGGCCCTCCATGGTGGTGGTGTCGTCGGGGTTCAGCATTCTGACGACCAAAGCGTGGCCCAGGATCAGTTCGGGCACCCCTCCGAAGACCAGGGCGTGGCCGAAATGGGTGAACTCATCGCACCGCCGGCAGGAGCAGATGAAGCGGGCCAGCCGTTGGATGCCGGTCTTCTCGTCATAGGAAAACCGTTCGTGCGTGACGTGGTAGATGTTTCGGTCAGGCACTTCAGGCATGCCGCAGAACTCGCAGGTGAAGTCGACGCGGGCCTTGAGCCCTCGGCTGAGGCGACTCCACTGGTACTTCGTGAGAACCTTCCGGCAATTGATGCCAAAGGTCGCGGCGGGGACCAGGTCTACGTAGAGCCCACCCCCGTAAAGTCGGTCTTCCCCGGGCACACGGTCGGGCACCGGCCATGGTTTCACAGGTGACATGTTCGCCTCTTTCGTGAAACGCGTGCAGTCGCCGCGACAGACGGGCAGGCAGGCGTATTCCTTACTGATATTAGGGCTCGCCATGTGCCCAGTGATGCCGTCGACCCGAAAGGACGCCATGAAGTATTTCGCCCCGCCCTGGTTCACTGATCCACTGTCCCCGGTATTCGGCGCCACCTCGGCCGCCGCCTTCGGGGCGTGGAGCCTGATCGACCCGTCCCGGCTGAGCCCGGCCCGTCGCCGGGCCTACTGGTGTCCCGTGACGGGTCTGTTGGAGGCTTTCATTCCACGGAAGGATGAGAGTCATGGGAGCACCGAGGAAGTACCCCGACGAGTTGCGTGAGCGCGCGACCCGGATGGCGGTAGAGGCCCGGCGGGACCCGGCGACGAAGGCCGGGGCGCTGGCCCGGATCGGGCAGCAGCTGGGGATCAATCCGGAGACGCTGCGCAACTGGGTCAGACAGGCCGAGGTCGATGAGGGATACCGGCCGGGGACCACCACCGATGATGCCCAGCGGATGGCCGAGCTGGAGAAGGAAGTCAGGGAGCTCCGCAGGGCCAACGCCATTCTGCGCTCGGCCTCGGCTTTCTTCGCGGCGGAGCTCGACCGCCCACACAACAGGTAGTGGCCTACATCGACGCCCACCGGGGTGAGTTCGGGGTCGAGCCGATCTGCCGGGTCCTCCGGGACGCCGGAGTGCAGATCGCCCCGAGCACCTACTACGCGGCCAAGACCCGCCCGCCCTCGGCGCGGTCGGTCAGCGACGCGGCCACTACCGCGGTCATCGCCAAAGTGCATGCGGAGAACTACGGGGTGTACGGGGTGACCAAGGTGCACGCCGAGCTGCGCCGGAACGGCCACCGAGTGGCCCGGTGCACGGTGCACCGGCTCATGAGGGCGGCAGGTCTGCGCGGGATCACCCGAGCCAAGGGGCCACGCACCACGGTGGCCGGCACCGGCCCGGACACCCGGCCGGACCTGGTAGAGCGGTCCTTCACCGCCGCCGCCCCGGACCGGCTCTGGGTCGCGGACATCACCTACTGCCGCACGTTCGCCGGATGGGTCTATGCCGCCTTCGTCATCGACGTGTTCTCCCGACGGGTGGTGGGGTGGCAGCTGTCGACCTCGCTGCGCACGGACCTGGCTCTGGACGCCCTCGAGATGGGGTTGTGGACCCGATCCCACGACGGCCATGACACCAGCGGAGTCGTACATCATTCGGATAAAGGCGTGCAGTACGTCGCCGTGCGCTACACCCAACGCCTGGCAGAAGCGGGGGCGGTGGCTTCGGTGGGCTCCACCGGCGATTCATATGACAACGCCCTCGCCGAGGCCTTCAACTCGCTGTTCAAGGCCGAGCTGATCCGCAACAGGGGGCCCTGGAAGAACATCGACGACCTGGAGATTGCGGTGGCCGAGTACGTCGACTGGTTCAACCACCGCCGACTGCACGGAGAGATCGGCCTAGTGCCACCGGCCGAGTACGAGGACGCCTACTATCGTCACCACACCGCCCCGGCGACCGCCGAAGCGGCACTACCGAGCCTCCACTGAACCCGTCACGGGACATGGGCCGGAGTGGCGGGAACCACCGCGTGGTGGGCGACGGTGACGACCGATCGGCACCGGACCACGATGGTGCCGGCCAATGTGGTGGCCGGGGTGGCCGCCGGGGCCGCGACGCTGGCGCTGTCCGAGGTGTCCGAGTCCCTGGACGCCCGGATCGTGGGCCGTATGCAGAGTGCGGGGGTGCGTCATCCGCGGCGGTGGCTGGCCGGGCTCTCGGCGGCCGGTGTCCTGGCCGGCTACGCCGGTGACCGTGCCGCCGCCCGCGCCGAGGCGCAGGCGTTAGAGGCGCCCGAAGATTTGGTGCGCACCCGTGCGCTCACCCCGCAGGTCCGTGCGGTGGTCCAGGGAATGCTGGAGGCCGCCGACAATGCCGACGCCCCGGTGTTGCTGGGGCAGCTGGCCCTGGCCCAGGAGTCCTACTTCGACGACGGCGCGGAGGGGTTCCGTCACACGGTGGAGTTCCTGGTGCCCGAGGAGGTGGTGCGGGTGGTGCCCCACCACCAGGGGTACCCGGTCCAGGCCCGGTACCGCGCCGCGGACGGCACGCCCCTGCTGATCAGCCTGCAGATCGCCGAGGGAAAGCTCTCCCATCTGTCCATCGATTTCGCCGACGAGGACCACTTCGAGGACGAGGACGCGATCGACGTCGTCGAAGAACTCATCGACCGGTGGCCGGACCCGGCCGCCCTGCGCTACATGCACGAAAGCGCCGACGGCCACCATCAACCCCTGAGCTGAACGGGGCCCGCCCTCGCGGCAGGTGAGGTGCACGGCCTGGAGAAAGCGCCGGTATCGGGAACATTGGCGCAGAGGGCCCGGGGTGGGCCGCGGGTGGACAATGACGGCATGTCGGAACGATTTGCGTGGGTGCCCGACCTTGAGCGGGGTCAGTGGCTGCGCCCGATGGAAGCCGAGCCGTGGGGCAGCGTCCTGTCGGTGGTGCCGCGCGGTTTCCAGGCCTACGCCCGGCTGTTCCACCCGGTCGCCCGTGACCGGCCCCGGGCGACGAAGAGCTGGCAGGGCCTCGAGGAGGCCACCTACTTCGCCGGTGTCGGTGACATCGAGGCCGCGCTCGAGACGCAGCGGGCCAGCTGGGCCCAGGCCGCGGCATCGTTCGGCACGACCATGCACGCCCAGGCCCAGTACGCCCGCCTCGTCCGGGTCGACTACGGTGCGGCCGACGGCGTGATCGCCGCCGACGGCTGGCGCTACGGCGACACGTCCGAGGGCCGCCTCGACACCACCTCCTTGGCGGCGGCCGCGGCGGTGCTCGCCCGGCACACCAGCATCCCGGATGCCGGGATCGCCGCGATCTGGGAAGGCTGGGGCGGACTGGTCAGTGGGTCCGGAGCCGCCCGCTACGTACTCGTCCCCACCGACGCCCGCCCGGGCCCCGACACCACTGAGGACACGGGGCACGTCACCGCCCCCTCGCTGCGCCAGCGACTGGCCGCTGCCCTCCGTGTGGGGATCACCGGAGCGCAGGCGGCACTGACGGCCCGTCCCCGGGGTGCCCACCGCGACCCCACACCCGGCACCGGGGTGCTGGCCCCGCAGATCGCCGCCGGGCCGCGGTTCGCACTGCACGGGGACACCGGGCGGCACTACGTCCTGTTCGAGGCCGGGGCCGACGACTTCGCCGACCCCACCTGGCCGGCCCGTGCCCCCTGGGTCGGAGAACCCGTGTGGGCGCCCTCCCCCAGCATCCTGTGGCCCGACGACCACGCCTGGGTACTGGCCACCGAGATCGACTTCGACTCCACCCTCGTGGCCGGCACCACGGCACTGGTGCGCGAGCTCGTGCGGACCCCAGGTCTGGAGGTGCTGCCCCTGCGCACCGACGCCGACCTCACCCGGGACGGCGACGTGCTCAACCGCCCCCAGTGACGTCATGGCCTCGGACGCTGCCCGGACATCAACCCCTGCCGCAATGCCTGCAGGCGTGATGCGTGGAACAGGCGTGCAGCTGATAGGGGTCACGGCACGTCATCATGGACTCATGATTCGACGTCCGGGACGCCACGAGCTGGCCCTTCTCCAAGGCATCGAGGTGCGAGCCGGTTTGCTGTTCCTGGAGCTCGGCATGGACGCCGTGGCCGCGGATCCCCCACCGGGTCTGCCCGAGCTGGAGCAGGAGCGCCGCTACGGCCGGATCTGGGTGTCCACCGACGAGGAAGATCACCCGGTGGGCTACCTGCGCCTCCACAGTGTCGATGGCGCCCCGCATGTGGAGCAGCTCAGCGTGGACCCCGCCCACGGCCGCCGCGGTCACGGACGCGCCCTGCTGGAGCAGGCCCAGCGCTGGGCCACCGCCTCGGGCGCACACCGGATGACGTTGACCACCTACCGACACGTCCCCTGGAACGGCCCCTTCTACGCCCGCCAGGGATGGCGCGAGCTGGCACCGGAGGAACTCGGTGACCAGCTCACAGCCGTGCGCGCCGCAGAAGCAGCACACGGACTGGACCGCTGGCCACGTCTGGCCATGGTCAAGGACCTGTGACCACCTTCGCCTGACACAACCACCCAGAACCCCGGCCCTACTGGCTGTCCCCGGGAAGGCCCCAGGACGGCACCACCGCACGTTGCCCACGCCAGGAACCCCCACCACAGCACGGTCCGCCGCTAACCGGGCCATATATAAAGCGACTGCTCGGCCACGATCCGGATTGAACGGGCCGTGCAGGGTGCTTTCATGATCAGCCCTCGAACATGGTCCGTCGGTGCTGAACGGCCGTCCGCTTACGTTGCAGCAGAACCACCGCGGCGCCCAGGGCCATCAGCCCCGCCAGGACGTGGGCGGTGACCACCGCCGGCCGCGGCTGGATCCCCAGTTCGAAATGCAGTAGCACACCAGACCACAGCAGCACCCCGACGGGAAGGGTGAGACGGGAAAGCAGTCCCATGACTCCCGACCGGCGGGCTGCTGAGGTCACGACTCCCAGCGCCACCCCAGCCAGCACCGAGACCGTACCCCACAGCACCAGCTCCCCCGTGGCCCCAGCCATGAGCTCGACCCAGGACGCGTCCAGGTAGCCAAGATCGCCTCCTGGCACGGGGTAGGCCGGAGGTTCCATGGTGCGCAGGCGCACCAGGCTCCAGGCCGCTTCCACGCTGTAGTAGGCCATCGACGCCGCCAAGAGAAACACTGCCGCCGCCGCGGCACTGACCGGCCACCGGCCGTAGCGACGCCCGATCACATACGCCCAACCCCACCCTGCGCCCGCCCATCCGGCCGCACCACCAACGACCGCAGCCACCCCGGTCAGGGGCCCCCACGAGGCCATGTTCAAGGCCACGGTGACAGCGCCGAAGGCCCAGCCGGCGCAGGCCGAGACCAGCAGGCAGCGAAAAAGCAGTGCGGGCAGAGTGACATGCCTATCCAGATCAGGCGCTGCAGGGATCGTCATGACGTCCACGGTACGGCGCATCATGCCTACGCATGGAAGCGAGGCGACACGCGAAAGTTCCCGCGCACCCGCGCCTATGGGAAACGGGAGCATCCCCGTCGCATAGGAACCCCTGCTGCAACGGACGAGCTCTCCGAATTGTCAACGCCGAGGGCCTGGAGCCGACCATTTTTGGCCTCTGGTCTTATGGCTCCCTACGCCTGAGACTGGCGCGTTGCGCTGATGAACGTGCTCATCAGGCCCCTGAGGATCAGGGCTAGTCCAGCGGCCAGACCGAGGCACTCAACGAAAAGAATGTGTCCGTCCGAACCGGTCTCATCCACCAGAATCGCCCGGGTGACGATGCCTGCTACCAAAGCGGCGGTCACTGTGAGGCCAAGCAGCATCAGCGCTAGAGAAGGAACCAGTTTGTTCATGAGCTCAATCTGTCCACGGGGTCGCAGGGTTCGTCCTCCCGGCTCCGCGATATAACCGGGTTTCACCCCCGAAAGGGTTCTCGACCGCGCCCTAGAAACCCGTCACCCAACCAGCACCTCAACGGTCCCAGACGATCTCCAAAGCGCTGGCGTAACCGTCCGAAGCGGATCCGCGCCCCGCTTCGGCGTCGACGGGCTTCTCCCCCGCCGGCCACACCCGCACCGCCCGATACGAATAGCCGTCTTGCTCGGCGCGTTCCCACTCCAGCTCCACCGCCTGACCCGGCACCAGCGCCTGGTGCCCGACCACGGCGAGGACGCTGAAGTGCACCCCGCAGCCCCCGGGAGTCAGCTTGGAGTCCAGGACTCCCCACCCTGCGTCGTCGAACCAGGACCGCACCACACCGGAATCGCTCATTCCACGAGAGTACGACCGATCCCGCAACGATTCATGGACCAGCCCTTGCTGCTACACCCGCAACCTGGCGTCTGTGGCGGCTTGCCGGTTCGTCAGATCAACCGGAATGGCGGGCGACCGGAGCTTAGGCTCCACCCATGAACATCCCTGTGCCGGCTTCCCCAGCCTCTGGGACGTCGAGCACCTCGAAACCCGTCATGGAGAAAAGCGACTGGGTTTTCATCAGCTGGATCATCGCGGCCGCCGCCTGCCTGCTCGGGGCCCTCAATCAAGCCGCTCACCTGGTGAGCGTCCGCGAAGGCCCGCAGTACGTCTGTGCGGTGAAGGGGCCACCGGACAGCGCCCAGGCACTGGGTGCTGTCGACATGGGCTACATCTCCGGGGAGAGGACGTTTTTCCCACCCACCTTCGTCTGCGGTTATCCTGATCAGATCGGCGGGCAGCCCTCGATCTTCGTGGACATGTACCCGGCCGGGCCGTGGATCTTTCGGCTCTCCATGGCGGTGATCGCCCTCGCGGCTGGGCTCGCACTTGTACTTCAGTACCGGGCCCAGCATCTGTGAGCCCTGAATCACCACAGCATGTCCGGGGCGGATTCGATCTACTAATACGAGCCCCTGAGGAACCCCAACTGCGATGGAACCGTCGGGACGGGTGACGCGCGAATCCACCCGATGCCATCAAGGTCGCTAACGAGCCCTATTTCCGCCTGTCCTCGGGTCCTAGGCTGACGAGCATGCGCGTCATCGAGACGGTTCATGCCGAGCCACAGAGCATCGTCGAATCACCCGTCTATCGTGTGAACTTCTGGCAATCGACGGCGGGAGGAGCATGGAGCCTCGACGCATTCGCCCTGACGCATGTCGAGGACATCCATGAAGTGCTGCGGTGGGTGAATGAGCATGCTCACGGCCGCCGGTTTGAGGTGTTCGCGGAGATGCACCAGGAGCCCGAGGGGCCATTCCAAACACCAAGGAAGAGCGGTCTGGTCCGCCTGCTCGGAAGTGACCCCAATACAGGTGAACCCATCGCGTTCGGTGTCATGGTCCAGGACTAAGTGATTGTCGCGCCTCGTCACCGACGCACCGGGGTGCCGGGCTGAGTGCTCGTCATCCCCGTTTGGACACCGCACTGACCCCAGGGGGCGAACAGGAACGTCTACCGCAGCAGGGTCCGCCGCTAACTGGCCATATGTAAAGCGGGACGGGCGCCCTCATTCCCTTCTACCCGAGCCTAGAAGTGGTGTCCTATTGGTGTTTTCGCGGGTGGGACTTTCGCCTTATCTGTGGTGTTCTGCTGCGGTATGGGCGACTGTGGTGATCAGTCGGGCCGCGGTGCGGGCCGTGCGGTTGTCGATGTCATAGGTGGGATTGAGTTCGACGACGTCCATCAGTGCCAGCTTTCCGCTGCTGGCGACCTGGTGGCAGATGGCGTGAATGACGTCCAGTGGCACCCCGAGGCCGGCCGGGGCACTGACTCCGGGGGCTACCGCGGCGGGGAGAACATCGAGATCGATGCTCAGGTGGAGCACGTCGATCTGGGCCAGGAACTTCTCGACGAATTCGGACACCTGGCCGGTGTGCGTCGCGCACTGCTCATCGAGCAGATGATCGACCCCAAGCTCAGCTGCCGTGTCGAAGAGTGCCCGGGTGTTGTTGGGCCGGCTGATGCCGACCACGGCGTAGCGGAAGGGGCGACCGGCGTTGTGCTCGCTCTCGGCGATTTGGCGGAACGGTGTGCCCGAGGTGGGCTGGGGGGCGTCTCGCAGGTCGAAGTGGGCGTCGAGATTCAAGATGCCCACTCGCTGCTCTTCGGCCACCCGGTGGGAGCCGGCCATGCCGAGGTAGCTGCCGTAGGCGGTTTCGTGTCCTCCCCCGAGCACGATCGTGAGTGAGTGCTGGTTCAGCAGCTCGGTGGTCGCGGCACCCAGGCGTCGCTGGCCCCCCTCGAGGTCATCCCCGTCCACCGTGATGTCTCCGGCGTCGAGGACGGAAAAGTCTTCGTGCAGCGCCAGGGGACCCAGTGCATTCCGCAGCGCTGCGGGGCCGCTGGCCGCGCCGGGGCGCCCGTGGTTGCGGCGCACCCCCTCGTCGCTGCAGAAGCCCACGACGGCGATACCCTCCCGTGGCTCCTGCGGGACGTACTGGGAAGCAGTGGCGAGCTCCTCCTGCAGGTGCACGGCCTGATGCCAGCGACGGTGCTGTGGGCCGGTGCCGTCGGTGCGACCCGTCCACCGGGAGGCGGGTGCGGCAGGGTGGGGGGAGGAAAGCTCCACAGGTTCTCCTGACTGGTGAAAGGACTGTGGGTACCACTCCAACGGATGCACTGGGGGAATGCCACGCCCCGACGCACAATGGGTCTGGGATCTCAGACCGATTCGTGGGCTGGGTGGTCGATGACCGGAAAGGGTGCGCAATGAGCTCCTCGAAAGTCCCCGCGGCGGAGAACACTTTGCGGATCCTGCAGTACCTGGCTACCCGGCGGGGACCGGTGGGGGCAGGTGCGATCGCCGCGGCCCTGGAGCTGCCGCGCTCGAGTGTCTATCACCTGCTGGCGGTCCTGGAACGTAACGGCTTCGTCTTGCACCTGGTGGAGGAGAAGCTCTACGGGTTGGGGGTCAGCGCGTTCGAGCTCAGTTACGCCTTCGAGCGCCAGGAGCCGTTGGCCCGATTGGGGCGGCCCTTGTTGGCCTCACTGGTGGACCGCCTCGGGGAGAGTGCGCACCTGGGGGTGCTGCAGGGCCAAGACGTGGTCTACCTCGTGGAGGAGCGCGCCCGCTACCGCCCCTCTCTGGCCACTGACGTCGGGGTGCGCCTGCCGGCCCATCTCACCGCTACGGGCAGGGCTCTGATGGCCGCCCTCCCGCCGGCACAGGTTCGTGCCCTCTATGCCGGTCCACAGACCTTCCCCACCCGCACCGGCAAGAACCCCATCACCTCCTACGGCGCCCTCAAAGAGGCCCTGGGTCAGGTCCAGCGGCTGGGCTACGCCCTGGAGCAGGACGAGGTGACCGAGGACTTCAGCTCCCTGGCCGTGGTGGCCAGGGACCACACGGGCTGGCCGGCGGCAGCCATCACGGTCACCTTCATGACCCACCGAGTTCCCGAAGACCGGTGGGCGCAGATCCTGGGCGCCATGCACCAGAGCGCCAACGAGCTCTCACGGCGCTTGTACGGCACCGGGGCCACCACCCCTGACCCTGGTGTCTGACATACCAGACAGAACCTGCGGAAAGCCGTAGTAGGGCCGGGGTGCTGAACGGTTTGATGAAGGCAGAGCTTGTGACCGCGGTCACGACCACTCCTCATCCTCGGATTCTCGAGCACCGTTCTGCACCTTGGAGGTCACCATGTCCCCGTCCGTCACCCGCACCGTGTGCGCCGCCCGCGGCACCGAGCTGACCGCCAAAAGCTGGCAGACCGAGGCGCCGCTGCGCATGCTGCACAACAACCTGGACCCGGAGGTCGCCGAGCGACCCGAGGACCTGGTCGTCTACGGCGGCACCGGCAAGGCCGCGCGCAACTGGGAGGCCTTCGACGCGATCAGCCGCACCCTGGAGTCCTTGGAGGACGACGAGACGCTGCTGGTGCAGTCGGGCAAGCCTGTGGGGGTGTTCCGCACCCACGAGTGGGCCCCGCGGGTGCTGATCGCCAACTCCAACCTGGTCGGGGACTGGGCGAACTGGCCCGAGTTCCGCCGACTGGAGGCCGAGGGCCTGACCATGTACGGGCAGATGACCGCCGGGTCCTGGATCTACATTGCGACCCAGGGCATCCTGCAGGGCACCTATGAGACCTTCTACGCCGTGGCGCGGAAGATGCACGAGGACGGCCGGCTTACCGAGCCCACCCTGGCCGGGACGCTGACGCTGACCGGTGGGTGCGGGGGCATGGGCGGGGCCCAGCCGCTGGCGGTGACCCTCAATGGCGGGGCGTGCCTGATCGTGGACGTGGACGAGACCCGGCTGCGCCGCCGTCAGGCCAAGCGCTACCTCGACGAGGTCGAGACCGACCTCGCCACGGCCCTGCGCAAGGTGAACGAGGCCAAGGCCCAACGGCGGGGTCTGTCGGTGGGCTATGTGGGCAACGCCGCGGAGGTCTTCCCGGAGCTGCTGGCCCGCCACCGGGCCGGGGAGCTGACGGTGGACATCGTCACGGACCAGACCTCCGCCCACGATCCGCTGTCCTACCTGCCGGCCGAGTACACGGTGGAGCAGTGGGAGGCCGAGGCTGCCGCCGATGCGGAGGGGTTCACCAAGAAGTCCCGGGAGTCCATGGCCGCCCAGGTCCAGGCGATGGTGGAGTTCCAGGACGCCGGGGCGGAGGTCTTCGACTACGGCAACTCCATCCGCGACGAGGCCCGGCTGGCCGGCTACTCCCGCGCCTTCGAGTTCCCCGGGTTCGTGCCGGCCTACATCCGGCCGCTGTTCTGCGAGGGCCTGGGCCCGTTCCGGTGGGTCGCGCTGTCCGGGGACCCGAAGGACATCGAGGTCACCGACGCGGCGATCAAGGAACTCTTCCCCGACAACGAGCACCTGCACCAGTGGATCGACGCCGCCCAGGAGCACGTCGAGTTCGAGGGCCTGCCCGCCCGGATCTGCTGGCTCGGCTACGGGGAACGCCACAAGGCGGCCCTGAAGTTCAACGAGCTGGTCGCCGAGGGCAAGATCTCCGCCCCGATCGTCATCGGCCGTGACCACCTGGACTCCGGGTCGGTGGCCTCCCCCTACCGGGAGACCGAGTCGATGATGGACGGCTCCGACGCGATCGCCGACTGGCCGCTGCTCAATGCGCTGACCGCCGCCTCCTCCGGTGCCACCTGGGTGTCCATCCACCACGGCGGGGGCGTGGGGATCGGCCGCTCGATCCACGCCGGGCAGGTCTCGGTGGCCGATGGCACCGAGCTGGCCGCCCAGAAGCTGGAGCGGTTGCTCACCAATGACCCGGGCATGGGCGTGATCCGCCACGCCGACGCCGGCTACGAGCGGGCCCTCGAGGTTGCCCAGGAGCGTGGGGTGCGCGTTCCCATGCAGGAGCACCAGTGAACCTGACCCCCGGTGGCGCGCAGTTGATCACCGGCATCACCGAACTGGTCACGGTCGACGAGGAGCTGGGCACCCTCCACGATGCGGCGGTGGTCATCGACGGTGATCGCATCGTGTGGGTCGGTGCCGCAGGCGGCGCACCGGCGGCCGACACGGCCGTGGACCTCGGCGGGCGGGCGGTGCTGCCCGGGTGGGTGGACTCCCACACGCACCTGGTCTTCGACGGGGACCGCTCGGGGGAGTTCGCCGCACGGATGGCCGGTGAACCCTACGCCGCCGGGGGCATCGGGGTGACCACCGCCGCCACCCGGGCCGCGGCCGACACCCGCCTCGATGCCCTGGTGGCCTCCCGGGTGCGGGAGGCCACCGCCGGGGGCACCACCTACCTGGAGACCAAGACCGGATACGGGCTCACGGTTGCCGACGAACAGCGCAGCGCGCGGATCGCGGCAGCCCACGTGGAGGACGTAACTTTTCTCGGGGCCCACCTCGTCCCGGCCGGCCTCGACGCCGAAGATTATGTGGAGGAAGTCTGCGGGCCGATGCTGGCCGCGGTCGCCCCGCACGCCCGGTGGGCGGACGTGTTCTGCGAGGAGGGCGCGTTCACCGCCGAGCAGTCCCGGCGGGTGCTCACCGCCTGCGCTCAGGCGGGGCTGGGGCTGCGGGTGCACGGCAACCAACTGGGCCCGGGCGAGGGCGTGGCCTTGGCGGTGGAGCTGGGGGCGGCCTCGGTGGATCACTGCAACCACCTCACCGACCACGACATCGACGCCCTGGCCTCCTCCGGTGCCGGATCGGCGGGCGGTACCCGGGCCGGGCACGAGACGGTGGCGACTGTCTTGCCGGCCTGCGACCTCTCCACCCGCGCCCCGTTGGCCCCGGCCCGTCAACTGCTCGATGCCGGGGCGAGGGTGGCGATTGCCTCCAATTGCAACCCGGGGACCTCCTACACGACCTCGATGAACTTCTGCGTGGCCACGGCCGTGCTGCAGATGGGGCTGTCCATCGAGGAGGCGGTCACCGCCGCCACCCTTGGCGGGGCCAGGGCTCTGCGCCGGGACCAGGAATCCCTTGCCGCCGGCACCCGGCCCAAAGCCACCGGTGACGAGCTGCCGGTGGGGCGCATCACCCCCGGGCACCGCGCCGACCTGCACGTCCTCGACGCCCCCGCGGCGATCTACCTGGCCTACCGCCCCGGCATGCCCCTCACCCACGCGGTGTGGCGGGCCGGCCACCGCCTGCTCTGATCCCGAGCCGTCCATCACGACGCTGACCGCCTTCCTCCTTCTTCCTTTGAAACGGATACTGACATGGCCACCACTGCTCAGGCCCATCGGACCACGGCCGCGGATCTGCTGCGCTTCGTGCTCTACAGCGCCATCGGCGTCTTCATGTTCTTCGTGCCCATCACCGTGGGCGAGAAGAGCACCATCCCCCTGGACCATGTGGTCTCCTGGCTACGGGACAACGCCGCGGACTACGTGCCCTACTACGCCCTGGCGCTGATCCTGGCCGGTGCCGTGCTGCCCTTCGTCACCGGCGCCTGGCGGGCTTCCCGGCTGCGCACCGTGTTCGCGCTGCTCAACGTGGTCGGGCTCGCCGTGGGTGTGGCCCTGGTGACCGGAGCCGGCCCGGCCTGGTTGATGGCCGAGGACATGGGGCCCTTCCTCTTCAACGCCTTGGTCATCCCGGTGGGACTGATCGTGCCCATCGGGGCGATCTTCCTGGCCCTGCTCATCGGCTACGGGCTGATGGAGTTCGTCGGGGTCTTCCTCCAGCCCGTCATGCGCCCGCTGTGGCGCACCCCGGGACGCTCAGCGATCGACGCGGTGGCCTCCTTCGTGGGCAGCTACTCCCTGGCCCTGCTGCTGACCAACCGGGTCTACCGTGAGGGCCGCTACACCAGCCGGGAGGCGGCGATCATCGCCACCGGTTTCTCCACGGTCTCGGCCAGCTTCATGGTCATCGTCGCCAAGACCCTGGGCCTGATGGAGCACTGGTTGATGTACTTCTGGCTGGCGCTGGTCGTGACCTTCATCGTCACCGCCATCACCGTGCGGATCCCTCCCCTGAGCCGTATTCCGGACACCCCCTTCCCCGGTGTGGAGCACCAGCCCGAGGAGAAGGTCACCGGCAACCGCTTCCGCTACGCCTGGTCTGAGGCCCGCACCACCCTGCACGCGGCCCCCTCGCTGGGGCGCAACATCGCCGAGAACGTCCGTGACGGGTTCAAGATGGCCATGGCCATCCTCCCCTCGATCCTTTCCATCGGGCTGCTGGGGCTGGTGCTGGCCCGCTACACCCCCGTCTTCGACTGGGTCGGCTACCTCTTCGCCCCCTTCGCCTGGGTGGTGGGTCTGCCCGAGCCGCTGCTGGCCGGGAAGGCCTCCGCCACCGGGATTGCCGAGATGTTCCTGCCGGCCACCATCGTGGCCGGGGAGGAATCACTGGTGCTGCGCATGGTCATCGCCATCGTGTGCGTGTCGGCGATCATCTTCTTCTCCGCCCTGGTCCCCTCCATTCTGGCCACCGACATCCCGGTCCCGCTGGGGCACCTGGTGATCATCTGGTTCGAGCGCGTGGCCCTGACCATCCTCATCGCCACCCCGCTCGTGCGCCTGCTGCTCTGACCTACCCACCTAGCGCCCACCCCGAGGCCACGCCCACCACAGGAAGACCCAGCACTGCCATGACTGTCACCGACACCGCCCCCCTCATCACGGTCGGACCCTCCGCCTTGGAAACCGCCCAGGCCCAGCTGGCCACCGCCATCGCCACCCTCGGCTACGACACCGGTCTGCACCAGCTGCTGGCCACCGCGCGCCGGGAGCTGACCGTGTCCATCCCGCTGCGCCGCGACACCGGGCAGACCGAGGTGCTGCGCGGTTACCGGGTCCAGCACAATTTCTCCCGCGGCCCGGCCAAGGGCGGGCTGCGCTACTCCCCGGCCGTGGACCTGGACGAGGTTCGCGCCCTGGCGATGTGGATGACCTGGAAGTGCGCCCTGCTCGATGTTCCCTACGGCGGGGCCAAGGGCGGGATCACCATCGACCCCCGCCACTACTCCGCCGGGGAGCTCGAGCGCGTCACGCGCCGCTACACCTCCGAGATCCTGCCGATCATCGGCCCCGAAAAGGACATCCCCGCCCCCGACATCGGCACCGATGAGCAGACCATGGCTTGGATCACCGACACCTACTCGGTCAACGTCGGCTACACCGCCCCGGCCATCGTCACCGGCAAGCCCGTCTCCCTCGGTGGATCCCTGGGCCGTTCCTCAGCCACCTCGGCAGGGGTCGTCCACATCGCCCTGGCCGCCCTGGAGCACCGTGGGCTCACCCCCGCCCGAGCTACCGCCGCGGTGCAGGGCTTCGGCAAGGTCGGCGCGGGCGCGGTCGAGTTCCTCGCCGAAGCCGGAGTGAGGGTCCAGGCGGTCTCCGATCAGTACGGAGCGGTGTACCGCTCGAGCGGACTCGACCACGACGTTTTGGCCGCCCACACCCGGCAGACCGGCAGCGTGGTCGGTTGCCCCGGCACCGACCCGCTGGCCCCCCAGGACCTGCTGGAACTGGACGTGGACCTGCTGGTGCCCGCCGCGGTGGAAGGCGTGCTCACCGCCGAGAACGCCCCGAACGTCCGGGCCCGGATCGTCGTCGAAGGCGCCAACGGCCCCACCACCGCCGAAGCCGACCGCATCCTCGCCGAGGCCGACGTGCTGGTCGTGCCCGACATCCTCGCCAACGCCGGCGGGGTGATCGTCTCCTACTTCGAATGGGTCCAGGGCAACCAGGCCTACTGGTGGTCCCAGCAAGAAGTCGACGACCGCCTGGAGACTCGCATGCTCACCGCCTGGCACGGCCTGTTGCGCTCCAGCCAGGAGCACGACCTCACACTCAGGGAAGCGGCAACGGTCACCGCCGTCCAACGGGTGGCCGACGCCCACCTCACCCGCGGCCTCTACCCCTGATCCGCAGCAGCCGCCTCTGCGACCTGAAACCCGGTCGCGGGTCCACCACACACCCTGGGCATTGTCGGAAGGAACAACCATGACCGCCTTGGCAGAACCCGAGACCACTCCCCTGCTCCACCCGGAATCACTGGTGGGCGTGCCGCCGGCCTGCAGGGAGGACAGTGCCTGCCCCTACTGCAGCGGCCCGGAAACCGACTGAGGCCAGCACCGCTTCCGCCCGGCCTGATGCGCACCGGGGCGCATCAGGCCGGGACGGGCCCGTGGACATGCCCGGTCCGTGGGGGATCTCCACCGGCATTGTCGCTATCGTGCGAATCCCGCGCTGCCCAGTCGTGCGTTGCGGGTGGCGACACCCAGGGCGAACTGGACCAAGTAGTCGTTGAGCTGGATCGACGCCTCCCGCGCGGCTTCCACATCGCGGGCCAGGATCGCCCGCAACAGCTGCAGGTGCAGTTCCTTGCCCGCGGTGACCTCCCGGGCCCCGTCGAGGATATGGGCCATCCAGAACCGGCGGGACAGGCCCTGCAACGGGGTCATCGCATCGGCCAGATACTCGTTGTGTGCTGCCGCGCACAACATCCGATGCGTACCGCGCACGACCCCCACGTAGGTCTCCAGCTCTTGGATGCCTTCCAGCTCCTCGGCCAACGCCTGGATGCCGGCCAGTTCCGCCACGGTCGCCCGTTCACAGGCCAACGCCACCGCCAGAGCCTCCGTGACCCGGCGCACCTCCAAGCGGCGCAGCTGCTCCTCGACCGAGTTGGAGGGAATCTCGATTCCCCGACCGGGTCGGATGCGCACCAGATGGTCACGGTCAAGACGCTGCACCGCTTCCCGCAACGGGGTTCGCCCCAGGCCGAGTTCCTCCACCAGCCCGGCCTCCGTGTGGAACGCACCCGGCTCCAACCGGCCCGTTTCGATCATCTCGGCCAGCAGAACGTACGCCTCATCAGCCTTCGTCATTTCACGTCCTTTCGACGCCAGAGTACACAATAGACAGCCACATACTCTTGATATACGCCCTATATACGCCTTACGATCGAGGTGTTGCTGTGAGACCCATCACCTGGAGGATCCCGTGAAGTACCGTCCGGCCACTGAGGCAAGTCCCTTGCCCTACTCGCCTTTCAAGAGCTGCACCGTGCCCCGACCCATCGGATGGCTCTCCAGCGTGAGCACGGACGGGGTGGAGAACATCGCCCCGTACAGCCAGTGGCAGAACCTCACCTTCGACCCCCCGATGGTGATGTTCTCGGCCAACCAATACCCCGACGGGCGCCGGAAGGACACCGTGATCAACGCCGAGACCACCGGATGGTTCGTGTGGAACATGGCGACCTACCCGCTGCGCGAAGCCGTCAACCTCAGCGCCATGGCCCTGAGCCCGGAGGAGAGCGAGTTCGACCACCTGGGGATCACCCGCAGCTACGCGGAGAACTACCCGGTGCCGATGGTGCAGGAGAGCCCGGTGAAGTTCGAGTGCAAGTACCACTCCACCCACCACATTCCCGGTGCCTCAGCCGTCGGGACGGTCGACGTCATCTTCGCGACCGTGGAGACCGTGCACATCGACGATGCGGTCATCACCGTCGACGGACGCCTGGACATCCAGAAAATCGAGCCGATCGCCCGGCTCGGGTACTTCGACTACACCGTGGTGCGCGAGACCTTCGAGATGCGGGTCCCCGGCGCCGACCGTGAGGCGCAGATGGGCTTGGAGGGACGAGCAGCATGAGCCAGACGAACCAGGCCCAGGCGCCCGCCACGTCCTCCTCGGCCTCGAGTGCGACCGCTGAGACCAAGAGCCGACGGATCAAAGACCTCATCGCCGTCAACTTCGGCAACACCCTGGAGTGGTACGACTGGACGATCTACTCCATCTTCGCCCCGTACTTCGCCGTCCAGTTCTTCCAGCCGGACAACCCCGCCTCGGCCCTGCTGGCCACCCTGGCGGTGTTCGCCGTCGGATTCGTCACCCGACCGCTGGGCGGCATCCTCTTCGGCGCCTACGCCGACCGTGCCGGGCGCCGCAAAGCCCTGACCGTGGCCATGATGCTCACCGCCCTCGGCAGCCTGGTCATCGCCATCGCCCCCACCTACGCCTCGGTGGGACTTCTCGCCTCGGTGATCCTGCTCGTCGCCCGGCTGCTGCAGGGCCTGGCCCACGGCGGTGAGATGGGCACCTCCGTGACCTACCTGGTGGAGCGGGCCCCGCACGGTCGGCGTGCACTGTTCGGCAGCACGTCCTGGGTCAGCGTCGTGCTCGGCACCATGCTGGCCACCATCACCGGGCTCATCCTCACCTCCACCCTGTCCCAGGCGCAGGTGGGCGAGTGGGGGTGGCGCATCGCTTTCGGTATCGGCGGCACCCTGGGCCTGTACGCCCTCTACCTGCGGCGCCGGCTGACCGAGACCGATGCCTTCGAAGAAGCCTCCCAGCAGACCCCGACCCAGCGATCCGACGAGCACAACGCTGCACCGGCGGGACCCAAGCGGGGCTTGCTGCATCACTGGCGTGCGATGCTCATCGTCTTCGGGCTCTCCGCGGGAGGCTCGGTCATGTTCTACACCTGGCTGATCTACATGCCGACCTACGCCCAGATTCAGCACGGACAGGATCCTTCCAGCGCACTGACGGCCAGCCTCATCGCCCAAGCCTTCTTCCTCGGCGCCGTCCTGGGCGCCGGATGGCTGGGCGACCGCATCGGCCGCAAGCCGTTGGTCATCGCCTTTGGCGTAGCCTTCATCGTCCTGACCATTCCGATCTACAACCTGGTCGACGGCAGCTTCGGGCGGCTGCTGCTGGCCATGCTGGCCTCGCTGACCGCTTTGGCGCTGCTGTTCGGTGTCAACGGGGCGGTCTGGGCCGAGGTGTTCCCCACCAAAGTCCGCGCAGCCGGTGTCGCAGGCCCGCTCTCCTTCGCGACCGCCATCTTCGGCGGAACCGCTCCCTACATCAACGCCGCACTCGGACAAGCCGGCCACCAGGACTGGTTCCTCTACTACCTCATCGGCGTTGCCGGCATCACCCTGGTCACCGGGATCCTCATGCGCGAGACCAAGAACAACACCCTGATCCGAGAGACCTGACCGCCCCACCGACACCCCGACTGGCCAACTTTGACCCGTCATCACTGCGTGCAGCACTCCTCTCGGTCCCCGGCGCATAGTGCGTTCGGGGACCGAGGCATTGCCTGGACCATCTCACTGCCCCTGCCTCTCAGGCGGATCACAGGGGCAGGGGCCGGTCCTGGACGACGTTCTTCATCACCAGAGTGGAGCTCAACCGCTGCACCCCGGGCAAAGTGGTCAGGTGGTCGTCGTAGAGGCCCTGGAGGGCCGCCAGCTCCGCGGCCACCACGTGCAGAAGACGGTCGGGATCCCCGAGCAGCCGCTGCGCCTGGATGATGTGCGGGACCGTGGCCACCGCGTCCTCCAAGGCCTCCGAGGTGTCGTGGTCGGCCGCGTACACGATGGCGAACACCAGGGAGGCGAGGTTCAGCCCCAGGGCATGGGCGGCCATCTGCTCCCGCATCGACAGCTCCGGTGGATCCGAGAATTCTCAGCCGGTGCCGGTTTCTTGGAGATCCATTCTCTGGAGGATCGTGGCGGAAATTTCTTCCACGGACATGAAGGCTGAGTTGAGGTGGGGGATGTCGTTGAGGGCGTACATCTGCTGGGCGTTGCGCAGTTCCCAGGTGCATTGGGGCAGGGAGGCGTAGATGGTGCCCGGGCGTCTTTCCTGGCGGACCTGGCTCAGTCGCAGGGGTTGGGAGGTGAGTCCGAAGCACTTGGTCGCGTAGGCGGCGATGGGTGCCGGCAGGGACCGGTGGGCGAAGTCTTCGTCGACTAGGGGGAAGTTCGCGGTGCGGATGCCGTGCTGCAGGGCGAGGTACATGCTGGTGGGGGTCTTGCCGCAGCGTGAGGGGGCGATGAGGATCAGATCGGCCCGTTCCAGGGCGCGGATGGATTGCCCGTCGTCGTGTTCCATGGCGTACTCGACGGCTGTCATCCGCGAATGGTAGCGGATGGCGTCGCCGAGCCCGTGGGCCCTGCCGGGTTGAGGGTTCGCGGTGGTGTGCAGGGCGGCTTCGAGCTGGTGGATGTGGGAGCCGAAGAGGTCCACGAAGTATCCGGCGCCAGCCTCGAGGATGCCGCGCAGGTGCGGGTCCACGACGGTGGAGAACACCACGGTGGTGCGCCCGGTTTCCGCAGCGGTGGTGATCCGGGCCGCGACCTGGTGGGCGTGGTCGGCGGTGGTGAGGAAGGGCACGGTGTGGCGTTCGAAGCGCTGGGCCGGGAACTGGGTGATGAGGGTGTTGCCGAGGGTCTCGGCGGTGATGCCGGTGCTGTCGGAGACGAAGAACGCCACCGGGCAGGAGTCGGTCACGGGTGCCTCCGCTGTCTTCTCGTCGGGATGTCCGGTGGTCCGGGTGGGGG